>DBVV01000099.1:28387-41413 GCA_002308795.1 Mageeibacillus sp. UBA1255 | reverse complement strand
TTTTCACGGAAACAGGAAAAGAGCCAGAGCGGATTGCCCTTGCAAACTGCGGGCATATATTATATTATTAGCCAGGTTAACACCGAACCGGCGCATCATGACATTGCCGGAAAAACATCCAACCGGATCCAGGTGATCAACATGAAACGAATAATAATCGCGGCAATGCTCGCTGCACTTATATTGACCCCCGCGCTGCTTTACGGATGCGATACGAGCAAAACACCGGCGCTCTTCACCGACTCGCTCGGGTATATTGACCCCGACCCCGATACGCACGTAAAAGCCGCCGCATCAGGCGATCCCGAAATAATTTACGCGCCGCTCGAAGGATCGTCGGGCTACCGCTACGGACCGTCGATCATATATTACGCCGACGGGTCTTGCGACGGGTGGTTCTCGACTCCGGGATACGGCGGAGAATGGGACTGGATCACGTACCGCCATTCGAAAGACGGTGTTGAATGGGGCCCCGAAAAGGTCGTGTTAATGCCGAACACGGATTCGATGGACAAATACTCATGCTGCGATCCCGGCGTCATATACTTCGGAGGCTGGTACTACCTGGGATACACGTCAACGATAGAAAGCGCGAACGGCGGAGTAAACAACAACGTGTACGTTGCCCGCTCAAGACGGCCCGACGGACCTTACGAAAAATGGAACGGCAGCGGCTGGGGCGGCGATCCGGCTCCGATCGTTTATTACGACGAATATGATTTGAAGTACGGCGCGGGAGAGCCGAGTTTCGTTATCGCGCGCGGAAAACTGTACGTATATTACACGTGGGCATGCTCAGAAGGCAGTTATACGAAAGTTGCCGTCACAGACACGGAAGAAGACTGGCCGGCAAGGCTCGAGTACACCGGTACGTGCTACGCGAGGAGAAACTCTCAGGATTCAAGCGACGTGGTCTATCTCGAGGAAGCGGGCAAATTCCTCGCCTTTTCTACGGAGCAGCGTTTCTCCGCAAACAGCGGGATCGCGATCTTCGAATCGGAGGACGGCGTAAATTTCACTCAGACCTGCCTTTTCAAGAACAATCTTTACACTTTCTGCCATAATATGGGCGTCGCGCACCGCCCGGACGGACACATCAGGCTGATCGACGACCTGTTCGTCGGATACGCTTTTTCAAACGGCGCCGAAGGCAACTGGGGCAAGTGGGCTACGGCCGTTCAGCGTATTTCTCTGGAGCTTTACATTGGCTCTCCGGACGACGTGCTCTCCTCAGGCAGAAAAGAGACAGGCATACTCTGCGATGACTATTTTGCCGCGGCTGAAGATATGAACAATATGATAGGCATCACCTGTTCTCCTAAGCTTTTTGAGTTTCCTGAATACGCCGACCGGACAACGGTTAAGATAGTCTGGCTCGATAACATACTGCATTCTCACGAAATAGAGGATGCAAAAAACATCAGATTCTCCGGTTACGATAAATCGCTCATCCGTTTCAAGGGACAAACGCTGACGATCAAAGGCAAGCTCGGGGTCACGACCGTTACTGCCACTTATAAGGGGTTCCGGACAGAATTCAAAGTGTACGTACGGAAGGATTACAACGAGATCCACGGCTATTTTAACAAGCAGATAGTCGAATTCCGTCCGGTGATCGAAGAATATACGATCGATCTGGCTGACAGGCACACTCCGCAGCTGCGCGGTTATATAAAGTTTTCGGACAATACCTGGGGCGATGCTTTTAACGGCAGCGAGGCCTACGAAGCCAGGATCTTCCCGATCACGTATACAGTGTCGGATCCGGGCGTTGCCATCGTCAATGACCGCGGCGTCGTTTTTGCTCTCGCCGTCGGAAGCGTTGACGTCACCGTGACGATCACCGGCCCCGAACAAACAGAGTCATATACCGTGAGGGTCAACGTTGTGGATTCGTCCGCTGGAAAAGAGCCGCGCTCATAAATATCTTGAAAAATACTTCAAAATAATATACTATAATACAGTTAACGCTCCGGAAAAGGCCGCGGGCGCTTAACGACGTTCATCCGAACGAAAGGAACAGATTTTTATGACTTATAAAAGCACGAGAGGCGGGGCGAAAGGAGTTTGCTTCTCGGAGGCGGTGCTGAAAGGCATTGCCCCCGACGGAGGACTTTTTGTGCCAGAACACGACGTCAGATTCGACTCGCTTGAACTCGCCGAAATGTGCGGAATGGACTATAAAACGTTGGCCGCGCATATATTCAAACGCTACGCCGGCGACTTCACCGACGCCGAAATAGAATACTGCGTTGACCGCGCGTACGGAAGCGGAAGCAGATTTGACGCCGAAGATCCCGCACCGGTGAGAAAGTTAAGTCGCAATCTCAGCATTATGGAGCTGTGGCACGGTCCGACGGCAGCGTTCAAAGATATGGCGCTCCAGGCACTTCCGGCATTCATGTCAGTCGCGCTGAAAAAAAGGCGCAGACCGGAGGCAGTTTCCGCCGGTACAGATGCACAAGGGGCCGAAGACGGAAATCAATCCCGTTCTTACGACACTAAAATAGCTATACTTACCGCAACGAGCGGAGACACGGGAAAAGCCGCCATGGAAGGTTTCAAAGACGCTCCCGGCATAGATATCATGGTATTCTTCCCGGAAAACGGCGTAAGCGAGATGCAGCGCAGGCAGATGCAGACGCAGGAAGGCGGAAACATCCGCGTCGTTGCCGTCCGCGGAAATTTCGACGACGCTCAGACCGGAGTCAAGCGCATTTTCGGCGACGATTCTTTCCGCGACGCTATGCTGCGCGAAGGCTGGCAGCTCTCGAGCGCTAACTCGATCAACTTCGGCCGCCTGCTTCCGCAGATCGTATATTATTTTCACGCGTACTTTTCGCTCGTACGCTCTGAGAGCATAACACTCGGAACACCGGTAAATTTTGTTGTCCCGACGGGAAATTTCGGCGATATCCTTGCCGCCTATTACGCGTATAAAAACGGGCTTCCGGTCGGACGCCTTATCTGCGCCGCGAACTCCAACTCGGTCGTAGCCGATTTCATTAACACCGGTTTTTATAACGCGAACCGAGAATTTAAGGTAACGATCTCCCCCGCCATGGACATACTAATTTCGTCGAACCTCGAGCGCCTTATCTATGACGTATCCGGTGAAGACGAGAAAAACACTTCAAAACTGATGATGGACCTCCGGGTAAACGGATCGTATAACGTTGACCGTCCCGTCCTTTCCGGCATCAGGAGCCTGTTCTGGGCGGACAAGGCCAGCGAGGATGAGACTAAGGCTACTATTTCGGATTTCTGGAATCAGTACCGCTATCTGGTAGATCCTCACACCGCCGTCGGTCTCAACGTTTACGATAAATACGTCATTTCGACAGGCGATCTCACGCCTACGGTGGCAGTTTCTACGGCGAGTCCGTTCAAATTCAACCGTAGCGTGGCGGAGGCTGTTTTCAGTTCCGCGAAAGGCGCAGCCGGTGCGTCTGCGGCCGATGTTCCGGACACGGACAATATCAGCGAGTTTACGCTTCTTTCGCTGCTTTCGGAGACAACGGGGTGTGCGATCCCTGCTCCTCTTCAGGGTCTTAATAAAAAGCCGCTGCTCCACACCGGGGTGTGCGATAAAGATAAAATGGAAGACGAAGTGCTGGCGTTTTTGCGGCGCGAAGATCAAAGCGCTAAATGAGAAAGGATATGAAGTTACATGTATAAAATTGCAGTTTGCGGCTGCGGGGTAGTCGGTTCCGGCGTGTGCGACGCTCTTATCCATCAGCGCGAAAAATTAAGCAGAAGATTTGCCAGAGAAGTCGGTCTTGCGTACGTACTCGATATACGCGACCTTAAAGGGACGCCGTACGAACCGTATAAGACGGACAGCCTGGAAACTATATTGTCCGATCCCGAGACTGAGGTCGTGGTCATAACCATCGGCGGGCTGGATCTCGCGGCGGATTACTGCTTCAGAGCGCTCAGAGCCGGAAAACACGTCGTAACTTCGAACAAAGCCGTTGTCGCCGCGTACGGGCCCGAACTTGAACGCTTAGCGTTTTCTAAAGATCACAGGTTCATGTACGAGGCGAGCGTCGGAGGCGGGATACCGATCATAAGACCGCTAAATATCTGCCTCTACGCAAATGACATTACCGAGATACAGGGTATCCTGAACGGTACCACGAACTATATGCTCACCGGTATGTTCCGCAGGCACGCGTCGTTCGACGAGATGCTGGCGAGAGCGCAGAGAAAAGGCTATGCCGAAGCCGATCCCACGGCGGACGTGGACGGATACGATGCGGCAAGGAAGATAGCGATCCTGTCCTCTATTGCGTACGGCGGGTTCGTTGACTACCGCGACGTTCCGTGCCGCGGCATCAGAGACGTGGCGCTGGTGGATCACGAGCTGGCGGACAAGGCCGGATTTGCCATCAAACTTATTGCCGGCAGCCGTTTCGAAGGCGGAAAAGTGTACATAAGCGTAGAGCCAAAGCTTGTCCCGCACGGACATTTGCTGTCGGACGTTAATTCGGTGTACAACGCGATTTTGACGAAGGGCAATTACACGGGCGATTCGCTGTTTTACGGTCAGGGCGCGGGCAAGGAAGCTACCGCCAGTGCCGTTGTCGGCGATATCGTGGAGCTCCTGGAGGCTCCGACGGTCGCAGCGCTTCCTGAATTCGTTGATAAAAAAGCAGAGATCGCGCGCGATGAGCGCCCCGCGAGATACTATATACGTTTCACGTCGCTCCGCCCCGTTCCGGCAGGCGCGCTGATCGATCTGTTCGGGGACGATACACTGTGCCTGTATTCGAAGGTCGAAAAAGACCCGTGGGAAGATATCGACGTTGACGTCACGGGCGGCGTCATCACCCCCGCCTGCACGCCTGAGGAGCTCGAAGCGAAGGTTCCGGGACTGAATCCGCTGGGAGCAACGCTTAAACTGATCCTGAAAGTGCTCGACTGATAAGCGCGATCTGAAATACCTGAATGAAAAGCGCTTCTGTGAGAGCGCGTAACTGAGAGGATGCCTGACTTATATGAAAGTAATTAAATTCGGCGGAAGCTCGATGGCTGACGCAAAGCAGTTCAAAAAAGTTGCAAATATCGTGCTGTCCGATCCCGAACGGCGCGTGGTGGTCGTTTCCGCTCCCGGAAAACGCGGCGAAAATGACACTAAAGTTACCGATCTGCTGATCGACCTCGCTAAAAAAGCGTGGGATGGCGGAGACGTAAAAGCCGGGATCGACACGGTCGTCGCCAGGTTCGAATCAATCGCGAAAGACCTGAAGCTCGGGCGAGGGATAATTGACACGATCAGGGACGATCTTAACGCACGCATCAGTCATAAAAACGGAAACTGGCTTAAGTTCCTGGATTCTATGAAAGCCGCGGGCGAGGACAATTCTGCTAAGCTTATGGCGGCGTACCTTCAGAGCCGCAATCACAACGCGAAATACGTTAATCCGAAGGATGCGGGGTTGTTTTTAACGGAGGAATTCGGCAACGCGCAGGTGCTGCCCAAGTCGTACGAGCTGCTTAAAAAGCTCAACGAGATGGAGGAGATCATCGTTTTCCCCGGCTTTTTCGGTTATTCTGAAGAAGGCGACGTTGTGACGTTCTCACGCGGCGGTTCGGACGTCACGGGCGGAATTTTAGCCGCGGCGCTCGATGCGGACGTTTACGAGAACTTCACCGACGTGGATTTCGTATACGCCGCGAACCCGCATATCGTCGATAATCCATTCCCGATCCCGTTGTTCACGTACGAGGAAATGCGCGAGCTTTCATACGGCGGATTCAGCGTACTGCACGAAGAAGCGCTTGCCCCCGTGTACAGTCTCGGCATCCCGGTCAATATCCGCAACACCAACAATCCGGACGCTCCCGGTACGTTCATTGTCGCCGACAATAAAGCTCCGAAGTCTACGTTCCCCGTCGTGGGTATCGCGGCGGACAAGGGCTTTATGACGATCCACGTTTATAAATACATGATGAACCGCGAGATCGGTTTCGGACGCAGACTCCTGCAGATCCTCGAGGAAGAAGGCATCTCGTACGAACATACGCCTTCCGGGATCGACAGCATTTCGATAATAATCCGTGAAGTAAACTGCCCAGAGGACAAGCTGGAGCGCGTTGTCAGCCGCATATACGGAACGCTGGGTGTAAATTCCGTTCACGTTGTCCATAATCAGGCGATCGTGATGCTTGTCGGCCGCGGCATGACCAAGTCCGTCGGTATCGCTGCGAGAGCCGCTGAGGCGTTCAATCGTTCCGGGATCAACATCAATATGATCAACCAGGGTTCGAGCGAAGTAAGCATCATGTTCGGCGTGGACGGAAATGACGCTAAGCCTGCGGTGAAGGCGCTTTACGACGAGTTCTTTAACTGAAAGGGCCGGACAGCCTCTCCTTGTTTTTTGCTTATTATCCTCCGGCCTTATCGCATTATTTGCTTTTTATATGCGTTAGGAGGGATCATTATGCCTGAGGATCGGGCACTGCATACTGGGAAACATTTTCATGTGTCTGCGGCGCTTTCGCTTGCGCTTATTGTTCTGATCGCGATCGGAGCAGGCGTTTTTACGGGCTGTACGAAGACAAACGCACCTAAAAAAGGAGATAATATTATGATTGCCGAGATTGATTGCCACTCTCCGTTTACCCTTGTTACCGATACGTACGCCTCGTTCGATACCGTCTCTGATGCGGAAGCGTTTGTAGCGGCGGTCGAAAATAAACTTCATGCGAAGATAAAGCGCGTGCCGTCGGATAAACCGGAAAAATTCGGAAATTATATTCTTGCCTTCGGATCGAACGACGTGCCTGAGTGCGCTTCTCTTATGAATTCTCTTGGCAAAAATGAATACGCCGTTAAAGTGACCGTAACTGACGGGGACCGGATAGTCGTTTCGGTGGCATTTAAAGGAGGCCTTGCGAGGCGCGCGGTGATAGATAAACTGCTCGATTATTGCATGAAAGGCATAGATTCTCATGCGGGCGAGTTTTCGGTACCTTGCGACATGGACGTGAAGGGCAGCGTCAGTGCTGATGATCTGATCGTCACGACAGACGTTTCTTTAAGGGATCCATGCATACTGCTCGAGAACGGCGTGTATTATATGTACGGCACCGGCTGGAAGTATTTCAGGAATTCTTCCGGAACGCTCCGGGGTCCGTGGGAAGGACCGTACCCGTGCGTGAGCGAAAAGCCGGCTGATTCCGACAGCCAGTACTGGGCGCCCGAAGTGCACAAGTACGACGGCGCGTATTATATGTTTACAACGTATCATAAGATCGATAACGATCACCGGGGCTGCGTGATATACCGTTCCGAAACACCCGACGGGCCGTTCGAGATGTGGTCCGACGGGCACGTGACTCCCTCGGACTGGGACTGCATCGACGGCACGCTGTACGTTGACGGTTCCGGCCAGCCTTGGATGGTGTTCGTGCATGAATGGACGGGCACGGCGGACAATATCGGGCGAATGTCGATCGCGAAATTGTCCCCCGACCTTAAAAAGTTCATATCAGAACCGAAAGATATCTTTGCCGCTACTGAAACGAAGTGGGCAACGGGCAAGATCACCGACGGCCCGTGGCTCTACACGACTAAAGGCGGCGAGCTTCTGATGATCTGGTCCAATTTCGACGAAGCCGGTTACGCGGTCGGTATCGCGAAGTCATCGAACGGTAAGATCGACGGCAAATGGCAGCAGCTTGATTATCAGCTTTATTCAAACAGATTTGCGAACAGTTACGACGGCGGCCACGGCATGATCTTCCGCGACGCTCACGGAGAACTGTATCTTTCGCTCCATTCTCCCAACGGAAAGACGGGTAACCGCGAGACGCTGGCAGTGATGGTGCCCATAAAAGAAGCGGGCAATATGCTTTTCTGGGATTTCGACAGGAAGGCAGAATAGGACAGGTGAAGTCTTTCAATCAAAGATCTTCCAGACTCCAGTTTGCGACAGCGTTGAGGTCGGATCCGGCGTACCTGCCGTTTTTAGCTGCATAAAATGCTGCGGAAGCGATCATTGCGGCATTGTCCGTACACAATATCGGGCTCGGGCGATAGACCTTGAGCCCTTTTTTATTCGCTTTTCTTTCAACGGCCTCTCTTAATGCGGAATTAGCCGCTACCCCGCCCGCAAGGGCTATTTTTTTGTCCCCGGTCTGTTCTGCGGCGGCAATAAGATTTTCGCTCAGCACGTCAACGACCGCGAACTGAAAAGAAGCACACACGTCGGAGATATTGACCTCTCCCCCGCGTGCGCGAGTATTATTCAGATAATTCAGAACGGCTGTTTTAATGCCGCTGAAACTGAAATCGAGGCTGTCCGGAAAATGTGTTTCGGGGAAACGTATGGCGTGCGGATCGCCGAGTTTTGCTTCGCGGTCGATCACAGGTCCGCCGGGGTATCCGAGGCCGAGAGCACGTGCGATCTTATCGAATGCCTCCCCGGCAGCGTCGTCACGCGTACGTCCGAGGATCCTGAACTTTCCGTATTCCGGAACGCGCACGATGTGGCTGTGTCCGCCTGAAACGACCAGACACGTGAACGGAGGCTCCAGTTCGGGCGATTCTATGTAATTCGCGCTTATATGACCTTCGAGGTGATGCACCGGGACGAGAGGCCTGTCCCACACGTACGCAAGCGTTTTCGCGGCGGAAACGCCCACCAGCAGCGCTCCGATGAGCCCCGGGCCTCTTGTCACGCCAACGCAGTCAATATCCGCCGGCGTTACCCCTGCGTCCTTCATCGCTTTATCTATCACGGAATCGATGACCTCCGCGTGCTTCCTCGACGCGATCTCCGGGACAACGCCTCCGTACTGTTTGTGGAACTCCAGTGACGACGCGATAACGTCAGAAAGCACGACTCTGCCGTCGGCAACGACCGCGGCAGAGGTTTCATCGCAGCTTGATTCTATTCCTAAAGTTAAAAGACTCATACCGCCTTTTTCTTCGGCTTTCCCGTCTTATGTTCGTCCGCAGACGAATCACTTTGATCTTTGTAAATTAGTTCAGGCTCTTCGCCGTTCACGATCGCGCCCTTCGTAATTATGCAGCGTTCGACGTTGTCCAGCGACGGAACGTTGAACATGACGTCCTTCATCGCTTTTTCGACGATAGAGCGAAGCCCGCGTGCTCCGGTCCCGCGTTCCAGCGCTATCCTGGCTATCTCGCGCACCGCGTCGTCTTCGAATTCCAGGCTTACTCCGTCGAATTCCAGCAGCTTCTTGTACTGCTTCACGATGGCGTTCTTAGGTTCCGTCATGATCCTGCAGAGCATATCCTCGTCAAGCGCGTTCAGCGTTACGATTGCGGGAACTCTGCCTATAAATTCCGGTATAAGTCCGAACTTAAGCAGATCCTGCGGCTCCACTTTAGAGAGGAGGTCGTCAACGTTCAGCGTCTGCTGGCTGTGTACGGTCCCGGAAAATCCGATCGTGTTTTTACCGATCCTGCGGTCAATGATCTTCGGCAGCCCGTCGAATGCTCCCGAGCAAATAAACAGAATGTTCGTCGTATCGATCTTTATATATTCCTGCTGCGGATGTTTTCTGCCGCCCTGAGGAGGCACAGATGCTATCGTCCCTTCGAGTATCTTCAGAAGGCTCTGCTGCACACCTTCGCCGCTCACGTCACGCGTTATAGACGGGCTGTCGCTCTTCTTAGAGATCTTATCGATCTCGTCAACGAAGACGATACCGAGTTCCGCCCTTTCCACGTCGTAATCCGCGGCCTGGATCAGTCTCAGCAGTATGTTTTCAACGTCTTCTCCCACGTAACCGGCTTCGGTAAGCGTCGTCGCGTCAGCGATCGCAAACGGAACGTTGAGGATTTTAGCCATAGTCTGGGCAAGGTACGTCTTACCTACGCCCGTAGGCCCGATAAGCAGGACGTTCGACTTCTGGATCTCGCAATCATTTGCCTCCGCGTTTTTGGACCCGTCGTCTTCTTTTGCGCCGGAAGCGCCTTTACGGGCGTCTCCCGGATTTCTCGGCCCGCCCTTTTCGCCGTAAAACGTGATTCGTTTGTAATGGTTATACACAGCCACGGCGAGCGCTTTTTTAGCCTCGTCCTGACCGATAACGTACTCATCCAGCGCGGCCTTTATCTCCGCGGGCTTCAGAAGAGAAATACCCGGCTCGCCGATATCCTCGCCGAACAGTTTCTCGTTCTCTTCACCGTCTTCTTCCTCGGACAATATTTCACAGCACAAATCTACACAATCGCTGCAGATAAACACTCCGGGGCCGGCAATGATGCGTCTTACCTGCCCTTCGCTTTTTCCGCAGAATGAGCAGCGTACGCCGTCTTTACTGTTAGCCATAATTAACCCTTTCCGCCCCCAGGCACACTCATGCTCTGTGCGTCATGACCTTGTCGATAAGCCCGTATTCAAGCGCCTGTTCCGCAGTCAGGAAATTATCTCTGTCCGTATCTTTTTCTATGATATCAATTGATTTTCCGGTACAGTCACTGAGTATCTGGTTCAGTTTCCTGCGGGTGCGGATGATGTGATCCGTATGGATCTTCATGTCCGACGCCTGGCCCTGGAATCCGCCCAGAGGCTGATGTATCATTATCTCACTGTTGGGAAGCGCGAAACGCTTGCCCTTCGCACCTGCCGCCAGAAGCACCGCACCCATACTTGCGGCCATACCGACGCAGATAGTTGACACGTCGCACTTCACGAACTGCATCGTGTCGTAAATAGCCATTCCCGCAGTCACGGAACCGCCCGGGCTGTTGATGTAGAGCTGAATATCCTTGTCCGGATTTTCAGACTCAAGGAACAGCAGCTGAGCGACGACAAGGCTGGCGGTAACGTCGTTGACCTCGTCGCTGAGCATAACTATGCGGTCGTTCAGCAGTCTTGAAAAAATATCGTACGAGCGCTCGCCGCGGCTCGTCTGTTCAACTACCATAGGTATATATGCCATATAAAACCCTCCTTTGCGCACTGCGGATGATCCGTATCACCCGAAAAAGTGCCCGATCTTTCGCTTACTCAGCTTTCGCCTCGTCAGCTTTCTCTACCGGTACGGCAGTATCCGCGATAAGGTCGGCAGCTTTTCTGCGTTTGATATCGCGCTCGATGCCTTCTCTGCTCCCGGCATATAATTGTTTGGCTTTTTCCAGATCCATCTTCATGTATTCTGCAACAGCAGCATACTCTTTTTCCACTTCTTCTTCAGTCGCTTCGATCCCTTCGGCTTTAATGATAGCGTCCATAACAAGGTCGCGCTTTACGTTGATCTCGGCCTGAGGTCTGTTTCTCTCTCTGTACTCGGCTTCGTCAATGCCCAGATACTTGAAATACTGGTCGATCGTCATCCCGTAAGACTTGAACTGTTCTTCCATACGTCTGACTTCCGCGTCCTGTTCTTCTGCGATCATCGGCTCCGGGATATCCACCTCGGCATTGTCGATCGCCTGCCTCATCGCCTCTTCGCGGTTATCGTTCTTCGCTTTTTTCTCTTTGCGCTCGCCGATCTTTACCCGCAGATCCGCCTTATACTCATCAAGAGTGTCGAATTCACTCACGTCAGACGCGAACTCGTCGTCGATCGCAGGGAGTTCTTTAACTTTTATTTCGTTGATCTTGCACTTGAACACTGCGGGTTTACCGGCTAAAGACTTTTCCTGATACTCTTCGGGGAAAGTTACGTTGACTTCAACGTCCTTACCGATCTCCGCGCCTGCAAGCTGTTCCTCGAATCCCGGGATGAATTGGCCGGAACCGAGTTCAAGCGTATAATTCTCGGCCTTGCCTCCGTCGAACGGCGTGCCGTCAACGAACCCTTCAAAGTCGAGGTTTACGGTGTCTCCCATCTGTGCGGCTCTGTCGTCAACAGATATCATGCGCGCGTTCTTTTCCGCCTCGGTTTTGATCTCGTTGTCAACGTCTTCGTCGGTGACAGTGGTGTCAATTCTCTTCACTTCGAGGTCCTTGTACTGTCCGAGCTTGACTTCGGGACGAACGTAAACCTCAAGAGTGAACACCGCTTTTTCGGGCGAGAATTCGACAAGTTTTACGTTCTGAGGATACGATACGACGTCGAGTTTGAGTTCTTCCAGTGCAGCCCCGTATTCTTTATTAAGCACGTAATCCGCTGCGTCATTGTAGAGTACTTCTTTCCCGTACACTTTTTCTACGACGCGGCGCGGCGCTTTTCCCGGTCTGAAGCCGTTGATCCTGAACTCTTTTTTGTGTGTCTGGAAAGCTTTCTCGAGTCCTTCTTCTATTACTTCCGGTGTAGATTCGATCTCCATACCGATGAGATTCGTTTTGATTTCATTTGTTTTAACTTGCATAAATGACACTCCGTTCAGTTTTATTTTGAGTTTTGTTTTTATTTCAGCGTCGCCCGGGCGGGCGCGCGTGATCTTCTTATTTATCTGTTCATCATTATACAGCCGTGTATGCGTGCGGCGGCAAAAGTCGCGTTCGCGATCTGCACGTCGTCTTTACAAGCTCTATAAGGTCAATATCCAAAAAAGGCTTGCCGGGTGACGGCAAGCCTCATCAGTTTCATCCCGGCAAGGCCTGCCGGGCTGCACCAGGCGCGCTGCTGCAGCCTATACCCGGAATCGTAAAATTACAGGCCATACCTCTTGTTGAACTTATCAACACGGCCACCGGTGTCAACGAGTTTCTGCTTTCCTGTGTAGAACGGATGGCATTTGGAGCAGATTTCTACCGTGATATCCTTCCTCGTTGAATACGTAGTGAACGTTTCCCCGCACGCGCATTTCGCGGTGGTTTCAAAAAACTTAGGATGAATTCCTTCTTTCATTCCTGTCACCTTCTTTCGTTCAAAGCTCTCACCGTATATGGCAAAATCAGCTTTCACCTGTTTGGCTTCGTTATGCGCCTGATTCCTGCACGGATTTGCCGTGCGGACAGAACAGCACCGTAGATTATACCACAATCCTTTTGCAGATTGCAATAACAAAAAAGAGCCGGGCTCTTTTCCTGTTTCTGTGAACAACTGTTCTACTACGTTCTGTTCCGAACCGCGCCAGGGCGGCGTCAAATGAGC
>DBVV01000099.1:28016-28371 GCA_002308795.1 Mageeibacillus sp. UBA1255 | reverse complement strand
AACTCGGAGTTTTGTCCCATTTGCAATAAGGGCGCCGCTTCCGGGCGGCGTCAAATGAGCGTTGAAATGGGACAAATCTGTTCAAACTCGTAGTTTTGTCCCATTTGCAAAAAGGGCGCCGCTTCAGGGCGGCGTCGAATGAGCGAAGAAATGGGACAAAATCGCTCAAACTCGGAGTTTTGTCCCATTTGCAAATAGGGCGCCGCGCCAGGGCGGCGTCAATTGAGCGAGAAAATGGGACAAACTTGTTCAAACTCGAAGTTTTGTCCCATTTGCAAATAGGGCGCCGCATCTGGGCGGCGTCAATTGAGCGATGAAATGGGACAAAATTGCTCAAACTCGGAGTTTTGTCCCA
>DBVV01000099.1:23152-27993 GCA_002308795.1 Mageeibacillus sp. UBA1255 | reverse complement strand
GTCCCATTTGCAAAAAGGGCGCCGCATCAGGGCGGCGTCAAACGAGCGAGAAAATGGGACAAATCTGTTCAAACTCGAAGTTTTGTCCCATTTGCAAATAGGGCGCCGCTTCAGGGCGGCGTCAAATGAGCGTTGAAATGGGACAAATCTGTTCAAACTCGAAGTTTTGTCCCATTTGCAAATAGGGCGCCGCTTCCGGGCGGCGTCAAATGAGCGTTGAAATGGGACAAATCTGTTCAAACTCGTAGTTTTGTCCCATTTTGACATTGGGAAATGCGCTCGCCACCGTCAATCGACCACGACACACTCGATCCCGAGCACGCCGGCCAGCTTTTTGATAGTTGACGCGCGGTGACCGATGCCCAGAGCGTAATGATGCGTCGGACCCTCCATCACCCAGCGCCTGACGAACGAACACGTATCCGGCGGGAAAAAGCCGCGCGTATTCGTATTGCCCGTAGGCGGTATCGGCCCGTGCTTCGACTCACCCTCGCCCACGACGAACCTGAACCCGCTTTGCGTCTGCGTGATGCCGAAGATCGTGATCGGTCCTTCTTTCAGTTTGAACTCCACGGACGCGCCGGAACCGGGCTTCCCGTGGTACTTTTTCAGGCTCCGGAGCACCGGTTTACCTTCGGCTACCGCGATGTGATGCGGCCCGTCGTGTCCCACGAATATGAAATCTTCGTTGAAATCGAACGGATGAAATTCCGCGAAACTGCCGCCCATGCCGAGCCGGTCCATAATAAACATCGCTATCAGCGTTTTGATGTCGTACTCACCGCACATCGGTATCCCCTGTGCGTTCAGGATCGAATTTCCGGCGATCAGCGAACTGACGATCTCGCGCTGCTCCGAGCCAGGAAGGCCGTTGTAATAGTACGCAAGGCCGGAGAGGTCAAACTTTTCGATGAATTTGTCCAGCGCAGCGGCCGCATATGCTGCTTTTTCGAGATCGGATCGCGTCAATTTCTCGGTCACCGGGTCCGAAACCGGGTCCGGAGTGTCGAAATTGTCCAGGATCTGCCGCTTTTTAGCCTCGATCTCGTCCGGGACAACTGTTTTCGCAACTTCCAGCAGATCGTCTACTTCCAGAAGAGGTACGTGTACTCCGAAAGCGGCCGAGATCGCCGTCGGATCCGCATGCATGTCGTACATTGCCTCCAGTACGTGCCCCATCAGTCCGAACCGCGCGCCGCGAAGCCCGTGCAGCACCCGCGCGATATCGCACCACTCGCGAAGCCCGGATTCGACCCGCGCGTCTCCGTGAAGCGTGCCTACTATCACATCCGCCACTTTTTTACCCATCCTGACGGCAACGCCGGTGAATTCCGGTACCGAGCAGATACAGTCGTTTTCGAGCTGTTCACGCGTGCTCGCCCTCGAATAATCCATATGCCGAAGAGGCTGGAGCGCGGTCAGGACCACCGGAACGCCTACCTCCCTGATTATGGGCGCAAACACCGATGACGTGGCGTAGGTCAACATATTGCAGAACAGCACGTCGATGCCGTCGCCTCCCGCCTTCGCGGCCACTTCGTACGCCTTCGCGTTCGAATCGACCATACCGTAGTCAACGACCTCAGCGCCGCATGCTTCGATCAGTTTTTTTGCCTCCGCGTGGTATTCGAGCAACTTTTCCAAAAGCCCCTCGAACTGCCCCCAGTATACCGCGTGTCCAACGCCGAACAAGCCGACCTTCGCAGTCAGCGGTTTTTTACGTTCGATCATCATCTTCCTCCTGTTTACGCCCGGATCCGGGCTCCCGTCTGATTATATCATAAAAAGTGTCCCTGATGCCTCTAATGTATTGACCGTGGTTCGCGGGCGAATGCTGGTGCATGTACACGAACCAGACACCCTCTTCAGGCGACACGAAAAACCACGTGCCAAGCGCGCCGGACCAGCCCCATTCGCCTGCAGAGCCAGACTTAGCAGCCTTATCCTGCACGCTGACGCCTAGCCCGAACGTGAACTCGGGGCCGAAAATAGACTTGTCCGCAGCCGGATCGTTATAATATCTGCGCTGAGCCGGGTTCAGCTGAGGCCGGGTCAGTTCAGCGAGCATTTCGTGCGTCAATATTCCGGTTTTCGGGTCGAGCATCTCGGCAAGAAACCGCCCGTAATCCCTCGCGGTACCGACCAGTCCCGAACCTCCGGAATACATCGCCGGATCGTCGATCCCCTCGAACGCGGGTATCGGCACCGGCCTGGGCAGAAGCGGAATCGCCTCGTAGCGGCCGTCGACCAGCGCGGTATTGTCCGCAAGCTTCGGCTTCAGTTCTTCGGGCAGATCCTGATAAAAAAACGTGCTGCGCATACCCAGCGGCTCAAAAATATTGGCCCTGAAGTATTCGGCAAGGCTGAGCCCCGAGACCTGTTCTATCACCGCACCCAGTACGTCGTGTGATAAGCCGTATAAAAAGCGCTTTCCGGGTTCGAACGATAACGGAATGCCCGCTAGCGCCCCGGCAAACGCACGGGTGTCAATATGTTCTCCGTTTGCCCGCAGTTCACGCCATTTATCCGCAAACCGCGCCGCTTCTCCGGACCGGTCGTCAATAAAATACGACAGCCCGGACGTCATCGTGAGCAGCATCCGGACCGTTATCTGTTTCTCCACGGGCCGCATTTTCCCCCGCTCAAGCACCCTGACGTCCGAATACTCCGGAATAAACTCTGAAAGCCGGGCGTTCAGATCCAGTTTTTCCCGCCCGATCAGCTGAAGCGCGGATACCGCCGTAAACACCTTCGTCATCGAATACAGATGAAAGACCGTATCCGGTCCGGCTTCCGTCCCCGAACCCGGCCGCGCGATGCCTTCATAATTTTCGTATATAATTCCGCTTTTTCCGCCGCAAATAAGCGCATTTCCCGCAGCAAAGCCGTTGTCAATAACTTCTCTCTGCTTCCGGGCAAGTCTCTCGAATGCTGCTTTCATTTACGTTCGTTCCTCGCTGCTGACGATCCTCACGCCGTCTCGATTGCCGCCGCCTCGCCCAGATGCAGAATCTCCACAGCCATCTCACGCATCTTGTACTTCTGGATCTTGCCGCTCGCGGTCATCGGAAACGTATCCATAAACAAAATATATTTAGGCATCTTGTGGCGTGCCAGGTGGGAACGGATGTACTCGCGCATCTCATCCTCATCCGCCTCGACGTCGGACTTCAGAATGATGCAGGCACAGACCTCCTCGCCATAATTCTTGTCCGGCACACCGATCACCTGAACGTCCTGGATCTTCGGATTCGTGTACAGAAACTCCTCAAGTTCCTTAGGATAGATGTTCTCGCCTCCGCGGATGATCATATCCTTTATGCGGCCGGTGATGTGGAAATAGCCCTCCTCATCGATCGAAGCGAGGTCGCCCGAGTGGAGCCAGCCGTCCGGATCGATCGCCAGCGCCGTTGCCTCGGGCATGTTGTAATATCCCTTCATTACGGAGTAGCCGCGGACAACGACCTCCCCGGGTACTCCCGCAGGAACGTCCAGACCGGTATCCGGGTCAACGCACTTGACCTCCACGAAAGGCATCTTGCGCCCGACCGTCGACACGCGCTTATCGATGCTGTCATAGATGTTTGTCATCGTGCACACGGGCGAAACTTCGGTGAGGCCGTACGGGATCGTGATCTCGGTCATATGCATCAGTTCGACCACCTGTTTCATCACTTTGATCGGGCAGGGTGAGCCGGACATTATGCCGGTGCGCAGGCTGGAGAAATCGTATTTCGGGAAATCCGGGTGTTCGAGCATCGCGATGTACATAGTAGGCACGCCGTACGTGGCGGTGCAGCGCTCGGCCTCTATCGTGTGCATGACCCTCACGGGGTTGTAGCGCTCTACGGGGACAATGCAGCTGCCGTGCGTTATGCACGCCATTATCCCCAGCACACAGCCGAAACAGTGGAAAAACGGCACAGGCAGGCACACGCGGTCTTGAGGGGTCAACGTTTGATTGTCACCTATGCATTTGCCGTTGTTCAGTATGTTGTAGTGGGTCAGCATGACGCCCTTAGGAAAGCCGGTCGTCCCGGAAGTGTACTGCATATTGACAACGTCGAACGGCGAGACCATGCTCTGTACCGAGCGCCGCTCCTCCTCGCTGACCTGCTCAGCCAGCGTCCGAAGATCGTCCCAATGCAGCGCGCCTTTCGGCGTGTTTTCCGGTTTATCGAGGTAGATCACTCGTTTGAGCCGCGGCAGATCGGCGCTTTCGAGCTTACCGGGCTCGCTCCCGGCCAGCTCCGGGACAAGTTCGTTGATGATCTGCACGTAATTCGTATCTTTCAGGCCTTCCATCATCATGAGCGTGTCGGTGTCGGACTGCCTGAGCAGGTACTCGGCTTCAAATATTTTATAGTTCGTGTTAACGGTGACAAGCGTGGCGCCGATCTTCGCTGTGGCGTACATGAGCACGACCCATTCGGGGTAGTTGGTCGCCCAGATGGCAACGTGCGATCCGGGCCTTACGCCGATGGCCAAAAGGCCGCGCGCGATCAGGTTGCATTCGTCCCTGAACTGCGCGTACGTTTTGCGGAAAGGTTTATCGTTGCAGACAACGCAGTCATTGTCCGGATATACTTCGGCCACGCGGTCAAGCAGATCGCCTAGCGTCATCTCTATAAGCGAATCCTTGCCGTCGCCGAATATTTTGTACGTTTCCATTTTCATGATCTGCACCCTCCATTTGCCATTGTCATCACTCGGTTCGCCCATTTGCAACTTGCAACTTGCCACTTGCAACTTCCAACTTGCCACTTGCCACTATTTTAAGGTTTCTTTGATTACCTTATTTTTCTCTGGCGAAGCCGAGTGAATGGCTAAGAATTTTGTTT
>DBVV01000099.1:20435-23097 GCA_002308795.1 Mageeibacillus sp. UBA1255 | reverse complement strand
GGTTCGCCCACTTGCCACTTGCCATTAAAAAAGTCTCCGCCCCTTATTCAGAGACGAAGACAGTATAACTGTATCCGCGGTACCACTCTGATTAGCCAACCATCATCAGCTCGCTCAAAGCACGAGTTACGTTCGTCACACGTCCGGCACTACTTCCGCGCTTTTCGCGCCTTTCGCACCGGCTGCTCCGGAACCAGTTCGCCGTCTCCCCGCCGCTCCGTTACACCAACCCGAAGCTCTCTGCGCGCGCATCGCCGGTTACTACTTTCCATCATAGCATTTGCCGATATTTTGCTGATTTTCGCCGTTTTTCGCGGCGTGGTCAAAGTATATATCATCGCGGGCGAAGGTGTCAAGATGATTTTTGTCCCGGGCTATTCTCCCGGTTCCGTGAAAAGAGCCTTTGCTCAGTCCTCCGCATCATCCAAGTGAAACGTTCTTACGCCGCCGTCGCTGTACTCCAGTACGGTCGATCCGTATTGGAAGTAGAGTTTGCCGCCGTAAACGGTCTTGGTTATGACGTCACGCGTAAAACTGTTGAACCCGGCGATCCCGAGCGCCGACAGATCGAGCGGAACGATCATTTCATACTCGCCCTTCTTCACGTCGAGCAGGTATAAACCGTCGGCACAAAGCGCCACAGCGCTGCCGTTATAGACCGTGAGTTCGTCCATCGTGCCGCCGAAAAACCGGTCGGAAGATGAAACGCTGCCGAGCAGGCTGCCGTCTTCGCCGTACTCGCAGACGGTGTTGACGAAAATTTGGGAGCTGCCGCCATTACCGCTGTTTCCGCTGTCGCCATTTTCGCCGCTGTCAACGTACTCGTAGCTGAAAACGAACACGCTGCCGCCGCTGACCGCGAGATACACGATCTCTTTGATCTTTCCTCCGACGGAATCTGCCATTTCGTTGTCCTCCGGAATTATTTTACCATTATTTTGACACGATGGAAACCGACAAAATGTCATTTCCGGCNNGACCTACAATCTCTTTACGCTGTCCATTTCCGGCCGCAGCTTGACTTACATAAGCACATTATATTATAATCGAGAGGATTATTTAATGACTTTTTAACGTCTGAATAATTGAAGCGCCGCGAAAAAGAGGCGTACACCGACATTGCCAGGAGGCAGCTGTGAAAAAGGCGAATTTATATATCAGGATAATATGCGTTGTGCTGGCGGCGTTGTGCGTCAGCGCGCTTGCGTCGTGCGGGCAAGGCGAAAAGGGAGAGCCGGCAAACATCAGTACATTCGAGATCGGAGATGACTCGTACGTCGGCATACCGGAGTCGATCGAGGTCTCTGAGAACTATAATTATTCATTCTGGCACGGAAATTATGCCAACTACGAAGATCCGTCCTCGGAAAGATGGATCATTCATTTCAGCGACGCGCGCACGACGGGTATCGAAAAGCTGCGCGGCGAAGTGCGGACGGACCTTATTTCGCTTAAAAACACAGATATTGACGACCTGTTCCAAAAAGGCGGAAGGTGCGTGGCATACGGCACGAAACGCATGGTCTACACGGAAAGACCCTGGCTCATGCTTGTCGGCGAGAACGGCAGCAAGCTCGAGAAAGTGCTTGACCTCCCCGATACGGAAAAAATCATCAGAGTAATCGACGACGGAGGCAAAGGTTACTATATTCTGACGTCAATTGACAAGAATGAACCGTACGTTTTGCAGCTCCGGATTTCTCACATAACAGAGCGCGGCCAATTCACCAAAAATCCTTCTGTAAGGTTTAAGGTCAACGGATATCGCGGCATTGTCCGGAATTTCGGAATGTGCGAAGAAGGATTCACCGTGACGGTAGAGGCAGGCCACTATTCAGCCGATAATAACCACTATTCGGTCGTCGCATTCGATAAGAACGGCGGGCTGATCTGCAACTATATGTGCGGCGAGCAGGAAGGAACTCACGAAATACGTTCGGCAGTGATCCGGAACGGCGTGCTGTACCTTTCAGGCATCGTTTACGAGAAAGAAAGCGAATCCTCGTCAATTTATTCGTATCTTGTTGACGAAGAGGACCTGCTGCAATATGAAACGGATTACGGATATACGTTTTACTCGAACGAAACAGTCACAAATGTTTTTAAAAAAGCGGTCTCCGCGTTTCTGGCAGAGGTCGATCCCGAGTCGGGCCAAACGCTGAAATACTTTAAAGAAAGCGGTGCGATCGGCGGAATACTCCACGACATAGACAATGCTGTCGTGTGGGATCTGTGCGTTGTTTCGAACGCTTTTTATTCCCCTTTTACGTCTTCGTTCAGTTTTGAATGCCTGTGCGGTGTCGTTCAATGCCGCATCGGAGAAGACGGAGAGATTGCGGACAAGACCGTGACCGGGTTTTGCGTTTCAGAAACATTCTGAAAACCTGCCCAGTACAAAACCTAAAAACACATTCATGACAACAAAAAAGGGGCTGTAAAAAAATCCCGCGCAAGGCCGGCAATCACTCGCCACACGGTGAAGGATTGCCGGTCTCTTCATTTGCGGCCGTATCGGAACGGCCGCAATCCTCATTATCCCTGTTTGCGGCCGTGCAAATGGGACAAAACTCCGAGTTTGAGAGATTTTGTCCCATTATCTCGCTCATTTAACGCCGCCATGAAGCGGCGACCTTTCTGCAAATGGGACAAAACTCCGAGTTTG
>DBVV01000099.1:20181-20307 GCA_002308795.1 Mageeibacillus sp. UBA1255 | reverse complement strand
TCATTTGACGCCGCCCTGATGCGGCGCCCTTTTTCCAAATGGGACAAAACTCCGAGTTTGAGCGATTTTGTCCCATTTCCTCGCTCATTTAACGCCGCCCTGGAGCGGCGACCTTTCTGCAAATGG
>DBVV01000099.1:0-20097 GCA_002308795.1 Mageeibacillus sp. UBA1255 | reverse complement strand
ATGGGACAAAACTCCGAGTTTGAGCATTTTTGTCCCATTTCCTCGCTCATTTGACGCCGCCTTTTACTGATCATTCAGTTATAAGTGCGTGCTGTCTGAATCAGAAAGCTCTTTTCTTCATTCGGTGATGGTGACCAGAGCCTTGGGCAGTTTGAATACTACTTCGTAACCGTCAGCAGTCTTCAGAACCCGCCTGTGTATTTCAGCCACGTATCTAGCCGGAGATACACGTGCGCAGAAGCCTCGTCAGCCCCTCCGGTCGAATCGCTCGTGTAGCTGTAATTGACCACCGTATAAATGTACGAAAAGTTGCGGAATTTGATCAACTGCACATCCTCACCCGAATCACGCTTGACACCGGTCAACGTATACCCGCTGCCCTCGAACGCCTGAGCGAACTTAAAAGATATAATCTCCATTGCCGCCTCCAGATCCGCTTCGGTCAATGCTGTGTTCGCGTTCGGATCGTATATCCCCTCATCGGAATAAAACCCGACGCTGCCGTTTGAGCTCACCGATATTTGTACCGTTGCGATGACAATACCGTTCGTTTTTCTCGACAGCACGTACTCGTATAGCCCGAAATCCCCCTCAGTTCCGCCGAGGCAGGACGCTGACGTTCTCTTAAACAGTGAAAAGTCAATATACTCTCCGGCCGCTGAAACCAGCGTCTCGTACACCTGATCCGCCGTATCGTCCGGACGGATATCGAGGTGAAGCAGCTCAAATCCTTCCGCTTTGATCACATGCCCGTACGGGTCGAGTTTGATCAGACTTCCGCGCCCTTTTTCTTTAACGTAATATGAATCGGCGAAAACGTCTCCAAGCGGCGCGTATGACGATTCGATATATTTCAGCATATATTCATTTCCGAAGAAACTGAGCTTCCGTTCGTCTTCGGCTTTGGGCCGGTCGAACGTACTTATCGCGGCCTCAGCGCTCATATCTTTTGCGGCCTTGCCGAGGATCGTACCGCCGGCATCCGGCGCAACGGTTAAATATATATCTTCCGGAATTTCGGCATAGCGGTAATGATCCATTTCGTCCCAGATCACGCCGCTGTACACGTCGCCTGAGGGACCCGAGGTTTTTTCCAGCACGCGAGTCGCATATACCGCGAAATCATCGGCGGAATACATAAGCCAGGGCTTCTCGATCCATTCGTTTCCGGCGTACGGGATAACGTTGATGGCGGTGCAATACGGCGTTTCGAATTCCCGGAAGACCAGGGGCGCAGATTGCTCCATAAAGCAGGTGACGATATGTTCGTCGGTGAAATATATCGCTTTTTGCAAAGCGTGATACGAGTTGCTCGGCATCGAAGTCTGAATGATTATCAGTCTCATGCGCGAATATTGTGCGAGCATGTGCATCAGGACGTACGCCTGACGCTCGCCGATATCGTTAAGACCGTCAGTATCAAGCAGCATCCGGGCGGTCTCGTCGTCAATGACCCTTACGGCGTATATGTCGCCGCTTTCGTCAGTGCCGCCCCCATTCATTGTCCTCCTCGCCTTAACGTAAATATTGCCCTCGTCATCTATGAACCCTTCCGCCAGTTCCCCGGAGTACGTAATATTATCGTCATTCTCGGTCATTGACCCGAGGGCGCGGTACGTCCGCTTAAACTGGTACGGGTGGAGCTCCGCGATCGCCCGGGCGTCGCCTTTCAGAATTACATATTGGTCGTCGTCAAGCATTTCAAGGCCGCGGAACTGCGTTTCGCCGGATGCCGTTCCGTTTGCGGCAATGATAAACTCGCTTATTTCGTCATTGACCGTCTCGATCTCCGCCAATCGCGCGGGGTCAACGTCGCTTTCGCTGAGTATCTCGCTTTCGCTTACGCCGAAAAACGCAGCCATTGCCGCCCTGCTTATGCGGTCCGGAGTCCTTGCCCCCGTTTCCCACAGCGAAACAAGCGAACGCGAAACTGAGAGCTTATCCGCAAGTTCCTGCTGGGTAAGCCCTTTTTCCGCCCTCAGATCGGCTATTGTTTTTACCGCGTCCGCCATCTGATATCCTGCCTTTTGCCTAAACTGCGCCTTATTGATAAAACGCCTGCTGAATCAACAGGCGAATTACCGACCTTTCGCGAATTAATTATAACCGAACCGGTTAGAGATGTTTGCTACAAATGGTTTCATTTTTTAATTCACATTGCTTTGTAACAGCAGGGCTTGATCTCCTCTATTTCGGAAGCCAGATTCTCTTTCAATTCCCTGATATCGATATCGTTCTGCATATCCAGAAAGAAGCGGTCCGAGACGCCAAAATACTTTGCCAGTCTCAGAGATGTGTCCGCGGTTATTTTTTATTCTTCCCTGCGCGTGCGAGGGCAATGATCAGCACGAGTCCGACGACGATCACCGCAGCGCCTATCAGCACCACGCGGCCGAGCTTTTTGAGCGCGTTTCCGAGCGAATCCAGACCGTTCTGCGTCTCGCCGGGAGTCGCGTCGAGGTCAATTATTTCACCGTCCGTGCCCAGCGGAATCACGTCGTCCGTCGGTACCGGAGCGTCAGTTTCAGCCGGTTCGGACGGATCGTTCAGGTCGGAAGTCTCTGCGGGCATAGACGAAACAGTCTCAGTCGGATTTATAGTAGGAGTCGCCGTTGGATTCGCGGTCGGAGTTGCCGTCGGCTTCACGGTAGGCGTCGGAGTTGGCGTCTGGGTGGCCGGAGCGGCAGTCTTTGGCGGATTTTTCAGCGTACACACCAGCGCGCCCACGAAATTGGACGAACTCTCGGTAACGCCTCCGGACTTATGTAGGAACGACTCACCGGAAGAACAGGACGTTGACCAATCAGGCGGGTAATACATGCCCTCTTCGTCGTGGACCTTGTATCCGGATTCGGTGCGTGAGATGAACTCGGCAGCGACCTTGTCACCAGCGTTAAGCGAAAGCGCGCGGCTCAGCTCAAGCATGTAAAAACCCTCCTGCGAAACCGAAAGCGTTGCCGTCGCCGAAGGAGTGCTGTTCATCAAAGAGAGATCGACGCGCGAAGGCCGGACCCAGACGCCAACCGAAACGGTGCCGGGGGCGTCAATATAGACCTTAGCGTGCGTGACCGTGAGCGCCTCGGACGCGGTGAAAACGTTGACCGCCGAAGCCGGTTCGGACGAAGAATACACACGCGCGCCCTGAGGCATGATCTCGGTGTGCGTGAGTACCTTCCGGCCGTATGCCGGTTCGACTTTCGCGGCGTAAATATCGCGGCCGAGATCCGCCCTGTACGAAATATACGCGTACCCGCCGTCGCCCCAGGACAACCCCCACGTGTTCTTCACGAGAAACGCGCCGGTGCCCGTGTCGGTGGATTTCGTGTCGTCCCAGCCCACGATCAGAAGAGCATGCGAAATTTTGGTGTAGTCCCAGGAGTCAGTTGACGCCAGCTTACGCACCGAGTCGTAGCCGCTGATGAACGCCGAAACGCTGACCGCTCCGAATTCGTACACCCACTCCTTAATTTTGCTCACTTTCTGGCTCGGATTCTCCCAAATGTCAAAAATTCTGAATTCACTGACGATGCCGTCCACGTCGTAGATCGCATTGCCGCTCACCTTCCCGGCAGCGTTAACGTCCGGATACCGATCGTTATACATCAGCCCTTTGCCCACGGACGCCGCCATCAAAGCGTAGCCGACGTTGCCCGCGTACCTGTACCATATAGAGGGGTCGTCAACGATCCTGTATTCTTCGCCTGTGTACACCGCGCGTGCGAACATCGGCGCGGAGTAGAGCGTCGTGCCCGGTTCGGCGAGCCCCTGCTTCACGGCGCTGATGTTCAGCATGTCGGTGGTGGAGTACGCCCAGCAGAGCGGGTTGGTTTTCTGGTTGAGCACGGGCGTTTTCGCGGCGGTCTCGTATTTCGACGGGAGGCTGTCCGCGCGGACAACGGCCGTTCCGGCCCCAGTCAGTTCGTTCGTGTATCGGGCGGTTCTGTCCCCCGTTCCGGCTTCCGTCAGCAGCGGCGTCAATATCGCCGTGAGCGCGCACACCAGCGCGGCCAATACGGCGGCCAGCCTTAAGATTTTATGCATTTTTCCCGGTTTCGCACCTGTTTTCATATCATTCGAGCCTCTCTACTGTCATCCTGGCCTATCCCGTATCATTCGACCCTCTCCCCCACGGTCACGGTACCGTCGGAGTTCCAGGTCAGGCGGAACAGTTCCAGGTATTGTTCGCAGCCCGGTTCGCGCAGGCAGCTCGAGATGTACCATTGACCCTTGAATTCGAACACTTCGGCGCAGGAGGGCACGTTGGCGGGGCACTCCGGGGGGATCGAATACGGGAGCAGCATGCCGAGGCTCTGCCAGCCCGAGATCGGGTCGTCGGATACCGCATATGCCGTGCCGTGGCCGCAGTTCGTGTAGAACATATAGTATTTATTACCGCGCCTCAGCACGAACGGCGATTCGAGCGTGATGTCGCAGATGTCGAACGTGTACGCGCCGCGGTCAGTCCAGTTCACCATATCGGTCGAGCTCGCGACCCCGACGGCCGTTTCCATGCCTCCGTCCGGCCTGCGCCTGGCAGTGCAGTAGTACATATATGCGGTGCCGTCGTTGTCAACGAACACCATCGAGTCGCGGCAGTCCGACCAGCGTTCGGGCGTCCAGCTTCCCCACGGTCCAGGCTTTACCACGGGTCCGTCGCCGTACTTTTCCCAGTGGTACAGATCGCGCGAAGTGGCGAGGCAGATCGCCTGGGCGCAGTTATAATTGACCCCGGTGTAGTACATATAGTACGTTCCGTTTTTTTCTACGACGCCCGGCGACCACACCTGATAATTTTCGAATTTAGCGGGATCGACGCTCAGGACCGGCGCTTCCCACGTCCAGTTCACGAGGTCGTCCGTCACGGCGTGTCCAACCGTGTTCACCGGCATCGTATCCCATTCGTACCCGACGAAATCGCGGTTGTAGAACAGGTGCATCCGCCCGTCCTTCTCGACGAAGCTGTGGTCAACGAGCGCCTTCCCGGGCTCCGTGGCTTTCCCTTTGAGCGGATATTCGCCGCGTTCGAGCGCGTCAATATACTTTTCCGCCCTTCCCATATAGTTTTCGAGCGTCTGTCCCGGCGACATTCCGAACCGGCCTTCCGTCGATGCTCCGGCGTCAACGTTCAGCATCCTCTCGAGCAGCACGTTTACGATCGATACCGTTTTTACCGTTTCCGCGTCCGTTTTCAGCTCAAACGGGGCGATCCTCGCTTTTAATTCGCTAAATTTTATAAAGTTCGTTCCGGGCAATGTCCCCGCGCCTCCTCTTTGTGTTCCCACCGCCTGTGTTTCCACTGCGTATTTTACCTTGCGGGCGCGGAAATATCAATCTCATCTTCCGCACTGCCCCTAAATATGCTATAATAATAGGCGCCGTACAGAAAGTGTCTCTATCCCCCGTTCCGCCGGGGTAAAATGAAAGGAAACGTAAAACGATGAAAAAAAAGATATTGACCGCAGCAAAAATACTGGTGATCGTGATGACCGCGATCGCTGTATTGACCGCGACGACCGGCTGCCGCCTGCTCAACTGGTTGCTGAACGGATTTGACCCGTACCAAAGATCGAGCGTGAAATTCAGCGAGATGGAATATACGCGCCCTGATGCCGAAAAAAATCTGGAAAAGCTCCATTCCGTGGTGTCAATGATCGACGGTTCCGACGGTAAAAGCCATATGTTCAGCGACATGAAAAAAGGGGTCTACGAGGCATACGATCTGATCATCGAGTGGCAGTCAATGGAAACGCTTGCGTACGTGCATTTCAGTATCGATACCACCAGTACCGAATGGGCGGAAGAAATGCGTTATTTTAACGAAAATTCTTCAAAGATCTCCCAGGCATACGAGGAAATATACGTTGCCTGCGCAAGATCGGAATTCAAAGCCGGATTCGAAAAAGAACTGTTTATGGAAGGATTCCTCGACGACTATGTTGACGGCGGAACACTCAACGACGAGATCGCGGCACTGATGCAGCGTGAAAGTCAGCTGGTCACTCAGTTCGGAGCGTACGATTATATGGAAACTGAGTTTGAGATCGACGGCGTAAAGGGAACGATCGCCGATCACGCGAAAAACATAGTCACCAAAGAAGATCATGATAAAGTTTATACGGAATTTTACAAGCGTGTGAATTCAGACACGGGGCCGATCCTCATCGAACTTGTAAAGGTGAGAAACGAGATAGCAAAGGCGGCGGGATACGGAAGTTACGCCGAATTCGCGTATGAATTCATTCTTGACCGCGATTATACGCCCGAACAGGCAAGAAATCTTGTAGAACAGATAAAGCAGAAAGTCACGCCGCTGTACAAAAAAGCTGCTTCGGAAGGGCTGTTCGACATATTGTACGACGTCGAAGCGGTGCCGTTGTCCGCGGGGCAGGTAACCGACGCGGTAGAAAACGCATTGACCGGCGCGAGAAGAGAATTCAAAGATTCATTCAGTTATATGGATAAATATGAACTGTGCTACCTCGGATACGACAGCAGGCAATTATCCGCGTCTTATACTACTTATATACCGAAATACAACGCCCCAATCACGGTGATACTCGGCAGCGGCAACGTTTCCGACGTTCTCACGCTGGCGCATGAGTTCGGCCATTTCACTGAAGGTTTTCTGAATTACGGAATTATAAATAACATCGATATGAGCGAGATACCTTCTACGACTCTTGAATATCTGTTTTTGAGCCGGATCGATGACTCCGGTCTCGGAGCCAGGGAGATCGAAACGCTTAAAAAATACAAAAAAGCGTCGTCGCTCGATCTTTATATCTCGCAATGTCTTTACTACACGTTCGAAGACAGGCTCTACTCTATGGCTGAAAAAGATCTGACGCTCGACAACGTAAACGCCCTTGCCCGCGACGTCATTAATGAATTCGGCCTCGAGGATAATTTTGAGTATTTCGATTACAGCTGGTCAATGATCGAGCATTTTTATCAGCAGGCGTTCTACGTAATAAGTTACGTTACCGCCGATTTCGTTTCGCTGCAGATCGCTTCTTTGGAAGCGGGTAAAAAAGGCGACGGGTTCAAGATGTATCTCACCCTGATCAACTGGCAAGACTCGAAGACTTTTACCGAACAGCTTGAATTCCGCAGTCTCGAATCACCTTTTTCAGACGGTGCTGCCGGTCTGCTCGTCACCAACCTTCAGAAGGTGTTAGGAATATGAATCTTTTCTCTTCTGCGAAATCAAAAAGGGCCGTGATCATAGGTGCGGCGCCGTCACCGAGGGGCGCTGAGCTTATCTCTCCGGACGATCTCGTGGCGGTGTGCGACGGCGGTCTTGATTATGCTATCGACCGCAGTATTCGTTTTGAACTGCTCGTGGGTGATTTTGATTCGTATACCGGTGAGCTGCCCGATACCGTCTCCGGTGCAGAGGTAATAAGGCTCCCCGCCGAAAAAGATGATACCGACGTCGGATTTGCGGTAAAAACGCTGTTTCAGCGGGGTTTTCGCGATTTTCTGATCATAGGCGGCGTCGGAGGCAGGCTCGATCACACACTCGGCAACTTCGCCGTTGCCGNNCCGCCGATATAGCCGCGCGCGGAGGCCTGTGTGAACTGACGGGTGACAATGACGGCGAGATGATATACGTTTTCCGCAGCCGGACGATCGAACTGGTCCCGGAGGACAATGCGTACGTGTCGATCGTACCCTGGGGCTGTCCGAGGGCAACAGTTACCGCGAAAGGCTTCAAGTATCCGCTCGAGCACGGTACGGTGAGCGCCCGCTCGACGTTAGGCATAAGCAATGAATTTGCCGCCGTTTCCGGAACCGACGCTCCTCTTCCGTATATCACCGCCGAATCCGGCACGATAGCAGTCACCGTCACGCGTGCCTGAACCTGATCAGAACGTTTTATCGATCAGCCTCACGATGTGTTTATAAACAAGGAACGTAATGATGCAGTTGACAACGCTTTTTATTGCGTTGAACGGTATTATCGCCGGCAGCAGCATTTTTGCAACCACCTCTACGCTTGCACCCGTATAGATCGGGGTGATAAGCAGATTCAGCGGGATCATCACTACCGTCATTGTCAGCGCTCCGAATCCGAGAGCCGCTATAGCACCTTTGATCGTGTGGTGTTTTTTATAGATGAGTCCGGCCACCAGCGCCATTGACCCCGTAGCGACGAAATGCATAAGTATCCCCCACGGACCGCTTCCCGCGCTTACCGTTATGCCCTGGACGACCGACACGATGAGCGTCAGAAACAGTCCCGCGACCGGTCCGAACGCGAACGTCCCGATCAGTATCGGCACGTCTGCCGGGTCGTATTCGAGGAACTGAGCTCCGGGGAGAAACGGGAGCGGAAAGTGGATGAATGATACCAGTACGATCGACAGGGCGGCAAACATCGCCAGATATACGAACGTCATCTTTCCGCGCCTTTTTTTTGCATTGCCGTTTTCTTTTGCAGCAGTCTGCTTTTCTTTTTTTTCTTTCATAACAGCACCTCCTGCCCGGGCATAAAAAAACCCGAGGCTTATGTGCTTCGGGGATAACATCTGCTCTCGGGAAACGAGGCGCGGTCAATACCGATCTCGCTCCTTTAAGTTCTCGTTTCTTTCATCCGGACTGTACCGTCGGCACCGGAATTTCACCGGATCTGCTTCGGCATGCGGGCGGTCAATTATTCCGACCGATCGTCCTGCCTTCGCTCGCGGGCTTTCACCGCCGGTGGGGAATCAAACCCCGCCCCGAAACGACAGGGATATTATACTATGTTTAATGGAAAATTTCAAATGGATAATGGAAAATTCCTGATTTAACCCAGCATCGTGATCAGCAGGCCGGCGGCAACGGCGGAACCGATAACACCGGCGACGTTGGGCCCCATGGCATGCATTAGAAGGAAATTGTCCGGATTCTCTTTATTACCGACCTTGTTCACCACACGGGCGGCCATCGGAACGGCAGAAACACCGGCGGCACCGATTAGAGGATTGACCCTCCCCTTCGTGACCAGATACATCACCTTGCCCAGCAGCACGCCGGAAGCGGTACCGAGCGCGAACGCGATCACACCGAGCAGCAGGATGCCGAGCGTGCGGAGGTTGAGAAAAGCATCTGCCGTGGCAGTAGCCCCGACCGTAAGTCCGAGACATATAACAGAGATATTCATAAGGCTGTCGGTAGCGGTCTTCACCAGCCGCTCGACGACGCCGCATTCCTTCATCAGGTTTCCGAGCATCAGCATACCGATCAGAGGTGTCGCGGAAGGGATCACCAGCGCAACGACGAGCGTGACGGCGATCGGGAAAATGATCCGTTCTGCCTTGCTTACCGGGCGGAGCTGCTCCATACGTACGGCGCGTTCCTTTTTAGTGGTTAAAAGCTTCATTATAGGCGGCTGGATGAAAGGCACGAGCGCCATATACGAATAAGCGGCGATGGCAATAGCTCCAAGCAGATGGGGTGCGAGTTTGGATGCGGTCAATATCGCCGTAGGTCCGTCCGCTCCTCCTATGATCGCGATCGCACCGCCTTCCTTCGCGGTAAATCCGAGCAGATTCGCGCCGATATACGTGATAAAAATACCCACCTGAGCTGCTGCTCCGAGAAGCAGGCTCGAAGGACGGCTGATAAGAGGCCCGAAATCCGTCATCGCACCCACGCCCAGGAAGATCAGGCACGGGTAAATACCAAGTTTTACACCTAAATAGAGAAAATCAAAGAGTCCGGGCGAGACCGCCTCCGCCTCACCGGCAGCGGCACCGGCATTGCCCGCAAGCAGCGACCAATCTATATGGCCTCCCGCAAATATCTCTTCGTGGAAAACACCGCCCGCGGGGATATTGGCCAGCAGCATGCCGAACGCTATCGGAACAAGCAGCAACGGCTCGAATTTTTTAGCGATCGCAAGGTACAGCAGAAGCGCGGCGATGCAGAGCATCACAAGCGTTTTCCATCCTGTGCCCGTAAAGTCTGTAAATATTTTATAAAATCCCGATTGGGTGAATAAACTCTTGATCGTTTCCCAGATTTGCATGATCTGCGGCTCCTTCCGGACCGGTTTTTGAGTAATGATACAGTTTCAGTATGCGGCTCGAGACGAGGTCAGTTTCTGCCTACACGCCTAAACGACAACACTTTGAATCTGCGCTTTCCGTTCTCGCTCTCGAACGCGTCGATGGCCGCGGTCAATGCACAGATCACCTTCGGATCGATTTTTCCGCCGTCAATATCCCCGGATGTCTTTTCTGTTCTTTCATCCGCGCTCTTTTCAGCATCATCATTACCCGTTTTCACTTTCACCACGGTAGTCTCACGCGTTTTATTCACGCGGACGGGCTTCTTTTTTCTGTTTTCAATGGCTCGCGAAATAAGCGACAGCAACAGTATGAACAGCACGATAACGCCGAGCACCGCGAACACATACGCAAGGCCTGTCAATACTATTTCAGTCATCGTCAAAACACCTCCCGTGGTCGATCTGTTTTGCGATGTAATTGTACCATTTCCGGTAGCGGGAATCAAGAGCGGAGCACCGAAGCGCGGGCTGAATACTTGAAATAAACACCACTTTCATTTATAATGAAGCCGTCAGGAGCGGAGAAAAAACCGTCCGCAGAAACCTCGAGGAAGTGAAACGCCGTATGAAAAGATTCTTTTTGATCATTTTGGGTATAGCTGTCGTATTGTCAGGGATGTACGGCTTTAATACCGCCCGCGCCGAAGACAGGAGTATGGAAGTATCCGTAATAGACGGAAAAATAATTGTCACATCATCCGGAGATTTCGGCATTAAAGACTGGATCGGCATCTATAAACCGGGCGAAGGACCCGGGACGGAGACCGCGTCGCTCGTATGGTGGTACACGGGCGGGAACGGCGGCACCGTGACGCTTCCCGACGACGTCAGCAGAATTTACAACAACAGACTCGACGAATTTATATCCGACGGAAAAATCATACCCGGAGAATATAAAATATTTGCGCTCGCAGACGACGGATATGAGCTGATCGAAGAAATATCGCCTGTAGAAATAACGGTCGGACCGGCAGAGGCAGATATTGCCATCGACTACGACGCCAGTTCGTTTATCGGAAGCGAATTCCGGCAGATTTACTGGAACGGAGAAAAATTCAACAACTATGAAGGCGGAGAGAAACCGGCCGCGGCACTGGCAGGAATATTAACCGCCGACGGAAAAGTTGACAACGCAGGCGGTACAGGCGTAAAACTCGGGCTCGCCGGATGGGTCGGATTCGAACAGGATATCGTAGCGTTCGGATCCATTGTCAACGACGCCGTGATCTGGAGCGATGCTTTCGATAAAGGCACAGACAATGATATAAAATCTGAGGACAAGGGCGGCAGGTTTGCCAGGAAGTATGAGGTCGAGATCGATCTCAGCAAACTTACGGGTGAATACACCGCAGGCGTCATCGTCGCGCTGTCGGACGGCACGCTTGTAAAACTAAATTCGACCGCATCTTCCGCCGAAAACACGTTCATATCGTTCATCGGCCCCGATAAGGATAATACGGCCGATCTGAATATCGAAACGGGCGACGACGTTGACAAGGTCCCCGGTGCAGTGCTTATGTTCGACCGTGAGGACAATTATTCTCCGTTTTTCGACGGTCTTAACGAGATCTCCGGCATTGAATACAGCGACGGGCTAAAATGTTTCGTTGTGACGATGGATAATGCTTCCGATCCGTTTTTTACGTTCAGCTTCCCGAATCTGATCTTCTCTGACGAAATGCCGGATATCAGCGCTGACGATTACAAGGTGATATCGATCGGCATCAGGCAGTCTTACGACCAGATCAATAAAGGCCAGTTTTTCTACGGCACGAGCGAATTTCCGGGCTACAACGAGCCCCAGAGCGTCCATCTGACGTACAGAAAAGACGGCGACTTCCAGGCGCTGTATATCGACCTCAGGGACGCGGCAATGTGGGCCGGTGATATCGGGAACTGCCGTCTGGATCCGTTTTACACGTGTTCAGGACATTGCGATTATGAGCTTTATTATATAGCCTTTTTCAAGACGATGGCGGGAGCCGTAGAGTTTGGAAAGAACTGGGAAGAAGCTAAAAAGAACGGGACCGAAATGGCTCCTTACGCTACCGCCACAGCCGCTCCGACCAAAGCCCCGACGCAGGAACCCGCGACTCAGGCTCCGACGGACGCACCTGTCACCGCTGCTCCCGCTACGAACGGCTCTGATACCGATCCTCAGGCCACGGCCGCTCCTTCGGCGGATCCGGGCAGGGACCATCGGGACGGAAATGGGATAGGCGCAGGTCCGGTCATCGGCATCGCTGCCGGTGTCATTGTCATCGCTGCTGCTGCAATAATTATCGTTAGAAAGAGGAAAGGGGAAACCGCAAAATGAATGCAAACTTTAAAAAGGTATTGTCCGCGCTGATCGCGCTTTCGATACTTCTTCTCTCTGCATGCGTAGGAAATAAAAACGGTCAAAATACACCGGACCCGTCGCAGACTCATTCGGACGGACAGGTATTGACCCCGACATCCGCTCCTACTCAGGCACCTGCGACGGAGGCTCCGACCGCCGTCCCGACTGATGCCCCGACGGACATCCCTACGGAAGTTCCGACCGAGGTCCCCACCGAAGCGCCTACAGAAGTACCGACCGAAGTGCCCACTGAAGTGCCTACTGAGGAACCAACCGAAGAACCTTTCGAACGCCCCGCGGTAAAGTTCTCCGATATGGTCTACGAGCGGCCGGATCTCGATCAATGCGTTAATAAAATGACCGCCTTCAAAAATAAGATCGAAGCCGGGACCGCCGGGCAGGATGAAATAATCGACGACGCTTTCGAGTTATTCGGCGAAGAGATCGCAAACTGGAATTCAATGTACTCGATCTCGAACATTTATTTCTCGATCTCCCCCTTTGACGAATACTGGAGCGGCGAGACCGGATTCTATAACGACGCAAACCCCGTACTGGAGAACAAACTGGATCAGGTCCTCGTATCATGCGCAAGATCCGGGTATAAAGAGATCCTCGAAAGCGAACTGTTAGGCGAAGGCGTGCTAGACAGATACGTTAACGGCTCAGTCTTTACCGAAAAATTAGCCGAACTGAAGCAGAAAGAAGCTGACCTGATAACAAAGTTTGAAACTATCGATTATGACTCTCTTGTATTCAAAGTAGGAAGCTATTCAGGCACGTTCGAGCAGCTTTACGCACGGTTCGAAAAATCAGGCAACTACGAATTTCTCGAGGCGCTGTACGCAAATTACATGCTCGCGATAAAAAAAGCGGCGGGATCGATATTCATCGATCTTGTAAAGGTCCGTCACGAGATAGCTAAAGAAGCAGGTTACGACAGTTACGAAGAATATGCGTTCAAAGAAGAACTCGAGCGCGACTACACCCCGGAAGAGGCTTTAAAACTCACAGAAGGTATGCGCGATATAATCAATCCTCTGCTGGCCGGAGATCTGTATACGTCGAAATTTATCGAAGAGTATTCACAGTTTGTCCAGTACCCGGTCATGCTCTCATACGGCGAAGTGATGGAATACTCCGGAAAAGGGCTCGCAGCGATTGACAGCTCTCTTGCGGAAGTGTTCAAGTATATGGAAGATCTTGAACTCTGCTACCTCGGATATGACAGCGACCAGGTAGGCATGTCGTTTACAACGTTTATAGCGAATTACGCTGCACCGTATATTGTCATCCAGGGAAGCAGCAATATCAACGATATGCTCACGATGATCCACGAATTCGGCCATTTCTATGACAATTACATCAATTTGGGCGGCAACGTGAATCTCGACATCTGTGAGGTGTCGTCGACAGCGCTGGCGCTCCTGTTTTCGCGTTATCTTGATCAGATAGACGGTTTCAATTCGCAGCAGCGCACGGCGTACAGCGCTCAGCTGAAGCTAAACACTCTCGACATATTTGCGTCGCAGTCAATGTATCACAAATTCGAGCATATGGTTTACCTGCTCCCTGAAGAACAGCTTTCCATCGACACGCTCAGTGCGATAGCGCTTCAGGTGGAAAAAGAGTTCGGTTCGGAAGAAGGTCAGTTTGAGGATATGTGGCCGATGATCACCCACTTCTTCATCCAGCCGTTCTACGTGATAAGTTACGTCACGTCAAGCGCGGTCTCGCTCCAGATGTACGAAAAAGAGCTCGAAAACAAAGGCAGCGGCATCGAATCGTATATGGATTTCATCAACGCATTTGATCCCGCACAATCGTTCAGGAACAGTGTGGAACAGCTCGGGCTGAAGCTCCCGTTTACCGACGAAGGTCTTGCTTCAGTAAAGTCGGCAATATACAAGATGATCAATTAAGCTCTGCAAAAAGCCTCCGTAAACAGCTGTCCCAGCCTGATCACGCTGTCTGAATCGTAATGGTATATGTCAGGCGATCCGAACGGCTCGTTCTCCGTGGTAAGTCCGGCGGCAATAGTGTCGATAAACACGCAGTTTTCACGGTCCGCAGCAAACCGGCGCTTAATATCGTTGACCCGGGCGTGAAGCGGCCAGATCGTGCTGATGCCTGCGTCTGCAAAAACGCAGTTCTCGTCAATATATCCGCTAAAGTCGTCGCAAAAGTCGCCGATCAGCCCGGCATACCTTTCCTCATACTTCTCAGCATGTTCCGGTACGTCGGCGTCCCCTTCGCCCTGCATCCAGCAAAACGCCTTTACCGACGGAGCCATGCCCCGTTCCTCAAGCGTGCGGATGCTTTCGCGCAGAAGCTTCACAAGCTCCCAGTAGCACCAGCCCGCGTAGGCCGGGTCGCCCATGCCGTCGTTAAGTTTCACGGCTTTCAGGTGCTCCTCGCCGCCCCTGCCGTACTTGCCGCCGCACGACGGGCTCAGCCAGTCGCACCACAGCGACGTAGCGCCGAACGCGCATTTGACGATATAATAATTGCCGTCAGGGTACCGGCGGTCAAGTTCTTCCGCGATGCCGAGCTCCGGGCCTATCGTGCGCTTCGTGAGTTCGGTGCAGCCTATACCTGAAGGCACGAAACCGCCGCTTTTTTTATCGTGAGAATAATAGTTGATCGGCACGTTTGCATACCCTTCGTTCCATTTTTCGATGCGCACAGCGTCAAAATGCGCCGGAAGGCATTCTACGTGACCGACTCCTACGGCATTCGACTGCCCGGCGAGAACGATAATTTTTGCCTCTAACGGTTGCTTTAACATTGAATGATCCTCCTTACCTTTCGAGCGTGATAGTCCCTGTAAGCCCCGTGCACGGGATCGGGATGAAAGAAGAAAACGGGTCGGGAACAAGATGTGCAGGACTGTTTACGACGTCAACGATCATACGGTGTTTTCCTGCTCCGGCGAATGAAACGTCGAAAGTCATATCCCGCTCCAGCCCGGTACCAAGATCCCTGCAGTCCAGCGTGACTTTTACGATCTCTCCTACCTCGGAGATCCTTAAAACCTTATCACCTTCTGATATGGTTAACGTTCCCTCGTACCTGACGGTGCCGTGGAAACGTTCATATCCCGGTCTGGCCGTCAGATCTTCTCCCTGCATAAGATCGATCCGCTCCGTGCTGCCGTCGGTCCCGATCAGTGTCACATTTGAAAGATCGAACTTTGCAGGGCGGCAATTCTTCCAATCTCTGTAATCGTACGCGGCGCATTGACGATCGTCAGTCACCAGCAGTACCGATCCGGACGGCGGCAATACCACTTCGACTTTTCTGCCTTTCTGCCTCGGTTTATAGTACGTCCCGTTCCAGGCGTCGTAAAACCTCCGTTCGCGGTCGTCCGGGAGCTCCACGGTAAATCGCATCAGATCAAAATCATCTTCTGAACACAGGAAAAGCGCTTCCCCGTCTCCGTCGCAAGTCCGGTAATATTTCAAAAGCGGCAGAGGCTGATCAATTCTCAGCCGTCCGTTTTCACTCACTGTTTCGGCCAAAAATCCGGTCAATTCATTGTCCGGAACACATTTGAACGGGCAGATCGCGCCGTTTTCGGCATTTTTAGGAGGTTTTCCGCCGCTGATGACGACGCTGAAGCCCTGCTCTTCGAGCTTTTTCAGTGATTTAAGCATATCAGGAGGCAGATATTCGCTCTCAGGCACTACGAGCACGGTGTATTTCCTGCCGCGTACCGTTCCGATACCGTCTTTAACTGTAATTTCGGGCAAAATATCGCCCCACACTATATCAAACGCAAAGTGGCCGCGGTCAATAATTTTTGCCGTTTTCTGGAGCGTTTCACACACTCCGCCGCACCACTCCGCCTCGGCATTGTATAAAACGGCAATATCCGCCGGGTATTGACCGCCGGACAATACGTGTGAGAGCTTTCTCATATACAGCATCAGTCTGCCGAACGCCGGCGCCTGGGCGTTATTGCCCCCTGCGTAAAAGTGCGGAGGACAATCCGCGTCCGGGAATTTCGGTGAGAATGCGTGCGGTACGAAGTGGTTTATGCCCCCCGCGAGCATGTGGTCAAACATTTTTTTCATCATCGGTACGCCTTCTGCCCAACCGAATGCCCCGAAAATCTCGCACATCGTTCTCCCCTGCATCCGCGGCTCGAGCCTAGACAGCGACGACGGAAGCATCGCCAGCAGATAGTTGAAAAACTCCGGATCGGCCTCTCCCGCGTATATAGGCGCGGTGTGACGCATCTCGGTCATGCCCGGTATGTACTGGTTCAGCACGATATCTATCCCCGCCATATCCATCGGCGCGATCGTGCGGAAATAATGTCCGGTACCCTGACCGAGCCTCTGGTGCATATTAGAGTCTTCGATAACGTGACCGATATATTTAACTCCCCGCTCGCGGCACCACTCCCCCAGGAGTTTGCTGAAATTCGACGCTAAAAGCGAAGAAACGGCATCCATGTACGCCCAGCGCATCATACGCTGTCTGCCATCCTGGAACTCCTGAAACAGCTCCGGAAGTCTTACGCGGACTTCTTCCGCGCTGTTCCCAGTACGCTCTGCCATGACCGCACACAGATCGTCGCGATACGGAATGATCATTCCTTTTCTGCCGAGGATCGAGTAATAAGTCCCGAAATCATTTGCGAAACAGGGCTCGTCGGAGAAGAAGCCGGCGAAAGTATTGCCGAAATATTGTTTAAAATGGTCAAAATGAGGCTGGTATACCGCTTCGATCATTGACCGGCACGATCCTGCGGACAACATATCGATGTATTCGGGACGTCCGGGCGCCCACGTCGTGCGTATCACGTAATAAATCCGCCACACGCCTTCGGGAACGCTCCAACTGAAGACGTTGCCGCCACTTTTCGCTTTTCCGGTCAGATCGATCGCCTCGCCTGACGGAGCGCCCCCGTCGTTTTCTCTCCTGTACGCGGTCACGGAAATGAAACTTTCACCTTCGCGAAGATCAGGGCATCTTATCCACACGTTTTTCTTCGGCCCCGCAAAATCCCTGTATTCCATGCGCATCTCGACGCGCTTCAGTTCCGGATGAGTGTTTATATACGCGTTGGCAAAGCCGGTCGGGAAAAACTTGTCGTCAAGCAGCCATACCCTCATCCCGCGTTTTTTTGCGTATTCCAGCACCCAGCCCATATCTTCCCACCATTTCTCCTGCCCGAACTCCTGGTGGGTGCGCGATTCTAAGCAGAATTCGCGTATGTTTGCGTCATATATCGCATCGATCTCTTCCTTCAGCCTTTCGTGCGTCTCTCCGTGCATCCAAAGGAAAGGGAAAATATATTCCGTCGATTCATTTCCGGCCTCTGCTTCGTAAAGCCGCTCTTTAATACTTTTCTTTTCTTTGACCTGTTTAATATTAACTGGCTTCATAGTTGTACCCCTCCCTTAACTTATCGGTCACGCAGCCGTATCTTCAGCCGGAACTTCTTTGAGGTCTTTCGTCAGGTCTTTTACCCACTTATATTTTTTAAAATGCAGCATGACCCACGGAATCTTTCCTACCTCGTCTAAACAGGTAAGAGCGTATACAGCGACCGGATGCCAGTGGAACACGAACGTACCGAGCGCGGCCAAAGGAACGGCGACGCCCCACATTGTCACCGCCAGACTGTATGCGTCGAACGAGGTGTCTCCGCCGGCGGAAAAAATACCGTTGATCACTATCGTATTGACCGCGCGGCCTATCATATATACCGACAGTACCAGCATCATCTCGAGCAGATATTCGAGCGCCTTGGGAGTCAGTTTAACGAATGCCATAAGCGCAGGAGTAAATACGAGCATCAGCAGCGCCGATACACCGCCGCAAATGAATGCGATCACCGCCATCCTTCGGCCGTACAGCTTGCCCCTCTCCAGGTCGCCCTTCCCCAGTTCCTCACCTACGATAATACCTCCGCCTGTTGCCAGACCTCCGCACAGGCAGCACACGAGATCACGCACGACGGCGGCAACGGAATTGGCCGCGGCTGCGTCTTCGCCCAGATGTCCCATGAACGCCGAATACGCCGTAAAACCTATCCCCCACATCAGCGACGCGCCTAAAAGCGGCAGCAGACATTTCCGGAAATCGCGGGACAATATTTTGTTCCGTCTTACAAGCCTTTTCGCCTCCGGCCTTATGAACCCTCTCAGGAACGACAATACCAGGCACCATAACAGTTCAACGACGCGTGAGATCAGCGTGGCGGTCGCAGCGCCCTTCACACCCATAGGCGGTATCCCCATCAGGCCGAATATGAGCACGGCATTCAGCACGATATTTAGAATGACTGTTACTGTGCTTATGATAGCGGCGTGGTTCTGCTTTCCGATTATTTTGTACATGCATAAGTAGCACTGTGAAACGCCTGTGATGAGGTACGACCATCCCGCGATGCGCAGATATTCCGCACCGCTGTCGGCGAGGACGTCAACGTCCGTGAATATCAGCATGAGAGGCCGCGGGAAGAACACGCAGCCGATGAAAAACAGTATCGAGATGGCAACGTTTAGGCGCAGACCGATGCAAAAGATGTCGTTTACCGCCTCTTTATTTCCCCGGCCCTGGTACTGCGCCGCAAGCACCGTAACAGCAGAAACGACAGCGAACAGGAACATATTCTGCACGAACTGGATCTGAGTTGCCAGCGAAACCGACGACATCTCGTTCTGACTGCTCTGCCCAAGCATAATAGCGTCCGCCGCGGCAACGGTAGCAAGCATCAGCTGCTGGAACGCTATCGGCAGCGTCATGCGCATCAGGCGACGGTTGAATTCTCTGTCCGAGAACAGTTCCGCGCGCGTCAGTCTTCTGCTTTTTTCTCCTTGCGACATGTCTGCCTCCGGTCATTCATTGCTGTGGTCAATTGTTCCACATTCGTCCTGTTTTGTCAAACGGTTTATTTTCAGATTACCAACAAATAGTAAAAATCCGGTTGCAATCTTAATAAAACAATATTATAATGGTCAATCGTAAAAACAATATTGGAGGTTTTACTTATGGCAGTTGTAAAAGTTGCTATTAACGGATTCGGCCGCATCGGCCGCCTTGCTTTCAGACAGATGTTCGGCGCTAAAGGCTACAAAGTCGTCGCCATCAACGATCTGACCACCCCGAAGATGCTCGCTCATCTTCTCAAATATGACACCGCTCACGGCCGCTACGACCACGATGTCACGTACGATGATAACTCCATCACTGTAGATGGAAAGAAGATCACCATTTACGCCGAAAAAGACGCTAAAGATCTTCCCTGGAAGAAACTCCACGTTGACGTAGTTCTCGAGTGCACCGGTTTCTACACCTCGAAGGCTAAAGCTCAGGCTCACATCGACGCCGGCGCTAAGAAAGTCGTTATTTCCGCTCCCGCCGGAAACGACCTTCCCACGATCGTTTTCAACGTTAACCACAACATTCTCAAGCCCGAGGACAATATCATCTCCGCCGCTTCCTGCACCACGAACTGCCTTGCTCCGATGGCTAAGGCGCTCAATGATTTCGCTCCGATCCAGAGCGGTATCATGACGACCGTGCACGCTTACACCGGCGACCAGATGCCTCTCGACGGTCCCCAGAGAAAAGGCGATCTGAGGAGATCCAGAGCCGCAGCTGCTAACATCGTTCCGAACTCCACCGGCGCTGCAAAAGCTATCGGCCTTGTTATCCCCGAACTCAACGGCAAGCTCATCGG
>DBVV01000003.1 GCA_002308795.1 Mageeibacillus sp. UBA1255 | reverse complement strand
GAACCGACGTCTGAAACTCCGGCCTTGCTGATCGAACCGGAAACGGCACCGGCGAGCCCCGCGGAAACGAAAATGATATTGTCCGCATCCGCTGCGGCCGAAGCGGCTTCGCTGTCGGGCACGGAAATGATATAGGCGTCGAACTGCATCTTTTTAAGGAGCGCAATATCGATATTACCGCCATTGTCCACAGGCGGCGCCGGTAAAACGAGGATGTTCAGGAATTTATCGTCAAGCTTCGGCAGCTTGTCCCTGTTCAGTTCGCAAATACCGGGGCGGTGGCGCGACGTTCCGATGCCGTACACCCTTACGACAGGCGCGTCGGATCCGGCTGCGGGGGCGATCTCGAACGCTTTCATGCGGTTTTTGAAAATGTGGACGTTTTCCGGCCAGTCGCGCAGCACGTACGGCGAATCGGGCGTGTACGGATCGGACGGACCGGGGCAGATAAAAACGTGTATCCCGTTCAGCGCGCTCAGACAATTATAAATCTTATTGTATAGTTCTTCCGAAAAACGGTGGTCGAAGAACAGTCCGCCTGCGATGAAAAGCGCATCACGGCCGGAATCACGAAGAACTCCGGCGATCCTTGAGAGGGTATCGAGAACCGCATCTGCCGGGCTTTCCTTATCAGTGTATGGCGAAGCGGCTTCCAGGTGAAGCGAGGAACAAATAAAAGCTTTCATAAGCAAACCTCCAGAACGTCCGGGCAAAAACGGATTGATCAGTCAGAAGGAGTCGTACGCCACAGCGAATAATAGATCTTAGCGGCGTCGATCGTGTCGTTTTCGGTCAATATAAATTCATCAAACGTCAGATATACGAAGTTGCCGTAGTTTTCTTCCAGGAAAGTAAGCAGGCGGTCAACGGCTTTGGCTGATGCGGGGTAAATGTCGTGGAACAGCAGTATCGATCCGTGCTTCATCTCATACGCGACCGGCGGGGAGAATATGTATTCGCCGTCAAGGTCCGTGTAGAGTCCTTCGAACAGTATGATGTCGATCAGCCTCGATTCGGCCTCGTCGTAAGACATGCCGTTTTCCGCAGCATATTTCTTTATGTAATCTTCGTTAAGGAACTTCCAGTCGAGCGGGTCGATATCCCACTGCGCGATCGGGAGATCGATCACTTCTCTTACGTGCTTGCTTCTGTACCCGCCGGGGATGCGGAAGACCGTGACGTCCTGGCCGGTGAGTTTTTTAATCAGTTCGTTGTTTTTATCGCGTTGTTCGATTATTTTTTCGTCAGAAAGCTTACCGAACGAAGGGTGGCTGTAAGAATGGTTGCCGATCTGGTGACCTTCGTTGGCCGCACGGGTGGCAAGTTCGCCGTTGGGACCGTACGACAGCTGATATCCGACGCAGAAGAACGTTGCCTTCGCGTTGTGTTTTTTAAGGACGTCAAGCATGAATTCCGTTGCCCCGAGCTGCGGTCCGTCGTCGAACGTGAGCGCAACCAAACGTTTACCGGCGTAAGCAGGGTTTGCGGACGTTGTCCCGTCGATCACTCTCGGCTTGTGGGAAGGCACTTCGGTCGGAGGTACCTCAGTCGGCGGAGGTGTCGGGACGACCGTAGGCGTCGGTTCCGGTGTTGCGGTAGGTGTCTCAGTCGGGATCTCCGTCGGGACGTCTGTTGCGGGTACTTCGGTCGCGGTCGGAGCGGGCGTCACGTTTTCGGTCACGTATGCTGTGGCGACGGGGGACAATATCACTACTCTCTCCGTGGGCGCCGGGTCTGGCGTACCGCCCTTAGGCATCGTGATTATCACAATAAGCAGGGCAATGATAACTATGGACGCGATCGCGATGGCAATTGCGTACCCTTTTCTCGAGTTGTTGTTTTTTTCTTTTGTTCCGTTCGTGCTCATCTTTTCTCCAGCGCATCAGGCAGCGCTATCATTATCTCCATTTCTGTAGATTTGTGCCGTATTTTCTCACCGCGGTCCGGGTATTCCACCACCGCCGTAAATTCGGCGATCGTTTCAAACCCGAGGCTCCGGTATACCGAAACGGCAGGAACGTTGTTTTTTGCGACGGTCACTCTGAATCCGTCGTCGGGGAAGAATTTCGAGCAGAGCTCCATTGCGGCCTTTATAAGGCTTCTCCCCATGCCTTTTCCGCACTTTTCAGGCATCAGACCGAGCGCCATATCGGTGTACGATTCGTCCCGGTAAATGTCAGCCAGCTCTTTAAGCGGGAGCGTGGCTCTCTCTCCGAAATTCACGAAGGCCGAGATCGGACCACCGAAGGTTTCCGAGAGAGCGAAGTGGCAGCCGTCAAGGAATTCTTCCGCGGCCTGCGGGGTGTTTTCCGTGTTGTATATCTCCTGCTCCCCGGTGTAGCGCCACGTACATACGCTTCTGGCGTCGGTTATTGTCATCCGCCTCGCGTAAAACGGCATTTCACCTGCAGAGAGCTTCATTGACCGCGCTCCGAAAGTTTCTTTTTGCGGAGGATGAAGAAGACCGCCAGGACCGCGGCGCACAGGACAGCTGTGGCGATCGCGATGATCAGACCGGCCTTCCCCGCAGAACCGTCAGACGGAACTTCGGTGGGAGCTGGAGTGATCCTTTGACGGCCTTCTGTCGCGGTAGGGGCGTACCACGGCTCTTCGGAAGGCTCCTCGGTCTTGGGAGGTTCTTCCGTAGGATCCGGGCCTCTCGTTACGTATACGATCTCGCTGACAACGGGTTCGCGTACGATCTCTTCGCTGATCGTGATAGTCGTTCTTGCGGATTCGACGAACCGTCCTCTGGGCATGTACACGAGATCGTAATCGCCCGGGGGCAGCAGCTCGCCCTTATAGATACCGCCGGAGTTGTCAATATCGATATCGCCTCGGCTTCCATCCAGCGGAGCGTAGTACAGCGGCATGCAATCACTCACGTAGAGGTCAAGTTTATTGACCGGGGGTGCATAGCATGCATCGCCTTTCTGAATCAGGACGACCCAGTCGCCCTTGTTCGCGCCTGAGACGGAGAACGTGATATTCTCGCCGCGGCCGAAAACGGTCTTATCCGGAGTAATGACGTTTTTCGTCCATTGTCCGTTAACACCGAAAGCGTTCGCTTCATCTCTCGATTTGAAAAATCCGACCCATTTTACCGTATAATTACCGGAAAACTCGCCGGACGATATATCGAACCGCAGCTGGGTCAGTCTTCCGTTCCAGTTTTTATTCTTGCTCGCGTGAGCGGCCGTGATCGTCCAGTCGTCGGACGGGGACATATCTATACTGAAATTCTTGCTCTCATCCAGCCCCGGATTGTTGGACGTTGCAAAATAACATACTCCGTTTTTATTCGTCGCGGTGCTTTTATAGCATACGGCAAAATACGGGTAGTCCTTCAGATTTATATTGTAGCAGACGTCGTAAACCGGAAGGTAGATCATCGGATCGGCGTGCGAACCGTTTTTAAGGAACCCGAACGAAACTCCTTCGTCAGGGATATACTCTGCCGAAAGCTGGTAGAGCCCTTTCTGCGGCGGTCTGTTCTCGTACCAGTCATGTGTCGTATCGGTGAGGATGGTGTAATTCTGACGGTTAAGTACGAGCATCGCGCCGGGAGAGGCAGTCGATTCTGATGCCGCTAAGGTGTCTGCCGCAGCTCCGTTCACACCGGAGGAGAAGACTGCCGCGGATATCGAGAGCGTCAATGCGAGAAGTATTGACGCCGCGGTCAATATCGTTCTGTTTTTTATTGCTTTTTTAAATATTCTGCTCATATTATCAGTTACTCCAGCGGCCGAACCGTCTCGGTCAACGAATCAAGTTCCATATCATTATCCGTGGCGCGAACGGGTACGGTACCCAGTTCATCCATCCAGGCGCGAACGGTAAGAGTAGCCCACGGGCCTTTTCCCGGTTCCTGTCCCGGGAGCGTGTTCGTCCAGAGCCAGTCCGGAGTAGTCCAAAACGCGAACCTGGGGGCGATCGCTTCATAAACCGGGCGGTCAACGCCGTTCTGTCCGTGGTGTGCCATCTGTACCGCGTCTGCTTTAAGCTTCCCCGGATACATATTCAGAAGCTCCCGGCCGCCTTCGACGCCCAGATCCCCTAGTATTATCCACGTGAAATCAGCTTTCCTGTCTCGTTTTTCGGTAAATCTGATGACGAGGGAGGAATTATTGAACGTGTTCTGCGTGATATTCTGGTTAGTGACGCGCATAATATCTACCGTCAGGCTGCCGAACACGAACCTGTCGCCCTTTTTAAGCGCGTAAAGGGGGATATTAGTGACCGCCAGCTCCGCGTTGATCTCCGGAAGCTGAAAACCGAGCGAAGGATGTTCGGTGATGCCGAACGAATCCGGAAGCGGGAAGTATGCGAATCTGGTCACGGGAGGCAGATCGCTGCGGCCCATGCGCGAAAGCTGAGAGAATCTGCGGAATACGCCGTAGTGATCATCGTGGGGATGCGTCAGGAGCCAAAGATCGATCTTATATTCGCATCCGTATTCCTCCGCTGCTTTTTTCAGGCGGTAAAGGAATCCTTCTGTGTCTCCGGGCATGCCGCCGTCAACGGCGATAACGTGCCTGTCTTCGGTCACCACGATAAAACCGGTCATCTGGGATGGCGTATGATTTTTTAATTGAATGATCTTCATATTGTTTCCCCGTGTCGTGTTACTTCCGTCCGCATCTGCCGGTCACGGACAGTCTTCATTAATTATACTATTATTACGGCTAAAAGTAAACACTTGAACGAGCAGCCGGAAGCAGAAAAAGACGCTTTGCGAACCGGCTTGAGGGCTGATTTCTACCACTTACCACGCAGAAACGACCACTTGGTCCCGGGGTAGTTGACAACGTCCGCCGCGTCCTATAAAATCGTCTCAGACGCCGGGGCAAAACAAACAGACCGGTCGGAAATTGTCACCGCGTCAGAGAGCAGGAGAGAAACGTGGAAAACGCCGGAAAGAACGGAATGATAAAAAAGGTGAGGATCGAGATCGACCCGGACGGTGCCGAAGAAGTCGTGATACGCTGCAGAAACGCGACCCCGTCGGTGTTCGCCCTCAAGGCCGCAATAGAAAGCGGCAGTGCGGACGGTCAGGCGAAAGAGCTTGCCCTCCAGTTGGGCGAAGAAGAATACTTCGTCGAACTGAGCCGGATCCTGTTCTTCGAGAGCGCGGATAACCGCGTGACTGCTCACACAGATAACCGTATCTATTACACGGATATGAAGCTGTACGAGCTGGAAAAGATGCTGCCGAACACGTTCATGCGCGTGTCTAAGGGCTGCGTGATAAATCTCGAGGCAGTCCAGTGGCTCCGCAGAGAGCTGACGGGACCGTGCCGAGTGGGATTCACGGGAAGCACGAAGCAGGCGTACGTGTCGAGGATGTACTACCGGCCGTTCAGAGAAAAATTAGAAGAAACGAGGAGGATACTTCGATGAAAAAGAATAAAGCAATTATATGGGGGATACTGATTTTTATTGCCGCGGCGGGACTGCTTGTTTTCGCAATACGGCCTGACCTGGCGATATTTACCGTGCCTGTCTGGAAATGGATCATTGCCTTCCTTCTGGTGTACTGCATCATCTGGAAGATCGTAGGAGGCTGGAGACTGACGACCAGGATCACCGTTTTTCTGCCGCTCGCGCTCCTGTTCATGCTGTTTGAGAAGGAGATCGGGACCGCGGCCGGACTCGGGGCGGATTTCGTTAATAACTGGATACTGCTTGCCGCGGCGGTGCTGCTGGATATAGGTGTGTATTTCATATTCAGGAATAAGAACCAGAAAAACTTTTCTGATTTTCATTTTACAAATAAAGGGAAAATATGTTCCGGCGGGAGCGGCGAGAATGGCGGAGAAGGCGAGAGAAGCGCGAATGGGCAGTCGTACTGGTTCCGTATGGGGGACAACGTTTGTTATATTGACGCCTGCCGTCCGTTTGCCCGTGTCAATAACCGCCTGGGCGAGCTGAACGTGTATTATCAGAATATTGACGTCGGCGACCTGTCGCAGCCGCTCGAACTGAACGTTGACAATTCTCTTGGCGAGACTACCGTTCACATCCCCCGCAACTGGCACGTGGAGCTCGATACGGGGTCAAGTTCGATGGGAGACGTGAACTGCCGCCAGGATGCGGACGTCACGATCCGTACGATCACGATCAAAGTAAACAACCATATGGGAGAGGTCAATATCGCTTCTGACGATTAACGGTGTCCCGTCCTTTTGCGGATCGATCAGGACTATCTTCAGAGGATCGATCACAGCCCTCTTCAGAGGAAAGATCAATGCCATTTCCGCCCGGCGGTTTCGTCTGGGCGGATTGCTTTTTTAGCGGCAATAAAAGCAAAAATTAGCAACGAAAATAGCGAAAATTTTTGTTGACACGGCCGGAGCACAAGAGTATAATGGCAAAGCTGTCGC
>DBVV01000128.1:1812-7008 GCA_002308795.1 Mageeibacillus sp. UBA1255 | reverse complement strand
TTCACGGAAACAGGAAAAGAGCCTGCTGAATGGGCTCTGCTCACGGTTATTGCATCCTTCGGGCCGATACGATATAATAATACGCGGTGGTTTTACGACATCGCACGCCGGCATAGCGGCACATCTTCGAAAGCACGGTGGTAATATGAAAAACGAAACGGCAAATAAAAGCAAAAAGACAAATAGAAAATCCGGCAGAACAGCCGGAAGGATGATCACGCTGACGCTGGCGATAATAATGGTGTTAACCGCGGTATTGTCCGCTTCGTGCGCGAGAGAAAACAACGGCAGAGGTGGAACGCCTACAGCTACCGGAAACATCATATCGAACCCGACGGAAAACGTTATTGACAACGGAACGCTGCCTCCCGAGGTTACACCCGTGCCGGCTACTGACGAGCCTTCCGTAACCGCTGAAATAACGGCCGAGCCTTCCGACGTACCGACCGGGAACGTTACCGGCGCGCCGGAAACGGATAAACCTACGGATGTTCCGACCGATGCCCCGACCGTTGTCCCGACTGACGTACCGACTGAGGTCCCTACGGCGACTCCCACAAAGGCTCCGACTGCTACTCATACGAAAGCTCCGACTGCGACGCCTACGAAAGCCCCTACGGCCACACCTACGAAGGCACCTACGGCTACTCCGACAAAAGCGCCTACAGCCACTCCTACGAAAGCTCCGACTCCCACCCCGACTGAAAGTCCTACCGATACGCCGGTAAGAACACCGGACCAGCCTGCAAAGCTCGTTACAGGGCTCGACCTTCCGTCGTCAAACACGACGTTCAACGCCGACCTTGCCCGCGCGCTGTTTAAAATATGTTCGGAAGATACTGCTAAAGAACCGATGGCGGCCAAACTCACGGAAATGGGATTCGACGTTCTGATCCAGAATAATTACGACAGAGAAAAAACGGATAAATCGCACACTTCCGGTTACACGCTCGCTAAAGGCACTATCGCGACGGACAACGGGAACAAAACGATATACTTTATCAATATTGTCCCCACGAGCGGTTCGGAATGGTATTCCAACTTTGATTTTGTACCGTCACATTCCGAAGACACACAGTTCGCGGAAAACTTTTATCTTGCCGCCGAGGACGTGTATAACGGCACCAGAAAAGAAATCGCGAAGGATCCTGACGCGATACTGCTGATATGCGGTTATTCAAGGGGCGGCTCCGTATCGAACCTGCTCGGTTACATCTACAACGAGCACCGCAGCCCGGAACTCAATTACGTATATTGCTTCGCGACCAGTCTTACGCTCCACAAAAAAGGCGGCGAGGATACTGTAGGCGGTTACTGGGACAATATCTTCAACATTAACAATACCGAAGATCCGGTCACGATGCTTCCGTTTGCGGAATACGGTTTTTATAAGAAAGGCCAGAATATTCAGTTAAAAGGTTCGTCTGTGACGCGCACGGTGTGGAACAGGCTTAAAAATATGCTGCTCGGCATTTCGCCCAGCATTTCTTCTTACTATAACGACAGACATTCTCTTACAGGTTCCGGGCTCTCCGATGACGGTATCACGATGTTCGAACTGATCTCGAAGATCATGGAAGGTTCAAACGGAATCAGTCTGGAAAACATCGGAGGCTTCAAGGATTCGGAAGCCGGAAAGCTGATCATGTCGATCGATCCTTCCAGCGATCTGTACCCGATGCGCCAGCTGTTCGAGTCGCTGCAGAGCATCACCGGATTATTTATGTACCTGCCTCTGATATCTGCCCACTACCCCGATACTTACGCCTCATTGCTGGAAAAAGTATAAACTGTTTCTGACCGAAAAAATTAAGGCCGGTTCCGTTGAGGGCCGGCCCTTTTTTTAATATGAAACGATCACTGTATATGCCTGAAACCGCTTCCGATTATCTCGCTGCTCGTAGTGATGACCACGAATGCTTCGGGATCAACGGAACGAACGTATTTCCTTAGCTTGACCGCCTCGAACCGCCTGCAGACGGTGTAGAGCACCGTCTTCTTCTCACCTGTATAAGCACCCTCGGCATTGACCACCGTCGCACCTCTGGAAAGGTCGTCCAGAATAAACTGACGGATCTCTTCGGGTCTCGTTGTGATGATGGTGAAATATTTGTGGCTGTTGAAGTTTTCGATAACGGCGTCGATAAGCAATCCTCTTATAAACACGCCTACGACGGATATGATACCGGTCTGCACGTCAAATACGAAGAACGCGCTTATGGCGATCGCGAAGTCAACGCAAAGCAGTGCGATACCCACGTCCAGCGGCGTGAATTTCTTCAGTATCATAGCGATTATGTCTGTTCCTCCCGACGTCGCTTCATAGTGAAAGATCAATCCGCTTCCGATCGCCGTCAATATTATGACGCAGCATAGTTCGAGCATCGGTTCGTTCGTGAGAGGAGTTTTTACAGGAAAAACGATGTCAAAGAGTTTAACGAAGCCCGAGTATACGAGCGAGCAGTAGATCGTTCTGATACCGCATGATTTTCCAAGAAAAACGAAGCCGAGGATGAGCAGAAAAATATTGATCAGAACGATAAAAGTCGCAGAATTGAAGTGCAGTACTTTTCCCAGAGCGATGCCCAGACCGCTTACTCCGCCGATCGTGAACCCGTTCGGGATCTCGAACAGATGCACCTCGAGTGCGATCAGCAGCGAACCAAGCGTAAGGATCAGATACTCCTTAAATATTGACAGCCCGGAATTCCCTGCCGGATCCGGAAGCTTGTCCGCGCGCTTATATTTCTTTTTGATCATGATCCTGATATACCCCGTTTCTTTATTGTTTTCATTCGGACAATACCGCTATCAGCTGATCGGCGGCGTGTATCAGCTGGCCGTCGTACCGTTCCACACACGTAAGCAGAAGCACGTCTCCAGCCGAAAGCTCGCGAAGTGCGCTTATAACGACCTCGGTACTGTAGTCAAGCTCTTTCCTGTGCGCGAAAGTTGACTTCCCGAAATCCTTCGAAATTATGCCGGACATAGCGTGCCTGAACGAATCTCCGAGGACAACGATCTTTTTATCCTTCAGCATTGCCCCGGGTGTCGTGAACTGCGAAAGCTCGGTATTCGACGACGTCACGTGGTTTTCATAATATTCGACCGAAGAAGCGATGTCGTTTTTGTAGCTGATCTTCCAGTCTCTGTATGTTGTGGAATATCCGCTGAAGTTGGACAGGTCGCCGCCCTTGCGCGTTGACTCCGTAACGTCTAGTTCGAACACGTTCGTAGCCTGTACCCCGAGCGCCCGGTACACAGCCATCGCTCCGGTAAAACCGCCCAGCTGGTTCCAGTGCGTGTCCTGCTTGTAAAACACGTCATAGAATATTTTAGTCGTTTCAAGCTCGCTCTTCGGGTAGAGATATTTAACAGAGCTTTCTGCTTTCATATATGCAAGAAAAGCGTCCTGGCGCTTCGTCTGGGAAGCGATCTGATACGTCGGCATATACTCCGGGTACATCTGTTCTTTGTTTGGAGCGACGAGGATCACAAGTTCTATGCCTCTGCTCTTACACACGTTATCGAGCTGCTCGAATTTATTCTTCCACGAACTCATCTCATCCGTACCGAGGAGGTTCGTCCCGCGGAAGTATCCCTCGGAATCATCGCCCGAGTAGAACAGCCAGTCACGCCGCCCGAATATTGCCCCGCCCTGATATTCAGGCGCGAGGTAAGTGTTGTCAATACTCTTCGGTACTATTTCGTCGACAACGTATTTTCCGCATACGCTGCATTTTTTCAGTTTGTATCCGTAGTTATCGAGATCGGCGGTACTTTGTTTTTTTACAACGTATTTATGTTCGATGACCGGTATCTTTTCGGTCATTGTCTCTCCGCAAACCGTGCAGGTGTATACCTTCTCACCTTCACTCACGCAGCTGGGGCCAAGCCTGACTCTGCCGCTGTCCCACTTATGTACGTGCGGAGTGGGAGCCTCAGTCGGAGGGACGGTAGGTTCAGGTGTAGGCTCGCGCGTCGGAACGGGCGTGGGCTCATTCGTTTCACCCGGGGAAGACGTCAATGGGTCAGATGCCTCGGGCGTCTTTGGCGCAGCGGTCGGCGTTTCCGGTACTGCGGTGGGCGTTTCGGGTATAGATGTAGGGGTTTCAGGCTCTGCGGTAGGTGTCGCAGGTTCCTCCGTGGGCACCGGAGACGGTTCCGGCGTATCCTGACCTATTATCAGACTGATATCGATAGTCGCAGGAGCCTGCGTAGGAGTATCATCACCGGGTACCGCCGGACCCTCCTCTGCCGGTCCAGGCGCAGTCTGCCTCACCAGAATTTTAGTAAGGACAGGATTCACGTTTTTTCTGTAAAAAGCGTTGTAGTTAAGCGCCACTCCGGATTCAAGTCCTATTATCCTTACACGTGCAGGAGAATGATCGGAATAGAAAGACTCGAAGCGAGAAAACCAGTCGTTTGAACAATCCGCCGGAAACTCAGAAAGAGAACGCTTCTCGGTAAGGCCATTGTCATCCTCCGCCTCTTTTTCGCCGAGGATCGCATGTATAAGCCACGGGGCAGCAATGACCGCGAGCGAGAGGACGATCATCAGAACGGCAAAAACACTGTGAAATCTGCTGTTTTTCATTGACGCCCCTCCCGTTAGAAATTACCGTAGATCGACGGGTTATACGAGCCGGAGACAAGCATAACGATCGACCACGCGAGGATTGCCAGCTGCAGAAGCCCGTCAATACACATGAACACCGGCTTGTTTTCCAGTTTTTCGTACAGCTTTTTCAGCGGTCTCTGCACCGGGCCGCACAGGAGGATGCCGAAGATCAGCGCGACCATTACTTCAAAATTCAGATAGCTTATTACGGTATACCCCTGCGAAGAAGCACTGAAGGAAAACAATTGTCCGAAATACCGGAACGCCGCGCTGAGGCTCGGGGCTCGGAAAAGCACCCATCCCATCATCACGACGAAAACAGTATATATCCAGTTGAGCGGTTTTACGGGGTTTTTCTTGAGTGCGTTCCCCAGAAACGCTCTTTCGATGATGCTAAACAGCGCAAACAGAAGGCCCCAGAGTATGAACGTGAGGTTCGCTCCGTGCCAGATACCGGTGACAAGGAAAACCACGAACAGATTGAAGAACAGTCTTCCCTTCCCGACCCGGTTTCCTCCGAGCGGTATGTAGATGTAATCGCGGAACCACGATGACAACGAAATATGCCATCTGCG
>DBVV01000128.1:0-1756 GCA_002308795.1 Mageeibacillus sp. UBA1255 | reverse complement strand
ATCGCCATATCCGTGTATCCGGAAAAATCGTAATAGATCTGAAGTGTGTACAGTACGATCCCGAGCCACGCTATGCCTGAACCCATATCCTCTATCTTTTCAAAGCCCCATATCTTATCCGCAGCGGCTCCTAACGTATTTGCGATCAGTACTTTTTTACCGATACCGTAGCAGAAACGCTTGATGCCGCGCCTGAATTTATCGAGATCGTGTTCCCTTTCCGCGATCTGCGGGGCAAGGTCTGCGTACCTCATTATCGGTCCCTGGGTCAACTGGCAAAGCAGCGACATAAACAGTGAGAACGTCAATATATCGCGCGATGCCTTTGTCTTTTCAGTATATACGTCGGCAAGATATGCGATCGACTGGAACGTGATGAATGATATTGCCAGCGGCATCAGCAGCCTGTATACGCCGTCCGGAACCGACCCTCCGAGAGTGAAAAGGACGCGGAAAAAATTGCCCTCTGCGGCGGTCCTGCTGATGACGGTGCTTATAAGCGTATAATACTTAAAGATTGCGAGGACCAGTACGTTGACGACGACCGGTATGATAAATACTGCTTTTGCGTTTTTCGGGCCGTTATTTTCGCGTGCACGCTCGATAAGTATTCCGAAGATATAGTTGAATATGATCGTGCATACGAACAAAACAAGCTGAATGATCCCGCCCCATGCGTAGAACACGAGGCTGAGGATCAGCAGAAAGATATTCCGGATCTTATTTCGTACGCTGCTGTTTTTTATCAGACCGAGCAAATAATACAGGCCTATAAAAACGGGCAGAAATATCTCCAGAAAGAATACGGATGCAAATTCCACAAGTTCACTCTCCTATGAACGTACGGTCACCGGCCTTTTGCGGCTCGTATCTTTGCGGCTTGTTTTTATGCGGCAAATATTTCTATCTCCGCGACCTGGCAGAGTATCCCGTCTCCCAGAGCTGACGGAACGTCGTAGAGCTTTGTCGCAAGGAAACGGACGTATTTTGCGTTGACCGCTTCGAATTCAAGGAGGAACGGATCGGTGCTATTGTCCGCCGCTCTTGTATTGTTCTCGACCTTTGCGACCGTAGTATAATCCTTGCCGTCCATCGATACCTGGATCTCAAACGATACCGGGAAATACGATCCGCCCAGTGTGGGATATACTTTTACGCTGTCAATGTTCGTGATCTTGGCCAGTTTGAATTCTGCCCATTCTTCGTTATCGGGATCATTGTTAACTCCGACGTTGGTGGTCCATCCGAGGCTCGGGTCGTCCGGAGTCTGATCGATTATTCTGCCGTCATTTATGTATTCGTAGGACCATCCCCACTGTACGTGGGTTAGGCCGGTCGTCGATGATACTTCTACTTCTGCGTTGAGGGCAACGTTCGTTCCTTTTTTTATGTTTGCCGCGGTGGGTACCGGTGTGGGAGTGGGTTCCGGTGTAGGCGTGGGTTCTTCCGTCGGTGCCTGCGTAGGTGCCTGTGTCGCCGCCTGTTCGGTCACAACAGGTTTTTCCGTTTCGTCGGAAGTCCCGGGCTTTTTTCCGTTTTCGTTTGCATTTTTCGCACATGCCGAGAAAAGCAGCATAACGGCCGTGATCAGAACGGCTGAAACAACTAATAATCTGGTTATTTTTTTCATATTTTCCTCCTCCGTCCGGCATATTTGAATACGTCCCGAAACAGTCCGGGCCGGAAATGCCGGCAAAAAAGCGTACGCTCATTATATTATCCGCCCGCGGCAATGTCAAGATGAGGCGTGGCCGAA
>DBVV01000069.1:31918-42180 GCA_002308795.1 Mageeibacillus sp. UBA1255 | reverse complement strand
TGCGGCATCAGTAGGCTTCGGAACTTCCGTAGGAGCAGCCGTAGGTTTAGCGGTAGGAACCTCGGTGGCCTTCACGTAAGGAGAAAAATCACCGTTGAACTTCTGGGCGGCACTCTTGGTCTCAAAGAAAGTGATCCACGCTACGTCAAGTTCTCCTCCTTCGGGAGCATGGTCGAACACGTCAAATCGAATACCGGTAAGATAGTCTCTGCAGCGTTTGTTTGACGAAAGATCGATAAGAACATACTGCCAGTCGAGAGTATTCTCGTAATTGAACAGGAAACTGTTTCCGGCCTTGGGCCCGGGTGAAGTTTCGGTAAAGAAGAACACTTCGCCTGTGACAGGATCCGTGTCGTTCAGGCGCCTTACTTTCATAAGCATTATCGGATATTTTTCAACAAGGATACCCTCTTCGTCGGTAATGTTATTGAAAAGAAGCTGCACCTGCGGATCGTCAGAACCGAAAGGAATCGAGAAAGTAAGATAATCGTCATCGAATTCATACGTTAAAGAACCGGGGTTTTGAAAGATATCTTCCCAGTCCGGATCGTTAAAGATCATCGTGTAGTCCATGTATGGTTCATCTGATGAATCTACAGGATCGGGGATCTCTTCCTCCTGCGGCTTTGTAAGCTTACCGAAATATGTATCAGGTTTTCCTACGAACGTGATCCTGCTTCTTATAGAACCGGACTCATCGATTTTTCCGTCACTGTAAAAGATCTGGTTTTCACTGGGAGACAGGAACCAAAGACCTGTCTGCTGTCCGACTTCAACCTCGTCAAGCAGAACGATATACTCACCAGGCTCGAGAGGCTTGTCCGGACTGAAATCGAGGCCGATCCAGGCGTTATCGTCAAATTCCTCGTGGCGCTTGCTGGCTATAGTATTTCCCGCAACGGTAGTCTCATAGTTTTTATCAAACTTAAACAGAGACATCGTCAGGAATCCGCCCGCAGGTCTTGACCACGTCGGGCAGCATATCTCGATGCGAAGCGCCGGAGCTGTGATCGAAAGCTGGAAAGCCGCAGAGCTCTCTTCGAACACGGCAAGATCGATCGCCCTGGCTTCTCCACCGCCGCCTAGATCTACAGTAAGATTTTCTGCTGCTGCTTCTTCCGCAAACGAAGCGAAAGGAATGACAAACGACGTAAGCAGCACTGATAAAGTAATCAGCATAGTAATTAATCTTTTCATAATTTCCTCCTCCATCTATTTCAGTTTTTGAAAAAATCAGATCCCTTAAGTATTTTAGCCAGTTCGGAATCAGGGCCAAGGACGATTATCTTTTCACCGGCTGAATTCTTGCCCTCCTCAGCGCTCGATATGAGCGATGCGCGGATCGCATCAAGCGATTTGACAAAAGCATAAAATTCCTGCTTATCGGCAGTATCATACGCCGCAGCGAGCATCTTCATATACTCCTGCTCACCTTCGGCAACGATCGCTTCAGCCTGAGCCTGCGCATCAGAAATGATGATATTGACGTTTTTATCTACGTCATTGCGCTTCTTCTGAGCTTCCGCCTCACCTTCCGCGATATAAGTCTGTTTGATCTTGTTCCGCTCGGCGATCATACGCTCGAAAACAGCCGATTCGTTCTCGTTAGGCAGATCGAACCGTTTGATCTTAACGTCGGTAACTTCGATACCGTAAGGAATCGTGAGGACCTTGACCTGCTCGAAAACGCGATTGTTGAGGTCGTTCTTTCCGACGCTTTCCGAGAGCTGGATTATAGACTCCTGAGGCATCGTACCGATTATGGTCTTAAGCGCATTGTACGTTGACGCGTCAAGTCTGCTAAGAGCTTCGGCATTCGAACCGAGAGTTCTGTAAAAAAGCAGCGGATCGTTGATCTTCCACAATACGTAGCTGTCTACGCTCATCGCTTTAGAGTCGGACGTCAATACGTCAGATTCGGGCAGATCGTACAGCTGAACGTTATTTTTCAGTTTTTTCACGCTGTCGATAAACGGCACTTTGAAATGCAGGCCTGCGTCGTCAACGACTTTTTCCACTTTCGAGAAACGGAGCAGCAGCGCATACTCATCTTCATTGACCGTATAGAACACGTTAAGCAGGCAGATGAACAGGAATATGCCGGCAACGATAAGAAAGATCTTTAAGCCTTTTTTCATATTGTCCGCCTCCTCTCACGAAAGTTTATCGATCGGAAGAAGAGCCTGAGTATTGCCCTCATCCGTCATAATGATCAGTTTCACGTCTTTTAAAACGTCCTCCAGCATCTCGAAGTACATACGCCGCTTTGTGATATCCGGATTCAATTTGTATTCGCTGTACATAGCCTCGAACATCGCGACACGTTCTTTCGCCTCATTTATGCGGTTCTGCTTTCTGTACTGAGCGTCCTGGAGAAGTTTATCCGCCTGCGCCTCCGCCTTGGGTATCTCGGCATTCTCATATGCCTGCGCTTCATTTATAGCGGTTTCTTTCCCCTGCTTTGCGGTCTCTACAGCTTTAAATGCCTGCGAAACGGCTTCGTTAGGCGCTTCAGCGTCCTGGATCTTAACGCTCTCTAACGTTATACCGAAATCATATTCCTGAAGTTCATTAAAGATCGATTCTTTGATCTCGCTCTGTATGGCGTTTTTCTGCGTCGTAAGCACGTCGTCTACGCCGTACGAACCGACCACTGTCCTGATCTGCGACTGAACGAGACTTTTCAGTATCGCTTCGGGCTGGACGCTGCTGTAGAGATATTTTTCCGGGTTGGAGATCCTGTATTCAACGAAGAAATCGACGTTAACGATATTAAAATCACCCGTGATCATCTTGCTTTCGTTGTCGACGCTCACCGTCGAGCCGTTCTCCAGCGTTTTAAACCCTATCTCGACCTTTTTGATGACGTTGACCTCGAGCTTACGTATCTGCTGTATGCCAAAAGGCGCTTTAAAATGGATACCGGCCTCGTCGACAACGTTAGTGACTTTGCCGAACGTTACGACGACAGCGCTCTCAGTTTCTTTTACGGTATACCAGCATGTGGACAATATGATCACAGCTAACACTGCGATCACGATTAGGGGCACAAGCTTTTTAAGCCTCCCTCTGGTCTCCGGCGAGATCTTTTTAAAAGGATTCTCGATGACCGTATATGTTGACGCCAATATCACCATCTCCTTTCATATAGGCTATTCAAAGTATCATCCCTGCTGACGGTTAAGTCTGATACCGAAAAAGCGGGACGTGTTATCTATCATCAGTTCTTCGAATTCCGGTTCTTCCATTCCGAGCATCATCGCAAGTTTTGGATAAATATATTTCAGATTCGTCGAATCATTTCTTCTGCCGCGCACCGGTTCGGGAGCCATATAAGGCGAATCTGTCTCTGGCAGTATATATTCCGGCGGTATCGTTTTCAGAACGCTGTCGAACTTTTTAGCGTTTTTGAAAGTAACTGCACCACCGAATGAGAAATAGCATCCGTATTTAAGAAGCACAGAGGCATATTCTGCGCTTCCGGAGAAGCAGTGGTATAAGACCTTTCCTCGAAAGGCATCTTCCTCTAAAAGCACGTCCAGCGTGTCCTGATGCGCCTCTCTGTCATGAACTATTACAGGGAGGCCGTATCTAAGAGCCAGACGGATATTGCGCCTGAAATTATCGATCTGCTTTTCTCTCGGAGAAAAGTTGTAATGATAATCAAGCCCTGTCTCTCCGACTGCAACTATCCTGCAATTCTCTCCCGACAGCTGTTCCGCTATAAGGCCGGAGAGTTTTTCGTAATCCTCACCGGATGCAGCAGACGCTTCATGAGGATGGATCCCTGCTGCGCAAAAATAATTATCAAACGCTCCGGAGATCTCAACTACTTTCTTCGACGATGCCAGGTCAACGGCCGGGTCGATAACACAGATCACTCCGCTGTCAAACAGGTTGCGGATCAGTTCAAAGCGGTCTGCTTCAAATGCTTCATCCGCATAATGCGCATGTGTATCGACGTATCTGCTCACTTTAACCCTCCGGCGCATAATGGTCCAGCTGATCGAGGAAATAATTCCGGCGGAGTTTGGCAAAAGAACGCCACTGATCGAAGTAATTTCTCCAGCTCTCAAGCCCCATTCCGTTGTACATGGAATAAAGCTGCATATCAAGAGACAGACCGTCTACGGCGGCATCGATCTTTTCAATGAGGAAATCTTCCGACAGCGTATCGGCCACGTCTATGCAGCACTGACGGAAAATGCTCCTGAACGTCTTGTTCTTAAGCAGGTTCCTGAGAACAGGTCCGATACAGGGATCATCAAACGACAGACCGTCATTCAGCGTCCTGAAAAAAGTATCAGTTTCGGGATCGTTAAGTCCGAAGTCAAGGTCTTTAAGTATAAATCTCCATCGTCCGTCCATCGCTTTTACGGAAGAACTTTCAGGCCCGAAATATTTCCAGATAAGCACGTTGTTATGCGGCCAGTCAAGATTAACGATAAAGATCTGATAAGCCATATACCTGCAGAAGTTGTCCACGTCGATCACTTCGCTGATCTTTTCCATACCTTTCTCGCCCGAAAAGTCGTTATAGATCAGATAATTCATATCTGCTTTGAACGATTTGAACTGCTCGTCCGTGCCGCTTTCCTGCTTATATCTGAACAAATACTGATCGGATCTGATCAGGAAAGATGCCACGTTATTTTTATTCACGAAATAATGATCCTCGTAATATTCGGCGTCAAGCGCTTCGTGCAGACACATTATCGAATAGTATTTTCCGTTAAGGTATACGACTGCGTCGCGGCCTTCCTGATAATCAACTCCGACTACGCCGCCAAGCTTATGAAGCAGCTGATCACGTACCATTGTCCCGCCGATATCGTTGCGTGGATTTCTTAAAACGAGCTTTTTATATGAAGTGATCGGATCGCCGTTAACGTTCCTGGCACCCTCGAAGAAAGGATAATTAAACCTGTCATTTCCATCGTATCCCGTGCCGGCAACAAGTTTAAGTGACTTTATTGTCGCGCCGCGGCTCGTTCCTCCTGCCACCCGGACTCCGCAGATCTGGGACAATACGAGTTTTCCGTTTTCGTCAAAGAAATCTACGTGCGCCAGGCGTTCCCATTCCGTTCCGCGCTGGTTGTAATTTCTCGGCGTCCACGGATCGATAGCCACACCGTTTTCCATCGCCTCGTCATACTTCTTACCGCTGATGAAAATACCGGTCTCGTAATCATAAAGCAGTTCGTCGTCGATCGTTATCGAAATAAGCATCGAACCGTAGATATCTTTATAAGATTTATCGCCGTTGATACTGCCCAGTATATACGTAAAGTGCCTTACAGGACTCAGACGTACGTTATTTTTGAAAATAGCGGCTTTAACGGTTACGACAAGCGATGTAAAGTTACTTTGGTTTACAAAGTCGAGAGGCGTCTTATACTTATAAGTAAGCGCCCTTCCTTCGGAAGTGTTGAAAAGTTTATAATCATATGACGCTCTGTCCTCGGTGTCCAGATTCGCAGGATCAGGATCTTTTCCTCCTACAAAAAAGTACGATTCTCCGGTAGGCGCGGTTCTTCCGTCGGTCAGGCTTCTGGCGGATGACATAGTTACGGTGTAATATATATCATACCCTTCAGGCGGATACATTTCGAGTTTTATAGCAGTGTCGTAAAAACCGGATGAATGCGAGACCGAAACGTCGGAAAGATCGGGACCCTGCGCCGACTGTGCCTGTTCCGGACCGTCAGTCGGAACGCTCTGTTCTTCTGCGGAGCTCGCAGAGGAAAGAATAAGCTGAAGGAACCACGTCAATGCGAGGCCGAATACACATATGATAATTATTGCAGAAAAGAACATTATCCGGTTTTTGCTTTTCATACTATCTGCCTTTTGCCATAGCGGCATCTTTTATTCTTAAACATGTTATACGGTTACCGTCCGCGGCAGCGTGACGCCTGTTCCGCCTGTTATGATTTTACCACACGATGTTATTCCGGGCAATTATTTTTTATTGTCCTTATCCGTCCCGCTTGGCGTGTTTTTTTTCGAAGTGATCGCAATGCTCTTTTATACAGCACACTGCGCAATCCGGCCTTCCTGCTTTGCACGTATTCCTGCCGTGAGTTATAAGAAGATGGGAAAGCGCTAAAGCGTCTGAGGCCTCAGGATCTTCAGGCGGAATCAGTAATCGCAGATCACGCTCGATCGATTCAGGTGTCTCGCTGTCTGTTATGCCGATCAGGTGCCAGATCCGTTTCACATGGGTGTCAATAACGTACGCCGGCCTTCCGAACCATTCGCCGATCACGAGATTTGCCGTCTTACGGCCCGTTCCCGGCAGTTTCGTGAGGTCGTCAATATTATCAGGCACAGTTCCGTCGAATCGCTCTACGATCATTTCAGCGCACTTTTTGATGTTTGCTGCTTTCGAACGGTAAAGTCCGCATGAATGTATCAGTTCTTCGATCTCCGATACGTCAGCCAGAGCGAGCGAAGCGGCATCGGGGAAACGTGCGAATAAAGACGGTGTTACTTTATTTACCCTGACGTCCGTACACTGCGCGGACAGGATCGTGCTGACGAGCAGCTGGACCGGACTTTTAAATGTCAGGCTGCACTTATCACCGTCAGGATATTTCTCCCGCAGAAGTCTTATTATCTCGTTTAATTCTTCTCTGTTCTTTTCCATATTTCTGCGATCAGCCTCTGCCGCCCTTATAGTTATCACGCAGCCGTTAATTTAACTGTGAACTCGTAATATTTGTCTTCCGAAGGTCTGTACACTTTAAACACTACCTCGTCGTCAGGAGCGAATCGAAGCAGACGTGTACGCAGGCTGGTATAATCGGGTGAATCGACGCCGTCTATCTGGCATATGATATCGTCTTTTTTGATCCCGGCTTTGAATGCTCCGCTGTTTTCCGAAACTTCAACGACCAGGCATCCGAGAGGCCAGCCGTTTTCGTCGGCGTCTCTCCAGCCGTACACCGTGTTGATCGTTACACCTAAGAGAGGCTTTACGTATCTGCCGTATTGTCTGAAAGACTTTATGATCCTGGACGCCGTATTAGACGAGATAGCGAATCCCATATTTTCGTAGTTATCGGCTACTATTTTTATAACGCTTATTCCGACGAGCTGCCCTTTGCTGTTAACGACTGCACCGCCGCTGTTGCCGGGATTGATAGGCGTTGTCATCTGTATCATATCGTAGAGAATTGCCCCCGAATCGGACGAGGTTATCGTCCGTTTGAGCCCGCTGATTATACCGTCGCAGACAGAGCCCATGAATTCGATCCCGCCGGGGCTTCCGATGGCGATGACGGACTCTCCTACCGTTAAGTTATCCGAATCAAAGAATTCGATCGGTTTAAGTCCTTTCCTGTCGATCTTTATCAGCGCGAGGTCAAATTCCGCATCATACCCGATTATCGAAGTCACTTCGTATGGTCTCGACCGCGGGCTGTCAAAATAAATATAGATCTTGAATCCTTCTGCGATCCCTCCGGTCGCAGTGTCGATCACGGATTTGATCACGTGATTGTTGGTCAGGATCTCTCCGTCCTCTGAAATAACGACTCCCGCGCCCTGAGCCTGTGCGTTTTCGACGGTATTGCCTTCCGCGTCCTTTCCTACTCTTACCGTTACGATGGCAACGACAGAATCGGATGCTTTTGCGTATGCGGCTGCAGCGGAGAATTCGCCGTCAACGTTGATGGTTACGTTCGATCCCGGTTCGATCTCGTTGTCACCGATCTTTGAAGTCCCCTGTGATGAGTTATAATCGTATTTCCTGGCGTATCTTTTAGCCATCGTCGCAAAAAGGCTCGAATCTCGCGTCGGGAACAAAAATACGAAAACAGTCAGCAGTACGAAGCATAACAGCGTTGATAATACGGCTATAAGTACCGTGATCCCGAGCCTCGCGCCGTATCCTGTCCTGGCTTCTCTTTCTTTTGCTTTTGCGGAGCGTTCTTCTTTTTTTACAGCTTTATACTCGGCTTTCAGTTTTTTAAGAGTCGCTTTGTAATCGATATTTTCGTCCGGAAGCTCTTCATCGTCGGATTCTTTTATTTCGACTGTTTCTCCGTTTTCGCCGGTCGTTAAAACGTCATCACTCTCTTCATCGCTCTCTTCATCGCCGACTTCCCTGATGATCCTCATTATTCTGTCTAACGATGATTCATCCGAGGCAGTATCATCAGGAACCGCATCATGGACCGCTTCGTCCGCAGTACCGGAGATCATATCATCTTTTTCAAATACATCTTTTTCATCTGTCATTTAAAACACCTCTTCTGTCAGCCTCTTTGATCCGCAAAAGCGGAACAATTGGTTAATTTATATCCTTTTCCCCAGACGGTCACGATCGACCAGGAGCAATCATGATCTGACAATTTCCCCCGGATCCTGTTAACGTGGATGTCAACGGTCCTTGTCCCGCCGAAATAGTCATACCCCCATATCTTTCCGAGGAGATCCTTTCTCGAAAAAACATTGTCCGGCGAAGACGCCAGATAATAAAGCAGATCAATCTCCTTAGGCGGCATCTTTATTTCTGATCCGCCTGCAGACACAGTATAAGCGCTCTTGTTTATTACAAGCCCGTTCAGCCTGATCACTTCGCCGTTCCGTGTATCTCCTGCCTCTTTCGCGTACCGGGACAATACTCTTTTGAGCCTTGCCGCCAGTTCCATTTCGTCAAAAGGCTTTCTTATATAGTCGTCGGCACCGTTTTCCAGGGCTAAAGCGGCGTCAACAGGCGACGTTTTTATGCTTATAACGATAACCGGTATATCGGAACGTTCGGCTTTTATCGCTCCGATCAGTTCAGCAGATCGATCTGTCCCTCCGAAATTCGTTTCGGTGAGAACGATATCGATATTCGTTTCCGCCGTTTTCAGATAATCCAGAGCCTCGTCAGGTCCAGGCATATATTTAAGATCAAAAAGTCTGAAGAATCCGGAGCGTAAGATCCTGGAATATGATTCAGGCTGTTCGTCTATTAATAGTATCGTATTATTAGGCTTCAATATCCGGCTCTCCTTCCTTTTTTGATCACGCGCGCATTACTTCAGGCAGACCGTTACTTCCGCGCCGGGGACAATGCACGTATACCTGTTAATTATAATATTTTGTGTCAATTAAAACAATTGTATTTTGTTGAGAATTGATTCTGTAAATGGTATAATCATCGAAGCGGTCGATACCGCCACTTTTTAACCGGAGCTGAATCACATGAAGATAGGAATAGTAGGACTTCCAAACGTTGGTAAAAGCACTTTGTTTAACGCGATAACCAAGGCAGGAGCGGAGTGCGCGAATTATCCGTTCTGTACGATAGAGCCGAACGTCGGAACTGTTGCCGTCCCGGATAAACGCCTCGACAGACTGTGCGAGATGTACGACCCAGAAAAACGTACGCCGGCCGTTATCGAATTCGTTGACATCGCCGGACTGGTAAAGGGCGCGAGCAAAGGTGAAGGCCTTGGCAATAAATTCCTTGCCCACATCAGAGAGTGTGACGCGATCGCCCACGTCGTGAGATGCTTTGCTTCAGATGATATCATACGCGTTGAGAATTCAGTCAGTCCTTCCGGAGATTCGCAGACGATCAATCTCGAGCTTATCCTTAGCGACCTCGAACAGGTAGAGCGCCGTATCGAGCGCACAGGTAAAATGGCTAAAAGCGGAGACCGTAAGATTCTCGCGGAGCTTGAGACTCTTAAAAAGATAGAGGAACATCTGGGCAATGAAAAGCCGGCGAGATCTCTGGAACTTGACCCGGAGGAAAACGAGCTGATGCGTTCCCTGTTCCTTCTTACCGCAAAGCCGGTGATCTACGTGGCAAACATTTCCGAGGACGATATTTCCGATCCGTTTGCTTCGGAATACGTTAAAGAATTAAAGCAGGTAGCTGATTCGGAGAATGCCGAAATGATAACTGTCTGCAGCCGTCTTGAAGAAGAGATCGCGTCTCTTCCGGATGATGAAAGAGTTGAATTTTTGAGCGAATTAGGCGTTGAGGAATCCGGACTTGACCAGCTGATCAAAGCGGGATATAAACTTTTGGGATTGATCAGTTTCCTTACTGCCGGTCCTAAAGAAGTGAGAGCCTGGACTATTACTGAAGGTACTAAAGCTCCTCAGGCTGCCGGTAAGATCCATTCGGATTTCGAAAAAGGTTTTATCCGCGCGGAGATCGTTTCTTACGACGACCTTATGGAATGCGGCTCTTATAACGCCGCAAGAGAAAAAGGACTCGTCCGATCAGAGGGAAAAGATTATGTAATGAAAGACGG
>DBVV01000069.1:15718-31855 GCA_002308795.1 Mageeibacillus sp. UBA1255 | reverse complement strand
AGAAAAAAATACCCGGAGCCGATCGATGCTCCGGGTATTTTCGTTTATCCGGATCATATGATCCGGAGTAATGTTTTATGCTTCGCCTTTTTCTTTCTTCAGCAGGTCTCTGATCTCGGCAAGAAGTTCTGCTTCGGTAGGAGCGGCAGGCTCCTGAGCGGCAGCTTCTGCTTCTGCGGCAGCTTTCTCAGCTTCTGCAGCGGCAAGTGCGGCGGCTTCTGCGGCTTTCTTCTCTTCAACTCTCGCTCTGACCTTGTTTATAGTGCGTACGACAAGGAAAATGCAAAGGGCGATGATCAGGAACTCGATGATAAGCTGGATGAAGTTACCGTAGTTGATCGTAACGGCATCTTTAGCAGCTTTCACAACTGTTTCTCCGTCTTCCGCGAGAACGGCGGGAACTGCTTCTTTGATAGTTGCTTTCAATTCTGAAAAAGCAACTCCGCCTATCGCAAGACCAATCGGAGGCATTACTATATCGTTAACAAGGCTTGTAACGATCTTACCAAACGCACCGCCGATNNATGATAACGCCGACAGCCATATCAAGGACGTTGCCTCTCATGATAAATTCTTTGAATTCTTTAAAAAATCCCATTGTTATCTGCTCCTTTTTAAATGGTTTACGTGGAGAACGCATCATCATTATACAATGTCGGAGTAAGATTTGCAATCAGAAATTGTAATGTGTTATACTTCGGTCAGGCAGATGTTTATTTTTCAAAACAGTCTGCGTACACAGCTGGATCATTGCCGGATCATACGCCCGAAAATATGGTGAGATTATAATGAAATTTAAGTTTAGTGAAATGAATCAAAACGTAAAAGTGCTGATACTTACGGTACTCATCATCCTGCTCAACGTATCTGCAGTGCTTATCTTCGGCCTCTGGAACGCAGATATAGAAAATGAATACATCTCCCCTCTGGCATTTGTACTCTCAACCGTTCTTTATATTATCAATATTCCCTTCTGCATCATTATGCGGGTCAATAAAGTTACGTCTGTTACAAAAGCTATCTTTTTTTATCAGTTGATCGGGATCATTTCGTACGTGATCTTTTTCGCAGGTTATATCGCCGGACAAGGCCAGCCTAACGGCCTTACGGCATTTTTCTCGGCCTTCAGCTGGTGGACGGTCGGTTATCAGAATTTCATGATCATGATATCCAGATTCATAGGCATTCCGTTTAAATTTACCGGTGCTGTACTATATATGATACTGGCATATTTTACCGCGTCAATGTATGCAGCCACTAAAAAGGATATCCGTTACGAGGAAAACAGACGTAAAGAGCAGGAATATATCGAGAAGACAAAAGGCTCCCACATACAGTGATCAATGAAATATCAATGATCCTTTTGTTTTAGTTGCTCAGGAGCTTCTGTTGTAAAAGCCTCTCCTGATCGCCCCAGTTTGCATTGTAAAGGCCGGACCGGTCGATCCTTTGAAAACCGACGCCGTTTATATAATCTCTCGAGAGCTGGATAATACCCGAATTGAGATCAGCCGCTCTGTATTGATCGAGATACTGAAGCGCCGCGCTCATTGCCGGCATTGCGATACCGGAAGAAATTCCGGATGAAATAATATATCTCAGGCTGCTGCTGTATGAAGAAGCACATTTCTGGAAGTACGGATCGGTAAAAAGATTAAGCAGCTTTAAGTTCCTGTCGAATGCGTCGATCACACGGTTAAGACACCTTGACCTCGTATATGAATTCACCTGCATAGTGCGCGAGATAGCGAGAAGGTCAAGATCCCAGTTGTATTTTTCGGAAGCTCTTCTCAGCAGTCCGAAACATTGAGCGAAAGCGCAAATACCGGATAAATATGCGGCTTTTCTTAATCTTTCGATAAACAGGCGGCGGTTGGGCTCAGGGACTTTCTGAATATCAAACTCTCCGATCATTTTAGATGAAGCGATCCTTTCGTTCTTAACGGAAGAAAGGAATCTTAATTCCAGTGCGGAACTAATAATGGACATCGGTATTCCGAGATTCATTCCCTCGTTGCAAAGCCAAACGACGCTTCTGCCGTACTCAACGCGATCTGATACGATCGAAGTGATCGGAAGCCCCGTATCCGCATCATACCGGCTGTAGATATCAGTGAACATCTCTAGGAAAAATGATTCGGATTCGGTGCTGTTTATCTCGGAAAGTATCCCGATCATATCGTCTTCGTCGTCTGTGCAGAAAGATCTGATCAGAGATATCATTTCAGAATCGATCTCAAGCAAAGCATATTCAAGGCCGTTGATGACCATTTTTACGTATTGACCGGAACCCGCAGGCCCGATATACGGACAGCATACGAAACCTTCGATATCCCTCGAAGCGATCTCCGAAAAAACAGGCCTGAATTTTTCATAGCCTTCATAATAGCCTCCGGGCATGATCGAAATACCTGAATCGATCGTAAATTTACCACGCGGGAAACCGGTCGGCAAGTAGAAAACTCCGCGCTTTTTCTGAGCTTCTACGATCTCCCCCGCCTCGATATAATTCATATCGCAGAGGTTGGCAAGTACGTCATCTGCAGCGAGGTCATTTAAAAGTGAATTTAGATATCTTGAGTTAAAATCAGCCGAGCTGCTGAACAAAAAGATTTTTTTGGGAGATTCAAGCGATAAAAGAAAAGACTCGCGATCCGGGCAGACGTTGACCGATATCGCTGCACAGTCGTTCATAAACGTATTCTGTTCTTCCGCTGTGAGCGTATCGAACTCAGTCATATACATTGAAACGGTAAAACCGCTCTTTGCGATGACTGACGCAAGCTCAAGACTTTTCTCATCGTCTGTGACCAGACCGACTGAATACAATTTCATAAGATATTATCCTCTTTGCATCTTGTTCATAAAACTTCTGTACTGCATAAATACTACGCCCGGTTCCTCCAGTTCAGAGTACCATCTTTTAACCCATTCAAGAGTAACGTATCCGTCGTACCCGTTTTTCTTAAGAATATCAAACACGCTCTTAAGCGGCACGTCGCCGTAACCCATCATACGGTATTTAAGTCCGGATTCGGGGATCATTACGGAATCTTTCACGTGAAGATATCTTATCTTCTCTTTCAGCACAGAATACGTATAATCAGGTGATTCGTTAAAGAAGCGGAAAGGATGATGTACGTCCCAGAGAACAGCAAGCGCGTCTGAGTCCGTTTTTTCGACAAGCTTATATAATCTGTCTGAATCGGCGAAAACACCGTTCGTCTCTATAAGAACGGTCACTCCTTTTTGCGAAGCATAATCACACAGCTGTTTAAGCTGCGATGAAACGAATCCGTCGTCAATATCCGGACCGGGCTGAGGATCTTTATCTCCGAGGACGCGAACGTACGGAACGTTAAGCGCAGACGCGAGGTCAATATATTCCTTTCCTTCCTTTATTGTCCGTTCTCCTGCATCTTTATCATACAAATAACAAGCGGAAGTCAGGCAGCTGATCTCAAGGTGCATCCTGTTCAATTTTCCAATCGTATCGCCTATCTTATCATGAAGGAAAACAGGTATCTTAGGCGCATATAATTCGTTGGCAATGCCCCGGATCTCTATTCCGTCGAAATGCAGGTCTTTTGCAGTGGCTAAGATAAGATCCCAGTTCCAGTCGGGACAACCGAGTGTTGAAAAAGCTATTTTCATATTTCCTCCATATCGATATATTTATTCCATACCTTCTTAAAGGCCCGACAAAATTATACAACGGGACGCGATTTTATTCAACTTTATCTTTGATGAATCTGCTCGATTTCTGATACGGGATCGTTTCGATCGTTATATCACGCGCTCCCGCGTATACGATCATACTGTTAAGCACTTCGATCTGCTGCTCTGATATCTCATTAGTAGGTATTACCAGTATGAGCTTCTTGCTTTTTATATCCCCGTTCCTTATCTCGGGATAGCCTTCTTTTAACGTGTAAATATCTGTGCTGTTGAATTTATGCAGTTTATTGATCATTTCTTTTAATTCCTTCTCCATGCCGCTCCCGGAGTTATAGTATGGCGCAGTAAAATCAAGGCTTTTTATCACGGTCCCTTTTCCGCTCCCGCTGTCGAATGCCGATAAGACCGGATAATCATACGGCAGATTCGCGCCGAAGATCGTCCTCAATATCTTACCCCTTGCGAAATTGTTAAGCTCCCATACTGTTATACCCGCCTCGTCCAGCGACAGAAGCGGATTATCACCTCTGACCCATGCCCTTGACCGGATGCTCGTGCCTATCTTAAGCCAGCCGAAAATGCGTGCAGAAGCATACAGTTCTATATCGTCCCCTGCATTATAAAATTGACTGCCGTTAAACGATAGTTTGTCCAGCCTGATATAACCGTCTTTTATAAGCGGGTCGCCGGATAAATAATAATCGCAGATCGTTTCCGCCATACGAGTATAAAGCATATCATCAAGAGCCATCGAGCACTCTCTCAGACCTGCGAAACGGAACAGTACGTTATTTCCGTCTTTCAGACCGGTCTTCTCCTCTAAGAAAGAGCCGATCTTGGACAGCGCTTTGTTTTCAAGTTCTTTAAGTCCGTATTCATGATATAAAATGCCGTAGTCCGACATCAGTCTGGATGTATTCATTAATGCTTTATCAAGGCAGTTAAGCGCGATGACTGTCTTGATAAGACAGATACCGGCTATGAGAACTGCTATCACGACCGGAATTATAAGGCACGCTTCAACGGTCGCGCTTCCATGTATTCCCCTGTGCCTGTCAGTATGAAGCAGATCGTGTGATCTCAATTTCAAATCGCTCCTTTCGGTATTTTTTAAAAAACGGTGAAATAAACACAGGAACGTATTTCGATCTGCTGCGGATAGAAGTGAATATTCCGGAAAGCATATATCTTTCTCCGGTATACTCCGTCATATTGATCTCGATCACGTCAGCGATCCTGTAAAGTACAGTCCGCTCTGGCATAAGCAGGACAAGAAGTGAAAGATATTGACTGTACGTAAGCCCGAAAGAGTCGCCTGTCTCCTCCGCATTTCCGCCCGGCGATGAGGACAGCAGACCGTCGATAGACGTTTTCCAGTTTTCCTTATTTTTAATTACCGGGACTTTTTCACCGTTTCTAAGCGCGCGGACGTCAAGGTAAGACTCTGCCATTGACCACGCGCAAATGATAAGGATCGCAAAAAGTTCTCCTCCAACTCCGTATGTAAGTGCGCCGGCAATAGCATTTCCGATCTCCGAAGCGAAGCTGTGTTTTCCCTCGTCATTGAAACAATGCAGAAAATTAAACGCGAACCGGATGCCCAGAAGCAGATTCGAAACGATCATGACATTATCCGAACTGTCCTTTTTACCGCCGATGATATACTCTTTTTCGCATACGAACTCGTTCTCGACGGGAGATTTTGAAGCATCGGTATAATCAGAAAAATAAGAAGAAACGTAATCGCAAACGAGTAATTTACCAAGAGCTCCTTCAAGAGCATTTTCCGTTCCCATCGAACCGGACAGGCCGGAAAGGCTGTCCTTTATATCGTCGAGATCACCGAAAGAATCAAAAATATTAAAGCTGATCCCGCTGCTCTGCGCTTTAACAGAAGGAAGCATCTTGTAGATCGAGTCAGGCACGCTGTATGAATCTGAAGAATATATCGAAAGATCTTTTATATCCTTTTTTCTCGAATCATATTCAAGCAGGCTTTCGTCAGACGAGTAATAAAACGTTGACACCGAAAGATCGCATCTGATATCAGTATCACTGAGTGCTTTAGCCATATTGTCCAAAAAAACGGATATATTTACTTCTTCTTCATTCCCGTCGATCCGCTCGCCGGACAACGTGTATACAGCGTCAAGCATTCGGATGTTTTCAGATATATACGACGCTCTCTGATCGAGCGCGATTATATTGTTTCTGAGCGGGTCAACAAGGCCGTCGTTTGAAATCACTAGTGCGTTCGCCCGCAGTTTTGCGATCTGCTTTCTTAGATTTGTTCTCGTCTCCTCGTCCGAGATCGATCTTAACCGGCTCTCCGCTTTTGAGGCGCATTGTTCTATGCGTGCGGCATCTTTCTTCAGCTCAGTAATGAGATCGAATGCATCGATATTCAGATCTGCAAATATCATGATATTAGCCTTGAATTCCTCCATAGCTTCTCTTAAAAGGACTACAGAATCCTCGATAAAATCAGAAGTAAACCGTTTGAGCAATATCTTACCGGCCGAGATCAGATACATATTTTTACGGTTCGCATAGCCATTAACACACATCGTATCCCCGCTGAAATATCCCTCTATCTTATGCTTTAATTCGTCAAGTTTCGCATCGGCTTCCGTCATTATTTTCTCACCTTCCGCCACGTCAGCTGCGGCACCGGTCAATTTCCCCGCATCCTCAAGAAATCCCAGCGCGCGGGCAATATACAAAGCGCCGTTTGCAACCGATCTATATTTCATCTGTGCCGTTATCGCGCTTTTAAGGCCTGACGGCTCTGCGAGCGATTCCTTAAGCGTGAGCTCATAGTCCCGCCTTTTCAATCTTGATAAAGCGATCACGTCCGACCGGAACGGTTCCGATATATACTTGATATAATCGGTCTCAAAATCACTGTAATGAGAGACGTTCAGCCCCAGAAGACCGTATTTTGAGAACAACACACTGTCATACCCTGCTAAAACACTTTCGAGCGCTAAAGAAGTTCTTCTGCCGTAAAAATATTTTGCGCTGATCACAGACGCAGCATCGGCAAGCACCAGTTCAAAGAGGCATATCGCCGCCAGGAACAGCGCAGTCGGAACCGTTATAAAACCATTTTTATATTTCATCGATCGTTTCATAAACCACCTCAATGATTCGTGTGATCTCGGACGGAGAGGCATAATTATCAGTATTTTCATATCGTTCCACCTGTTTAAAAGCCACCTGAGCGGTTTTTATTCCGAGAACGATACCGCACAGAAATACGGCAAAAATGACGGGCCATACGATGGCGGTCTCAAGAGTGCTCATAATATCACCTGCTTGTAAAAAAGATGTTGCTGCGATCAGAGAAATGCTACGTAGATATTTTACACTCTCTGCGCAGCTTTTTCAACAAAAATAAATCGACGTATTTCGACATTTTCGTATTAAAGCGGTCTTCTTTAAGTACTTAATAATATAGATATATAAATATGTGAAAAACGCGTCGGAGAAATTCGTTCTTCACAAATCGATACTGATATGTTAATATTTCACTAAGATGCGCCTGGTTACAGGACGCGATCAATTAATCCCGAACGGACAGATGACAATGGAAGAAATAAACAGAAATGAACAGTTGAATACACTGGATATTGACGCCCCGGGAACTTCGGGGAAAAAAGAAAGAGTCTGGGAGCTGGACGTTTTCAGGGGGATCGCGATAATCGGAGTCATTATTGTCCACTTCATTTTCGACCTCACATACTTTTTAAACGTAAACGTTAAAACACCTGCCATATTTGATTTTATACAGGAAAACGGCGGTGTGCTGTTTATCATATTGTCAGGGATATGCGTAACTCTCGGCCACAGTTTTCTTAAAAGAGGCATAATAGTATTTATGTGCGGCGCCGCCGTAACGTGGGTCACGTACGTAATGTATCTGCTTAAAATTTCAGGAAAAGATATAATTATTTACTGGGGCATCCTTCATCTGCTCGGTTTCTGTATGATCCTCTACGGTCTTTTGAAGAAGATCCCGACCGCCGTCCTGCCGTTTATCGCACTTGCTCTTATTATAACCGGGTATATCGTTACTAAAAAGACGTACGACCTGAACGGGTTCGCAAAAATACTTACGATATTCGGCTTTCCTCCGTACGGCTTTATGACGGGAGATTATTTCCCCGTGATGCCTAATCTCGGTTGGTTCATCGCAGGGATCTTCATCGGTCGAACGCTTTATAAAAAGCAGAAAACTCTTTTTCCGAAGGTGAATACGCGTTTCATACTTATCAGAGTTTTTTCATTTATCGGAAGGCACAGCCTGATCATTTATCTGCTTCATCAGCCGCTAATATCGGCGATCGTCGGGATCATCGGTGAGATTGTAAACTGACACTTTTGAGATCACGTCGCGGCTATATATTCGATCGCGTCTTTCACCCATTTGCTGTAAGGAACGTGCGCAGAAAACAATAAAGCCCCGTCCTTCGTACCGGCGTTGTCAACGCGGTAAAACCTGATCTCTATCTTTCTTGTATTGACCGCAGCGTCGCCGCCTAAGTACGCGCAAAACGCCTTTATCGCATCGATCTTACCGTCGGATATATAAAACCTGCACTCATCCGGATGATCAAACCCCTTGTCGTTCTGGACCTTATACGAATCTATAGGCGTGACTGAAGAACAATAAATGTTCGGATCATCATCCTCACGGATATTTACGCGCCCGTTAAATACAGCGATCATCTCCTGTGAGATCAGCTTGCCGTATTTTTCATAAGTTTTAGGAAACATTACGACTTCAAAGCTTCCGAACAGATCCTCCACGGTAAGGAACGCCATCATCGAATTGGACTTCGTTGTCTTCTTTTTGATCGACGTGATTATACCTGCGATCACGACTTCGGTTCCGTCCGCCACTTTATCAGACTGTTCTATGTCGCCTGCCCCGAGCATATCGGCAGAATTAAGCGTACAGATCCTGCTTATGCTTTGAAAATAAGGCTGCAGAGGATGTCCGGAAAGGTAAAGACCGAGCACGCTTTTTTCCATATTTAAAAGTTCGCCTGTTTCAAACTCAGACAGCTGCCTTACCGCTTCCTGATCGGCCCTTTCGTCAGGCTGATCATCAAACAGCGTGAGCTGGCCGCGGGCGTGCGCTTTAACCGAAGCAGAAACGCTGTCAATTATCCCCTCATAAGAGAAAAGAAGAGCCCGTCTGGAATGGCCGAACGAATCGAATACTCCGGCTTTAATGAAACTTTCCACTGTACGCTTATTGATATCAGTATCAACGCTGCGGACACAGAAATCATAAAAAGATCTGAACGCACCGCCTTCTTCACGTATCTTTACAAGTTGTTCGACGCTGCGTATACCGACGTTTTTGATAGCGCCCAGAGCATATATGATATTGCCGTTTTCGACGTCAAATCCGACTGATCCGGCGTTTATATCAGGCGGCAATATTTTTATCTTCATCTGTCTGCATTCGTTTATGTACACTGCTACGCGCTCGGGCCAGTTAACGAGGCTGTTCATCATTCCGGCCATAAATTCAGCCGGATAATAGGTCTTTAGATAAGCCGTTTCGTACGCAACGACCGCATAGCATGCCGCATGCGCCTTGTTAAACGCATAGCTGGCAAAATCGGTCATGCGCTCAAATATATTGACCGCGGTCTGTTCGCTTATGCCCCGTTTTTTTGCGCCGTCAATAAACTTTCCACGCTCTTTATCCATAACGTCATGCTTCTTTTTAGCCATTGCCCGCCTGACAATATCTGAAGCTCCCATCGTATACCCTGCCAGATCGCGGAATATCTGCATCACCTGCTCCTGATAAACTATGCATCCGTACGTTATTTCGAGAATGGGCTTTAATTCAGGCGTATCATAGACGATGCGCGAAGGATCGTTTTTATTTTTGATATATATTGGTATCTGGTCCATCGGTCCGGGTCTGTAGAGCGCTATTCCGGCTATGATGTCCTCGATCGAATCAGGCTTAAGCTCAGTCATAAACCTTGTCATACCGGCGCTCTCAAGCTGGAACACCCCAGACGTCTGGCCGCTGCTGATGAGTGAAAATACTTTCGGGTCATTCATTTCCATCGAATCGAAATCGATGCTGACGCCGTGGTTCTTTCTGATAAGAGCACAGGCGTCCTGAATGACCGAGAGTGTGCGAAGGCCGAGGAAATCGATCTTCAGAAGCCCTATTTTCTCTAATATTGCCATCGGGAACTGAGTTGCGACGGTATCTCCGCTTTTATGTACAGGTACGTAATCGGTCACCGGTTTTTCGGTGAGCACGACACCTGCGGCGTGGGTCGAACAGTTTCTGGGCATTCCTTCAAGCTTTGCCGCCGTATCGATCAGCTGGCTTATCTCCGGATCGCTCTCGTACATTCGCTTGAGTTCGGGATTCGATTCGAGTGCCTGTTTAAGAGATACTTTCGCGTTGTTCTGGTACATCGGTATCATTTTTGCGACAGCGTCAACTTTCGCGTACGGCACGTCCATCACGCGCCCGACGTCTCTTATGGAAGCCCTTGCGGCCATAGTACCGAACGTCACGATCTGCGCAACGCGCTCTTCGCCATATTTGCGGATAACGTAATCGATCACGTCTTTGCGGTGTTCGTCGCTGAAATCGACGTCGAAATCAGGCATGCTCACCCTCTCGGGATTCAAAAATCTCTCAAAAGCGAGATTATACCTGAGCGGATCGATATTAGTTATCTTGAGGCAGTAGGCAGTTATCGACCCTGCACCCGAGCCTCTTCCGGGGCCGACCATTATACCGCTGTCCTTTGCAAATTTTATAAAATCCCAGACGATCAGATAATATTCGCAATAACCCATACGGCTTATTATACTAAGTTCATAATCAAGGCGCTCTTTAACTTCGTCAGAAGGATCTTCACCGTATCTCTCCTTAGCACCTGATTCGGACAATTTTCTGAGGTATTGTTCAGCGGTCAATCCTCCGGGTATTTCGAATACCGGCAGCACCGGGCGGCCGAACTGCAGTTCAACGCTGCACCTGTCGGCGATCCTGCAAGTGTTTTCAAGCGCCTCGGGCACGTTCTTAAACAGATCGTTCATTTCCTCCCTTGAACGCAGATAAACGCTGTTTGTGGAGAATTTCATCCTGTTTTCGTCAGAGAGCTTCTTCCCCGTCTGGATGCACATAAGAACGTCCTGCGTCTGGTAATCCTCCTGATCGACGTAATGAACGTCATTAGTGGCAACTAGAGGGATGCCGGTCATAGCGGAGATCCTGATAAGAGCATTATTCACGATCAGCTGCTCCTGAAGGCCGTTGCTCTGAAGTTCAAGAAAGAAATTGCCGTCGCCGAATATTTCCGAATAACCGGACGCACATTTTACTGCACCGTCGATATCGCCGGACAAAATTAATTGCGGAATATCGCCTTTCAGGCAGGCTGAACAAGCGATCAATCCTTTTGAGTATTTTTTCAGTAATTCTTTATCGACTCTCGGCTTGTAATAAAAGCCGTCGGTAAACGAGGCGGAAACGATCTTGATCAGATTATGATATCCTTCGTTTGTTTCTGCAAGCAGGATGAGGTGGCCGTAATTGGAGTCAATGACGGGATCTTTGTCGAATCTGCTCCTCGGAGCAGTATAAACTTCGCATCCGATAAGCGGTTTGATCCCGTTTTTGAGACATTCTTCGTAGAAGTCAACTACACCGTACATCACGCCGTGGTCAGTGATGGCCAATGCTTTCATACCGAGCGAAGCAGCTTTCCGGCAAAGATCGGGTATCCTGCACGCGCCGTCCAGGAGACTGTACTCGGTATGGACATGTAAATGAACGAAATCTGTCAATTGATTGTCCCCGGGTCGCAGAAGATCACGAAGGCCGGATATTGTCCGGTCATAGCGAATCGATGCGCCGCATTACTTTTTCTTTTAGTTTTTCTGCGTTGTTTTTAGCGTCAGGTCCGGAAGAACCGCACGCTCCGAAATATATCTTGATCTTCGGTTCAGTGCCTGACGGCCTCAGACAGAACCAGAAATCGTCGTATGAATAATATAAAACGTCAGATACCGGAAATTCTTTTTCTTCACGGGCAGTGAACTTTCCGGTCGCGGTCCTGACATACCGTTTATTATTCAGAAGGTCAAGAAAATAAACGGGTTTCTGATAATCAAGTATGTTCCCGCCAAGTTTTCGAACGGCTGTCATTATCCTCTGCATCTCGGCTGAGCCCGATTCGCCCTTCAGAACTAAAGAAGTTTGTATCTCGTGCTGAGCGCCGGTCGTTTTGTATATTTCTTCGAGACCCGAAACGATCGACATGCCGCGTTTTTTATAGTACGCCGCGGCTTCGCATATGAGCATGCAGGACGCGACGGCATCCTTATCCCTGCAATAGCTTCCGGCAAGGAAACCGTAGCTTTCCTCAAAACCGAATATGAATTTTCCTTTTCCGGTCTCCTCGAGGAGTTTGATCTGTTCGCCTATAAATTTGAATCCGGTCAGCACGTCTATGTACTTAACCCCTTCCGCTTTGCAGATAAGCGATGCGATACGTGTCGAAACGAGCGTGGAAACGGCAAACGGATCAGCGCTTTTATTGAGCTTTATCCTGCGTATCAGAAGGATCTCACCGATCTCATTACCGGTGAGCAGCTGGTATTGTCCGTCCTCTCTCTTTACACATGCTCCGGTCCTGTCAGAGTCAGGGTCGGTCGCGATGATTATATCAGCGTCGATCTTTTTAGCTTCTTTTAATGCCAGTTCATAGACGTCTGCATTCTCCGGGTTCGGTACCGGCACCGTAGGAAACGCCCCGTCCGGGATCATCTGCTTTTTAACAGTTTTTACCGTACCGACGCCGATCGATCTGAGTATTTCCGGTACGAATCCTGCTCCGGCACCGTGAAGCGCGGTATAAACGACCTTCAGATCGCGCGTATTCGACGTATCAGAACAATCTTCCGGCAGCAGTTCTCTGACTGCCTTCATATATGACCCGCGCACCGTAGGCGGGCAATAGCAGATCATTCCTGATTCGAGAAGGCTGTTAAAATCGAACGATCTTAGTTTTGCGATGTCAACGATCCGGCTCATCTTCTTCGTTATGATCTCGCTGTCTTCCGGAGAAAGCTGCGCACCGTCGGAACCGTATACTTTATAACCGTTGTACTCCTTCGGATTATGGCTCGCCGTGATCATTATACCCATCTCACAGCCGAGATTCCGGACGCTGAATGAAAGCAGCGGCACCGGGCTTATTTCAGGATGAAAATATGTCTTGATCCCGTTTCCCGCAAAAACAGAAGCGGCTTCTTTTGCAAATTCCAGAGAATTGATCCTGCTGTCATAGCCTATAACTATGCCCCTTTTAACGGCTGCGATGCCCTTTCCACGGACGTGGCGAGCGATGGCGGTACTGACCTTTCTTACTATAAAGACGTTCAATCTGTTGATTCCGGCGCCCATCACTCCCCTGATCCCGGCAGTGCCGAAATCGAGATTCTTATAAAATCTTTCCCGGATCTCTGCATCATCAGAGAGTGACGAAAGCTCGTCGTGAAAAATACTGAAATAAGGGTCCTGCGACCATTTCTTATATTCTTTCAAATAATTGATCTCCGCCATTATGTGCTCCTCTTTTCAGTGAATAGGTATCATGCAGCGCTAAAATTCATATCAATGATCCCTGTCTTCTATTTGAAGCCTTAACGTCTTTTTAACGTCGTCATACAGGAAGACTTCGTCGTCGATATACAGTTTAAAGCTGCTTCTATCTATATATTCATTTGCGAAATTGTTCCATGAAACGGATCTTAGTTTTGATTTCATTACGGACGTTACGATCAGGGCGACAACAAGTCCGATAACCAGGCTGACAATGATCTTTAGAGGCGAGACGGTTATTCCCCCCCGCTCCTGTGTTCCGGCTGCGATCGATATTATCACCGGGCAGGATAAAAGCAATGCCGTAACAATAGATGTCAGGATGATCGTTATCTTTCTGTTCTTTCGTTCTTTGTTTTTCATATCTTATCTGCGCCGCCTTTCAAAAAGCTCATATCCGGTAAAGCATTGTGATTCAGAACAGTAAAGTGATAAGAAACGTCAGCGCCGCTGCGCCGAGCATCAGCAGAATGAACCATAACGCATATGCTTTTCTGTCCATAGGAAGATCTCCGACGAATTTTCCGGTCTGGCCGTTCATAGCGAAACGGTACTGTTCTCCGTTCCACTGAGTCGTAAGAAGCCATACGGGTAAAAGAGCGTATTTGGCATTTTTTTCAAGGAATTCAACTTCGCCTTTTTCCTGAGAGACAGAATCGTACCCGTTAACGGTATTACTGAAAAAAGCGGAAGAAGAATTCGCCACACGCTCCTTCGTACGGTTCCAGCTTGTCCGCGTGTCAACGTCGAATTTGTCCGCGAAATAGCCGGCCAGATATGCAGTCTGGAACGGGACCGCCTGGCTGAAATCAAACGGCTCCAGTGATTCCATAAGCGCGTCATCGATCTTTGCCGATGAATTTATAGGAATATTTCTGTAATTAAGCGCTCCGTAGCGGTACACTCTATAGTGTTTCGTCTTCTCGTAGTCGTATTCTTTATCGCTCCAGCGTTCCGTTTTAGTTGCTCTGTACGTATAATCGCCTGTTGTATCCGTATCGAATATCCAGTACGGGACGTATATGCCTTTTATCTCTTTGATCTTATTTTCGCTTTTAAATACTTTCGGCAGAAGAGTCTTTCCCTTTACGTGTTCGCGAAGCGCGCTGACTGCCTGTTCCTTATCGAGCTTGAAAGGAATGACGTAATCCGGTCTTAGTTTTCCTTTGAAAGCGCCTGTTATTACGACGGGATTACCGCAGTAAGGACAGCTCAGAGAGGCAACGGTTTCTTCGCCGATGATCTCTCCGGCACATGATTTACATATATACGTGTACAGTCCGTCTGATTCGCCGTCTGCCCAGGTATTCGCAACGTTTTCAAGGAAGCCGTTTCCGCTATCATCGCCTTCTCCGAGAGAGCTGTCGCTGCTGAAAAATTCGGAAGGTTTAAAGGAAGATCCGCATGAATCACACTTTACCATATTGGTGGAAGCATCGAACCTCAGCGCGCCGCCGCATCTTGGACATTTATATTCGTTTAGATCTGCCATAGTTAAATCCAACCACCTTCGTAAAAGTAAAAAGCAAGTATGTCGTAAGCCGGGTTCTGTATTGGATGATCATCTATCTGCGATCGCGCGTTACCGCGTATCTTTAGCCACCTTTGGAACTGTCGGGCAAACTTAGCGTTCCTTTTGCGGTGTTGCTCCGGATGGGGTTTACACTGCCTGCGATGTTACCACCGCAGCGGTGAGCTCTTGCCTCGCCTTTTCACCCTTACCTTTTCAGGCGGTTATTTTCTGTTGCACTTTCCTTGAAGTCACCTTCACCGGCCGTTAACCGGCATCCTGCCCTGCGGAGCCCGGACTTTCCTCAGACACTTTCTTTCGTCCCGTGCCCGCGATCATCTGGCATACTTGCATAGTTTGATTATATCATAAAAAAGGATAAAATCAAGAGTTGCCGTCCTTACAGTCTTTACCGTTCTGTCCCATAGGGCAGCGCGTACATCCGCCGCAACCGCCGGATGACGAACATCCGCACGAACATTGACCTTTTTTTGATCTGCGGACCATAAAAAAGATCGCAACGCCTGCCGCTATTGCTATAATGATCATTATTGCAATATCCCATCCGTTCATTTGATCACCTCAGAAAAGAGACGCGATCAGATGCGTAAGAGCACCGAAGACCCAGGCGATCAGGCATTGCCACAGTACGACGCCCAGCGCCCATTTCCTTCCGAGTTCCCTGCGGATCGAAGCGATCGCCGCAACACACGGTGTATACAGGAGGGAGAAAACAAGCAGCGACCATGCCGAAGAAGCCGGGATTAGACCGCTTATCGATTGACCGAAGAGGATCCCGAGAGTTGACACCACGCTTTCTTTAGCCATGAACCCGCTTATAAGTGAAGTGCAGATACGCCAGTCTCCGAGGCCGAGCGGTTTCATTACAGGTGCTATCCAGCCTGCGACGATCGCAAGTATACTGTCCTGCTGGTCGCTTACGAGTCTGAAGTGCGGATCGAAGCTTTGCAGGAACCATATAACTATAGTGGCGATCAATATTACGGTGAATGCTCTTTGCAGGAAGTCTTTTGCTTTCTGCCAAAGCAGCTGAAAAGTATTTCTTGCGCCCGGGATACGGTAATTCGGAAGCTCCATTACGAACGGGACCGCTTCGCCTTTGAATAGAGTATTTTTGAACAGAAGCGCGACAAGGATACCGACGATGATTCCAAGCAGATAAAGCCCGATCATTATCAGCCAGCGGTATTTCGGGAAAAATGCGTTTACAAAGAAGGCGTATATCGGCAGTTTCGCGCTGCAGCTCATAAACGGGGTCAGAAGA
>DBVV01000069.1:0-15646 GCA_002308795.1 Mageeibacillus sp. UBA1255 | reverse complement strand
AATCCGATCAGCATCGGGACGATGCTTCTCCCTGACAGGCCGAGTTTTCTTAGCAGTTTATCCATGAAAAATGCGACGCGGGCAATATATCCGCTGTCTTCTAACATCGACAGGAAGAAGAACAGAATCACGATTATAGGCAGGAAACTGAGGACAGAGCCTACGCCGGTCATTATACCTTTGGTAACAAGAGAATGGACAACGTCATTGACGCCCGCTGAAGTGAGACCGCGGTCGATCAGTCCGGTGAGGCCGTCAACGCCTTTTTCAAGAAGATTCTGGAGATTTCCGCCTATCACGTCGAACGTGAGCCAGAAAATAAGCCCCATGATCAGTATGAAAAACGGGATCGCGGTCCATTTTCCCGTAAGTATGCGGTCAATCTTTTCGCTTCTGCTGCTTTCCTTGCTTTTTACCGGCTTTTTAACACACGCCGAGCAGACCTTCATAATGAACGAAAAGCGCATGTCTGCCATCGCAGCGCTCCTGTCAAGGCCGCGCTCCTTCTCCATCTGAAGGACGACGTGCTCGACAGTTTCTTCTTCGTTTTTATCAAGAGCCAGCCTTGAAATGATCTGCGGATCGCCCTCTATGACTTTACTTGCCGAGAATCGGAGCGGAAGATCAGCCGCTTTTGCATGGTCTTCTATGAGGTGACAGATCGCGTGGATCGCACGGTGAACTGCGCCGCCGCCGTCATTTTCCCCGCAGAAATCCTGTCTTAGAGGTTTTTCGCGGAAGTGGGCAACGTGTATGGCGTGATCAACTAGTTCGCGTATCCCCTGATTTTTTGATGCCGATATCGGAACTACCGGGACGCCCAGCGCGTTCTCCATACGGTTTATGTCTATCGAACCTCCGTTAGCCGTGACCTCGTCCATAAAGTTCAGCGCGATCACCATAGGTACCTGCATCTCAAGGAGCTGCATAGTAAGATAAAGATTCCGCTCGATGTTGGTTGCATCTACGATATTTATGATAGCATGAGGATTATCGTTAAGTACGAAGTCTCTTGAAACAAGTTCCTCGCTGCTGTAAGGCGACATTGAATAGATACCGGGAAGATCTGTAACAAGAGTTTTAGGATGACCTTTTATAACGCCGTCTTTCCGGTCAACGGTAACACCCGGGAAATTTCCCACGTGCTGATTGGAGCCGGTCAGCTGGTTGAAAAGAGTTGTTTTTCCGCAGTTTTGATTTCCTACGAGCGCAAACGTCAGGACAGTATCGTCAGGGAGAGGATCGCCGCTCCCTTTCGGGTGGAATTTTCCGCCTTCACCAAGGCCCGGATGCGGAGCGATGTCAATATCAGTTTCGTTAAGAATTTCAGGGCTTGAAACGCCGGTTTCTTCGACCTCGATCTTAGCCGCATCTTCTAAACGCAGGGTCAATACGTATCCGTGTATCAGCAGTTCTATCGGATCTCCCATCGGCGCGTATTTTACGACCGTTATTTCCGCCCCGGGGATCACGCCCATGTCAAGGAAGTGCTGTCTCAGCGCCCCGTCGCCGTTCAGTTTACTGACCTTAACTCTTTCACCGATCTTTACGTCCTTTAAAGTATTCACTTGTTTTTCCTCTTATTTATCGTGCGCCGTAAGCAAGCGCACTGATTATGTAAAAAGCGTTTCTGCCGCTCTTTATAAAGGCATTTTACCGCTATTCTCAGCTGATTTCAAGGATCAAAGAGTATCCGGATTGGCGACCGCCCGTCTGATCATTTCTGCCGTTTTTTCCGCGCACCTTCTGTATCCCTGCTCGGTCAGATGCAGAAGATCCGGGCATTTGTAATAATACTTATCTTCAAGGCAGAGTGAATAAAGGTCGTTTACGGCAACGTGTTCTTTTTCCATGAACGAAACTGCGGCGGAATTATATTCTTTGACCCATTCGTTGTCATAGAAAAAACGGCCCACGCCGTCTTTATTGACAGCTGCGGAATCACTCTCAGAAAGGATCGGAGTAGTTGTCGCGAAGATCGGGACAGCTCCGTTTTCACGTATCTCTCCAAGTATTCTTCCAAGAAAATGAATATATTCATCGACCGGATGGATCGCTTCTTTCATCGGAGTTTCGATATTCATATCCCAGTATCCGTTGTTCCAGTGGACAACGTCAAAACGTCCGTAATTTTTAAAAAACTGATTCGCCTGCCAGAGCGTGTAAGCGGCAAACCTGCCGTTGTCAACGTCGTCGTATATGACTTCAAATTCTCCGTCAAGTAATTCCTTCACGTACTCGTCGTATCCCATCCTGATCGAATCGCCTAATAGCAGTACTCTTTTCATGTTTTTCCCTTTCTGCGGGTCTCTGATCCGCCGTGACTGTGATAATTATACTTTAATACGTTATAAACATCAATCTTTATTCAAGGTTGACTGAACGCCTTTGCGGTGTCATAATTACGAAGAAGTTGACCTGGGCGACCGCCCCGCTTCTTACGAAATCCCAAAGGAGGCAGTTTCAGATATGATCAGGATCAGTTTACCCGGAACGAGTCAGGCCGATTTCGACGATGCTGTTAAAGTTCTTGAGGAATGTAAATTTACGGACGTCCCCTGTCTCGGTTTCAAGTACCCTTTTATGGGCCCTGGCGGTCAATACGGCAGGTGCTGGTGGGAGCGCGACTCCTCCGACACTTTGTCCGGATATAAATGGATAGATCAGGATTTTGCAGAAAAAGCGCTCCTTAATTTTACGTTTGTTCAAAAGCCGAACGGCCGCATACCTCTATGGGGGTTTGACCGTGTCGGAGATTATGACGAACAGCTTAGCGCGATCCCTGTCATCTTCGAAGTCGCATTTAAAGTTCTGAAACGTTCTGAAAACGTTGAAATTATCAAAACTGTTTATGAAATGCTTTGCCGCTATATGAACTGGTGGCTTTCTGACTATAAACGCGATCCGGAAACAGGTCTCGTATGCGGCATTTTTGAAGAAAGCGATCCGAGCGATTTTTCAATTCAGCTCACAGCGGCGCAGGTCGATCTTAACGTGCAGATATGCGTAGGCGCAGACGTTCTTCGCGATATTGCGCTTCATCTGGGTGAAAAAAGCGATGCCGATCACTGGAGTACGATATTTGAGGATCTAAAGAACCGGATTAACAGATACCTTTATAGCGAGGAAAACGGCGGTTATTATACTTATCTCATAAAAGAAAAAAAGCTGATGACCGGGCGTATCTACAACTCGATGTTAGATACGTTTAAACGAGGCATAGTTCCTGAAGAACGGCGCGAAAGGCTGATCGGTTTTCTTACTTCAAAAGATCATTTTGATCTATATGGAAAATATGCGATCGTTACGGCTTCACACTCTTCGGCGGAATATCAGGAAACGGTCGGTGTGTATAAAGGCTGGACGAGCTGGTCGGGCAACATCTGGACGTTCCGTAATGAGATCATCGCGACCGGATTGCGTGAATCAGGAGAGAAAGAACTAGCCGCTGAGCTTGCCTACAGGACCGTAAAAGAGTTTTCCGGCAATTATGCGGAATTTTTGAGCCCGTCAACGGGCATCGGGCACGGTGTCAAGCGTTATGGATGGACAGCGTCTCAGTACATTCAGCTCATCATAGAGGAAATTTTCGGTGTCAACGATGATCGCTGGACAGGTGTTGTTTCGGTCGATCCGAACATTCCCGGGGAACTTACAGGCAGCGAGATATCCCTTTCAGGTCTTTCCGTAAAAGGAGGCGATCTTTCGGTAAAAGCCACCCGCCTTCCGGACGGAAGCGTCAGATGTTCTAAGACGATAATATGAAATTATAAATGATTTGAAGATTCCTATGCTGGATTTTAAACCTTTCTCATTACCTACGCTCCAGACAGTGCTTCCGTATTTAAAAAGAAACAAGTCGCTTTGCAGCGATCTCTCCGCCGGTTACTTATATATGTGGCACGACGGGATAGACGTAAGATTTTGCATATGGAACGACACATTTGTTGTCCGTCAGATGATCGGCGAACAGCCTGCTTTCAGTTACCCGATCGGAAACGATCCCGACGGGATGATCGACGAACTGATACAGTATGCCTTATCGAACCATCTTCCGCTGCGCTTTTTCGCAATTGACGACGATATACTCGATATCATCCGTGCCGACCCCAGACTGCAGCCGGCGATGTGGACGTTTGACAGACGCTGGAGCGACTATATCTATTCTTTCGAAGATGCATTGACGTTCTCCGGTAAAAAATACAGCGGTCAGCGAAACCATATCAACAAATTTAAAAAGCTGTACGGAGCACCTGCCGTTCGGTTTCTTATGAAGGACGACAGACCGGATGTCATAAAACTGCTTGACGAATACGCATCGGAGCACGCCGGAAGACTCAGCCTCGAACAAATGGAACTCGACCAGACTTACAAACTTTTTGACGTTAGTGATATCCTTGGACTTTATCCCGCCGGGATGTTTATCGACGGAAAGCTTGTCGCCATAAGCATAAGTGAAATAACAGGAAATATGCTGATGATACACGTGGAGAAGGCATTGAGAAAATACGAAGGCATTTACCCCGCGATGTATTCCGGCTTCGTAAACCTGATCGCGGCGAATCTCGGGCACCCACTTAAGTACGTAAACCGTGAAGATGATTCGGGAGACCCGGGGCTAAGAACTTCTAAAATGCAGTATCATCCTGTGTCAATGGCAAATAAACATCTCGTCCACGTCTCTTCTCCCGCAATCAGGATCGCGCCGGCACTTACTATTCGAGGCGAAAACGTAGTACTTACGGAGATACGTGAAACCGATAAAAAAGCATATCTTGCGATTAATACCGACGTTGAAAACAACCGCTACTGGGGATATGATTACCGCGAAGACATAACTATCACCGGTCCGGTCGATGAAAATACATTTTACGATTCTGTCATATACGATATGCGAGCAGGAGATTCAGTTAACCTTGCGATCCGCCTTTCCGAAGAAGGCAATATGATAGGCGAAGCTGTGCTTTGGAACTTTACGCTGGACGGAACGGCGGAGCTTGGCTGCAGGATCATGCCGGAATATCAGGGTAAAGGGCGCGGTAAAGATGCTTTCGGCCTTGCAGCTGAAATGGCCGAAAAGGATCTCGACCTAAAAGTATGGTCGCGTTGTTACCGCGAAAACATACCGTCATACCGGATGATAGCAGCAAACGGCTTTAAACAGGTCTGCGTGGATCAGGATTTTTACTATTTCAAAAAAAACGGAGGAAAAACGATGGAAAAACTACAGATATTTTACCTTGAACATTGTCCGTATTGCCGCATAGCAATGAACGCCCTGAAAGAACTCAAAGCGGAAAATGCAGACTACGAAAAAGTCGAGATCGAATGGATAGAAGAAACCGTTCACCCGGATATCGCAGACCGTTACGATTACTACAGAGTCCCGAGCATCTTTTTCAACGGCGTGAAATTATACGAATGCAGTCCAGGTGCCGATCAGGACGAGATAAAAGATCAGCTTGAAAGATCGCTAAAAGCGGCGCTGGGCTAAGCATATTTTTTAGTGCATTTATCTGGCTCTGTAAAATATCCTTTCGACTTCTCCAGCCCCGAGCGGCTTAATGCGAGATAATTTTACCGTATCGTTCATCGTCGCATCGAGCGATAGCGCACGAATTTCTTCGTCGTCCGGATAGGTCCCGAGCTCGCCAAGAGACGTCGGCATACCTATAGATGCAAAATAATCGACTGTCAGGCGGATCCCCTCTTCAGCAACGTAATAATCATTGCCGCCGGTAACTCCCCATACTTTTTTCGCGTATCTGCAAAAACGAGGAAGACAATCGCGGTAGACCTCTATTGCCCACGCACCCCACACGGCGGTCAACGACGCTCCGTGTGTCGTTCCGTATTTTGCCGACAGTGCGTGACCGAGCTTATGGACAGAAAAATCCTTGTCACGGCCGCAGCCTGTAAGCCCGTTATGCGAAAGGCTCGACGCCCAGAAGATCTCACACATCGCATCGTAATCACCGGGATCCTCAAGCACTGCCTTGCCGTTTTTTATTACGGTCCTGAGCAGCCCCTCGGCGATCTCGTCAGTAAGTTCGGCGTGACTTTCAGGTATAAAATAGCGTTCCATTGTATGCATCATAATATCCGCTACTCCCGCGGCGAGCTGATATTCGGGAACGGTAGCACCAAGCGCCGGGTCCATCACTGCAAAGCAGCAACGGTTATAATCGGTGCTTAATCCGGCTTTTTTACGTAATTCTTCATTCGTCAGCACAGCGGAATCACTCATTTCACTTCCCGCCGCAGGTGCGGTCAATACAGCTCCGACCGGCAGTGATCGCTCAAGCGGGACCTTTCTCGACCATATATCCCAAAGCGCATAATCCGGATTCGCTGCTCCGTGGGCAATTGCTTTTGCAGTGTCGATAGCGCTTCCTCCGCCTATGCCGATGATGATATCGGCCCCGAATTCGATCGCTTTTTTCACACCTTCCTCCGCATGTGAAAGAGTCGGATTCGGCCTCGCTCCACCGAAATAATCACAGATCAGCCCTGCTTTTTCAAGCGACGCAGCCACGCGACCAAGCAGACCGCTTTTTACGGCACTTCCTTTTCCGTAAACAAGAAGCGCCCTTCGGCCGTATTTCGCAGCGACCTCCCCTGTTTTACTTTCCGCGCCCTTCCCGAATACGACCTCCGTCGGTGTATAATATCTGAAATCGTTCATACCAATTCTCCCGCTCTTAAAACCAGATCTTAAAACGAGATCTTAAAAACAACCTTCACGGCCTTATCGACCCTCTTCTCGAACTCAAAACCGTCTTTTTCTTTTCCTACGATGCTCCCGTAGTGTACCGGAACGGCGATCTTAGGCTTTATCTCGTTTACAAATTCCGCCGCCTGCTTCGGATTCATCGTAAACGTTCCTCCGATAGGTATAAACGCGATATCGCACTTCACTGCTCTTGCTTCCTCCGTGGCGTCCGTATCCCCGGCAACGTACACACGCCAGCCTTCTATATTAAGTACGTAACCGACCCATCCGGCGTTTTTGGGATGGAACGGCTTACCGATATTGTACGCAGGCAGCGTTTCAAATTCAAGGCCGTCAATATCATACTTTTCGCCCGGTCTTACTGCCGCGATCTTTCCGACGAGACCTTCAACTGCCGCTGCTTTTTCGTACATTCGTTCGGGGACAATCAGCACCGTTTCTTTGTTTGAAATGCACTCGATATCGCGCGGCGAAAAGTGGTCGCTGTGGTCGTGGGTAATAAAAATGTAATCAGCATTTCGCGGCGCATTGTCCGACCTGAACGGATCGATATGGATCTCTTTACCGCCGCAGCCGATCCTTATATGGTTCTGCTTAAAAACGTCGATATTGTCAATTATGTTTTCCGTCATACGATATCCCTCACATTCATGACTTGCTTTTCTTCAGAAGTACGAACGCCATACCGTACGGTCCGATCTCGGACAATGACAGGATCCGGCGGCGCAGCGTTCCGGTGCAGTTCACAAATTCGACGGAGTCCCATTCTTCTCCCAGCCGGACAACAGGTTCGAGGACCGGATCGAGTGAGAAATTCCAGATGCCGATCGCCAGCGAGTCATTGCCCCTCTTCGTAAGCAGGTACGTGTCGGGATTACCGGTAAGCACGGCGTCGAGCGGTCCGCGGCGAATGTGGGAAAGTTCGCGTATGAGCGTTCTTTGCATAACGTAATTGCGGAAAAGCATTGACGTCTCACACACGCGCCTGGCCTCGAACGGGAATAAAAGGAAACGTTCGCCTTTAGCGTTTTCATATCGGTACGCGAAGACCGAACCGGCACGGCCGCGGAACTCGATGACCTGCTCCGCGCCCGGCTTCATATTAAGGACAGCGAAATCCGAACCGTCGTTATCAAACATCCCGGAGCGGAATGAAAATCCCTGAACGGCATCCGGGAAGTATACCGAGCGCACAGGCACCGCGCTGTCAACAGATTCGAGCCCCACGTCGAAGCCCCGCTCCGTGAGAATTCTCGCAGCAGGCATATCAAGTACGGCGCCGCATTCGAGAAGTTCAGCCGGAGCGTGTCTCGCGTTTTCGCCGAATATTACGGTAACGTCGGGCTCGGAATACTGCATCGGGATCGCATTGTCGCAGAGCAGTTTCATTGCAGGAGGAACGAAATCATTGCCCACATAAAGATCTCCGCCGCCGGTTTCGGGAAGTTCTGCGTCCTTCAGACGGTGCATGCAGTCGTACACTCTCACGCCGCAAGGTTTGAGACCGTCAAAAATGGCCGTAATTTGCCCGTAGAGCGGCATATCGTGTACGTGGCGGTCAATATACCCTCTCTCGTAAAAAGGCGCGCATTCGTAGTCTAGCATGTATTTTAAGATGCCTTCCGACCGACCGTCTGCCCGGAGGGCCGTATCCAGCGCTTCGAGGTACGCGGCAGGCACGTTATGGCGCGGACGCGGAAACACGTCGCCTTCGGCAAATATTTCTATATCCTCATTCTCGCACCACGAGATCTGCATGCGCTCGAGTTCGATCACGTTCGCGATACGGCAGGCGAAAGCTTTGTTGGCCGCCCAGTACGCCGCACCGATCAGTCGCAGGAACGGCCTTGTCCCGCCCGCGAAAGCCTTTGCCAGCTCAATCGAATCGACGCCATCGATATCCCACGTATCGAGTACCGCGCAGTGCCCCAGCCTGATAGAAGGATCGACTGAATCCACCGCCTTCCTGAGCTTTTTTGCCAGCCCCGTGAGCGAAGCGCGGTTCACTTCCATCCAGGCGTCGCGGTATTTATTCGGCCCGCCGGTAAGAGCCCTGCGCTCCAGTTCGGATGCACTTATTTCTTCACCGATCATTTCCGAAACTTTTTTCAGATGGAGCGGACAATAGCATCCGGTGAGCCCTGATCTGTATCCGAGGCGGTAGTCGTCGTCAAGCATTATCAGATCCGGCCCGGTCCGCGCGAGCGCTGCGACCCATTCGGCAAATTCGTCCGTGAACGCTTCATCGAGCGGACAATACGAGTCGGTATTTACTATACCTCCTCCGTTGACGATGTTCTGATACTCCGGATGTGCGTCTGAACTTCCGCCGTGGCCTAGGCTGTTTACCCAGATCCCGACCTCGTAACCCTGGCTTCGCATCAGCGGCACCAGCTCTTTGAACCTGTCCAGCGCCCACGTTTTACTCTTCGCCGAATCTGCGCTTCGCGGCCCTATAAGAAAGACCCGGTCAGGTTTTGCGCGGGCAAGTTCCTCGAGGTACTGCGCCTTTCTGACTCCTCTGAAATCGGTTGTGATAGGTATTGAAACACGGTACATTTAAGTGTTCCCCTCTCTACGAAAATTTCTTAAAAACTATAGAAGAACAGCTGCGGAAATGCAATTAAACCTTCTTCTCCCGTACCCTCGCCGCGGCAACGTTAAACAGCAGTTCCCCGTCGCCTGATAGCGAGTATACGCGCCCGTCGCTTAGCGACAATTCAAACACGAGCGTACGACCTTTAAGCTCGTCAATTTTACGTCCGCTTGAGAACGCAGGCGTCCAGTTCACGGCATCGCCCGAAAACGGCACGCAGTCATTGTGCCCGAACCCCGGAATCGGATTCACGTCCGGCAGCACTCCGCCCGTGCTCTCATATACGGCCAGCGTTGCACGCTTTGCCATAATATTGACGCTTAACTCTCCGCCAAGCCACGCAACTTCACGGGTCGAAACGATACCTCCGTCGCTCCCTGCCTCCAGCGCTATAAAGCCGTCCGGTCGAACGCGCCATACGCAGATGCAGCCGTCGCCGAATTCGCTAAAAGCCGGGCCGTGCTCACGCTCGCTCGCGGAGCCGTAGATCAGGATCGACCCGTCATCATCGATACGGAAACTTGACGGCCAGACCAGCGGACGGAAAGCGCCCGTTGCCTTACGCGTTTCTTCATTCAGCCCGGAAAGAAAAGGCGTACGCAAAGAGCGAAGCCAGTATCGTCCGTCGTCAGAATATGCCAAAAACGCCTCGATCGTGCCCAGCCAATACTTGCTGTGATTGCCCGCCTCAAAATTGCGATAGATCAGCGGCAGACCGATATATTTGTCACCGTACCGGAACGCGGGCATGCCGTAAAGTTCGTCGAGCGGCTGATCCAGCGCATCTGAGCGAAGACAGGGCTGATAATCAGTATAGTTCCTCCAGTCGCGCGTTTCCCGCACGCCTACCATCCTCACGCCCCAGTCAGGGCGCATCGTAATTGTAAAACAGTCTTTTTTTGTGTTGTAAAAGACTCCGGTGATCGGCTCGCTGCCGTTATTCCACGTGACGCCTTCAAGGCGCTCCCAGTGTATCAGATCAGATGAAACGAACAGACTGCCGCGGACAAGCATATGCAGTTTACCGTACTCGCACAGCAGCAGTTTGTAGCGCTCCTCGGGAGCGTTAAGTTTATCCTCGACGATCGCGGCGACCTCAGCGTCAAAGGTCTGCATCACCTCGGTCTCGGGCTCGAAACGTATGCCGTCAATGCTGATCGCGGAATAGAGCCTGTCCGTTTTGTCTTTCTGGCGCCCCTGGTACAGCATTCTGAAACGACCGTCATCCAACCGGAAAACGTGGCCTGTTGACCAGCTAGTATCGCTGTGTCCGTCACGGTACGTCGCGATCAATTCCGGCCTGCCTGACACACGCGTTAACCCTTCGCGCCTGAACGATACCGAATCGTCAAAAAACAGAATTTTCATAGTGGTTAACCTCATCTTAACAAAACTTACTAAATAAACCTTCCGGTTACGCTTTCGGGACACGATCTGAGCTCTTCGGGAGTTCCGCAGGCAACGATCATCCCGCCCTCATCACCGCCTCCCGGGCCCATATCGATAACGTGATCCGCATTACGTATCACGTCAAGATCATGTTCGATGACAACGACCGTTGCACCGCTATCGATCAGCGTCTGAAATACGCCAAGCAGCGTCTCGACGTCCAGCGGATGGAGCCCAATGGTCGGCTCGTCAAATACAAACACAGAATCCGACTGCACCCTGCCCATTTCACTTGCCAGCTTCAGGCGCTGTGCTTCTCCGCCCGACAAGTCAGGCGTTTCCTCGCCAAGTGTCAGATAACCCAGTCCGAGACTTTGAAGGACGGACAGTTTTGGAGCGACACTGCCCATATCGCGGCAGAATCCTATCGCATTGTTCACGTCCATAGCCATGAGCTCGGGTAAAGACTTCTCGATCTCGGCTTTGTTTTTATACAAAATACGATACGCGCTCCTGGCGTATCTTGACCCATGGCACTCGGGGCACGGTATATCCACGTCCGGAAGAAACTGGACGTCAAGGCTTATTGACCCCGTACCGTCACATACCGGACAGCGCAAATTGCCGGTATTATATGAAAAATCTCCCGCTTTAAACCCGTTTTCTTTAGCGCTTTTTGTTTTCGAATAAATTTTCCGTAGTTCATCGTGGACGTTCGCGTAAGTGGCAACGGTCGAGCGGATATTGATACCTATCGGTGACGCGTCGATAAGTTTAACGTGCCGTATACCTTCAGCCTCGATCCTTAAAACATGATCCGGAAGCTTACCACCGCTGATATGAGCCTCCAGCCCCGGCACAAGGCTTTCTAAAACCATCGTGGTTTTACCCGATCCGGATACGCCCGTAACAACTGTCAGTTTCCCTTTCGGGATCTTAACGTCAAGTGATTTTACCGTATAGATCGGAAGAGTGCTCATACAGATAGATCCGCGGTCATCCTGATCTTTTACGGCTTTATTTCTTCTGATCCTGTATCTGTCATTCAAAAACGGAGCGATCTTGGAATCCGGATCGTTTTCCACCTGGATGACCGTCCCTTCGGCAATTACTCTGCCGCCGTCAGCTCCGGCCTGCGGTCCCATTTCGATCAGCCAGTCTGCTTCTTTCAGTATCTGGGTATCGTGGTCAACGAGCAGCACAGAGTTCCCGTCCGCGACAAGATCGCGCATAACACCGTTAAGACCGACGATGTTTGCAGGATGGAGACCGATCGAAGGCTCGTCAAGAACGTACAATACACCCGTTGTCCGGTTCCTGACTGCTCTCGCAAGCTGCATCCTCTGCCTTTCGCCTGTAGATAGCGTTGACGCCGCGCGGTCAAGGGTGAGATATGACAGCCCCAGATCCATCAGTCTTTTCGCTACAGAGCGGTAAGAATCACATATACTTTTAGCCATCTGCCTCATCTCTTCAGGCATCGAATCAGGCACTTTAGCTATCCATTCAAGTGACTCCGAAAGAGTCATGGCGCATACTTCGTCCAATCCGATTCCCGTTATTTTAGGCGCCCTGGCTTTTTCCGAGAGCCTCGTACCTCCGCATTCCGGACAGACGGAAGTACGAAGGAATTTTTCGACACGCTTCATGCCGCTTTCATCTTTAACTTTCGAAAGTGCATTTTCGACCGTATACGTAGCATTGAAGTACGTGAAATCCATTTCCCCCGCCGCTCCGCTGGTCTGATTCTGATAAACGATATGGCGCTTAATTGCGGGACCGTGAAAGACGATCTCCCTCTCCTTTTCCGTGAGATCCTTAAAAGGAACGTCTGTGCGAACGCCTATATCTCTGGCAATATCCTTCATAAGTGACCACATTAAAGTCTGCCACGGAAGTACAGCTCCTTCGTCGATCGAAAGCGACTCGTCCGGCACCAGCGTTGACTCATCCACTACGCGGACGATACCTGTACCGTCACAATGCGGGCAGGCTCCCTGGCTGTTAAAAGCCAGTTCTTCCGCACCCGGTCCGTAGAAACGTTCGCCGCATTCGGGACAAACCAGTTCCTGCTCTGCTGCCACAGCCATTGACGGCGGTACGTAGTGACCGTTTGGACATCTGTGACTGCCAAGGCGCGAAAAAAGCAGCCGGAGACTGTTTAAAAGCTCCGTCCCGGTGCCGAACGTTGACCTTATACCCGGTATTGCCGGGCGCTGGTGGAGCGCGAGCGCCGCAGGAACGTACAGAACGTCGTCAACGTCCGCCTTTGTCGCCTGAGTCATTCTCCGCCTCGTATACGTTGACAACGATTCGAGGTACCGCCTGGATCCTTCTGCATACAATACGCCGAGGGCAAGTGACGATTTCCCCGAGCCCGAAACTCCGGCTATCCCCACGATCTTATTTAGCGGGATATCGACGTCAATATTCTTCAGATTATGGACTTTTGCTCCTCTGACCTTGATTTTATCAGGTACCTTCTCATGCATATTTATTGTTCCTCCGGAAGAGCGTTAAAATCGATCAATATGGCTCTGCAAGGCGCTCCGTCCGATCCTCCGAGATTCAGAGGGGCAGCATTCAGGAGGTAAACGCCTTCCGGAACATCGGCCAGCCGGATACCTTCAAGCAGTATAGCGTCTGCGCCAAGGAGGACCTTGTGTACTGCCATAGGAGCATTTTCCGGTCCAACTGTCTGAGATTCGTTGCCCAGAAGTAATATCCCGCAGTCTGCAAATACTTCTGCGGCTTCCAAAGATACTTCTGCGTTACCTTTGATCAGGATCCTTTTTTCCGCTCCGTCGTCAAGCGCTTTCGCTCTTCTGATCATTTCTGCAGCGTCAATGCGACTAACGATCCCGTGATGTTCCGCCACGTAAGCCTTTCCCACAAACGCCTCTATACAGACGGCGTCAACGGTTTTTCCGCCTTCTATAAAATGAAACGGCGCGTCAATATGTGTACCGTTGTGTGCGCACATGCTGAATGCGGTCAGATTGCAATGCCCGCCTTCCTCAATTGAGTCAAGTGTATTTTTTTCAGGAGCCGGATCGCCCGGAAACACCTTGCAGCTGAAAACTTCCTGCGAAATATCATATATCTTCATACGCATTCTCCCCAAAAATCTGATTATTCGACCGGATCCTCAATAACCGAGAAATTCTTTCAGTTCGTTATTCAGTAAAAGATCTTCTTTGAACAGTCCAAATGAACTTCCCGGAACGATCTCCAGATAGCGGTCAAGAAATTCTTCATACGTTTTTGCTTCGAAGCAATAAGGCGTGATAAAGAAGTCTCTGGTTCCTCCTGTTACACGGTCTCCGGCTTGAACGGTTACTTTATAGTCACCGGTACGCAGTTTTGAAAAGACGTATTTTTCGAGATACCATCCGTGGATCTCAACTCTCCCGAACGGAACGGCGTAAACTGCCACGACCGGATTCGCTCTCAATGCTTCCTCTTGATAATCATATTCAACGATTTCTATAAACCTCTCCGCAGAGCTGCAGTCCAGCACGGTAAGATCTTTATCGTCTTTATACCATTTTACAAATTCGAGATCTCCATCGACCTGTCTGATCGCATAGTGACACGTTTTTTCTGCGATCCTTTTATCGAACCATCGGTAATTCTTCTTAACGTTATCAAAAGCTATTTTCAGATATACAGAGGCGTCGGTTCCCAATCTGAATTTTACTTCTGGGTCGGAGTTCTTCACGGATTCTTTCGTATACTCGCACAGATAGTCAATAAACTCGTCTGCGGTACTTCCGCCCGTCCATTCATCTATGATCTTTGAGCCCATGAATGTTCCGTTGTCCTGTCCGAAAACATATTTCCCGTGAAGCGGCGCGATGACGTACGGAGTTCGCTTCTTCATCTGTGTCACAGTTGCCCACGGATATTCTTTTTTGAGCTTCTCCAGCGCTTTTTCATAGTATACGTTTATATTTGTTCCGTATTTAAACAAATCCGGGTCGCACGAAGGATTTTGGTTTAGCTTTTTTTCTTTTTTTCGTTCTCTTTCCAGCTCTTCCTCTGCCTCGAAAAATTCGTCGGAACTAAGCGGCGACCATGCCCATACTTCTTCCATACTGTAACAGGCCAATGCCGACGCATAAATAAACGTTCCGCCTTTTTCCTTTGAAAACAGGTCCCATCTTCCTGCAGCTAATTTTCCGCTGCTTAAAATCAAAAGGCAGTATTGTTCTTCTTTGGGATATTTTTTCTCTTTTAACGACTTAAAATTTTTGATCAGAAAAGAGTGAATATCTTCTTTTTCAGGACCGAGATTTATATAATTGACCTCTTCATCCTCCAGACATTCTGTCAGATCGTAACGGTCCAGCGAGTGCCATTTCGAAACTTCGCCAATATCAACGGTATCCGCCGTTCCTCGGCCGAAATGTCCGGATACGCTCTTTTTATTACGGTAATCGTTCGGATACCATTTGCCTGCGGTATGACGGCGGTCCTTTAATTCAAGAAGACAGAACTCGCCGTATTCCGGCATATCGTTAGCTTTTACGTCGTGGAACTCGTTAAAAGACAGTCTTAATTTCTTATAGTCGCACTTAAACATTATTTCCTCCAAGCTTTGCATTAAAACGCGCACTTTTAAGTCTGTACGTTGCATTCAGAACATATTCTTTATCTTCGCCTTTATCAGGATATATTATTTTCTCAAATTCAATAGCGCGGTGCAGAAGACAAATATCCATAAAGCAAATGAAAATACCTATATCAATGCGATTGTAGAATGAAACCTTATCTGCAGGCATTATTCCTCTTTTACCGGACTTCTTGTATCTGTAAACCAGAAGGTCGCCTTCGTTCTTTACAAGCCACGGTTGAGAATTACAGGCACTCGGCGCAAACCTGACGATCTCACTAACACCCGGGATCTGTTCACCTTCCCATATTTC
>DBVV01000136.1:2938-5421 GCA_002308795.1 Mageeibacillus sp. UBA1255 | reverse complement strand
ACTCGGTTCGCCTGCCACTTGCCACTAACCCTTTATCCAGCTCTCGTCGGACGGATCGTTTCTGAACGCGATCAGTCTCGCCACGTCTTCCGGCGCGATGTACCCCGTCTCAGCCGCCACGTTCGCGATCGTGTCAAAGTCCGACAGCGAAACGTTCTGGACGCCCGCCTCCGCGAGCCGTTCGATGCCGCGCTTCATACCGTACGTGAATATCGACGCGATACCGAGCACTTCCGCACCTGCCTCGCGCAGCACGTCCACGACTTCGATAACGCTGCCGCCGGTGGAGATCAGGTCTTCGACGACGACAACTTTCTGACCGGGTTCGAGTTTTCCTTCGATCTGGTTCTTGCGGCCGTGATCCTTATTTCCCGAGCGCACGTAGCCCATCGGCAGCCCGAGGATATGCGCGGTGATCGCGGCATGGGCAATACCTGCCGTTGACGTTCCCATCAGTACCTCGACGCTCGGATAATGGGCGCGGATGATCTGTGCCAGGCCGTTTTCGACGTCGAGCCGGACGTCCGGGGCGGTGAGGGTCAATCTATTGTCGCAGTATACCGGGCTTTTTATGCCGCTGGCCCAGATAAAAGGCTCGTCGGGGCGGAAAAATACGGCTTTGATCTTCAGCAGATCGGCGGCGATCTTGGTGTTGAGCTTGCTTGTCATTATATTGTCCTCCGTTGAAAAAGAATCAATTACAAAATTCATTGACCGCCCGCAGATACGCGGCCACCGGATCCTCGGCGGCAGTTATGGGCCTGCCCATTACGATGTAATCCGAGCCCAGTTCGGCAGCCCTGGCGGGGGTAGCGATACGCTTCTGATCGCCAGCGTCATTGTCCGCGAAACGCACACCGGGAGTTACCGTTAAAAATCCGCCCCCGCAGGCTTCGTGAACGGCTCCTGCCTCCAGGGGAGAGCATACTACACCGTCCAGTCCTGCGTCCCGGGCATTCTGGGCGTAGCTCATGACCACTTCTGCGACGGGCTTTTGTATCAGCAGTTCGTTTTCGAGAGCCGTCTGATCGGTGGAAGTGAGCTGCGTCACCGCCAGCAATATAGGCCTCGTTCCGTCGGGCCGTGTAAGCCCTTCAAGCGCCGCTTCCATCATCCGCCTCGTGCCCGCAGCGTGGAGATTGCACATATCCACGTCCAGCCGGGACAGCACGGCCATCGCCTTTTTTACGGTGTTCGGGATGTCGTGGAGTTTGAGGTCAAGGAATATTTTCAGCCCCATGGCTTTTATTTCCCGCACGATCTCCGGACCTTCCGCATAGAACAGTTCCATGCCGATCTTTACGAAGGGCCGGATCCCGCGGTCCGTGAACCGGGAGAGGAAGCCGATGGTGGTCTTTCTGTCTGAAAAATCGCAGGCGATTATAACGTCTTTTCCCATGATCGATCGCAGATTCCTTTCGTTTTGCTTATTAGTTTTTGCTCTTTTCCGCGTTTTAGTCATTTCGCTCCGGCGGCAATGCCGATGATCTCTTTTATGTCTTTTATCCCGAGTTCCGCCATTTTTTCAGGCAGTGCGCGGACAATATTCAGGCAGGCGAAGGGGTCGATCAGATTTGCCGCACCCACTTCGACGGCGGTGGCCCCGCACATCATCATCTCCAGCACGTCATCAGCCGTTGACACGCCGCCCATGCCCACTACGGGCACGCGCACCGCCTTCGCTGTCTGATAAACCATCCTGAGGGCAACGGGGAGTATTGCCGGCCCGGAGAATCCGCCCATTATATTCGCTACCACCGGTTTTCTGCGGCGCAGATCGACCCGCATTCCCAGCAGCGTGTTGATCAGGCTGATACCGTCAGCTCCGGCGGCTTCGCAGGCCCTGGCGATCTCGGTGACGTCGGTCACGTTAGGGGACAATTTCGCCAGCACCGGTTTCGTTGTCACCCGCCTTACGGCGTCAATTACAGCTGCGGCCGCTTTCGGGTCGGTGCCGAAACTCATGCCGCCGCCGTGAACGTTGGGGCAACTTATATTGACCTCGAACCACCCGATCTGCTGCTCATCGTCAAATTTTTCCGCGGTTTTTGCGTATTCTTCTACTGAAAACCCGCTGATATTTGCCATCACCGGCTTGTGGAACACTTTGCGCAGCTTAGGCAGCTCCTCGTTTTTAACCGCTTCGGCCCCGGGGTTCTGCAGCCCCACCGAGTTGATCATGCCGGCGGTACATTCGGCGATGCGTGGCGTGGGATTTCCGAACCTGGGCTCCAGCGTGGTGCCCTTGAAAGAGAACGTTCCGAGCAAATTTATATCGTACAGTTCGGCGAATTCGTAGCCGTACCCGAAAGTGCCGGAGGCGGGGATCACCGGGTTATCGAGGGTGATGCCGCAGATGTCAACGGAGGTGTTTACCTGGTTTGCAGTCAATTTTTCCACAGTATTTCCTCCTTTTTCAGTACCGGTCCATCTTTGCATATTCGTTTAAAACCTGTGACGGTTTTGCAGCTGCAGCCCATGCA
>DBVV01000136.1:2563-2863 GCA_002308795.1 Mageeibacillus sp. UBA1255 | reverse complement strand
CGGGGCCGCAGGTGTAGAAATATGTGTATTCGGCGGGGAGGTGGTCGGTGACGAAGCCTTTATTTGAGCCGAATTCGTCGGTGTAGCTGCCGTCAACGGTGACGACGGTGACTGCGGTCTGGCCGCCGGTTTGCGTGACTGGCTGGCCGCCGGCCGGAGCGTCAACAAGCGCGCGGAATTCATTAACCGCGAACACGTCTGCTGCCGAGTTGAAGCCCAGCACTACCCGGGGCCTCGCGCCTTGGTCAATCAGTTTTTTGCACAGCCAGTATAATGGCGGGACGCCAACGCCTCCGCCGA
>DBVV01000136.1:1869-2543 GCA_002308795.1 Mageeibacillus sp. UBA1255 | reverse complement strand
AGGTCGTAGCCGTTGCCCAGCCCGGTGAGGAGGTCAAGTTCCGCGCCTTTTTCGAGCTTGCTCATGGCTTCGGTGCCGTTGCCAACGACCTTATATATGAGGGAGAGGAGGCCAGCTTCGCAGTCGAATACGGAGATCGGCCGCCTTAAATAGAACCCGTCCAGGCGGATGTCAACGAACTGCCCGGGCGCCATGACGGCTGTGGTGTCGCCTTCGAGCCTCATCAGGTACGTGTTCGCCGCGACCTGCCTGTTTTCTGTTACCTTGAAAATGCTTTGCTTCATGTCAATTCGTTATTGCAAATTTGTTATGATCCGATGCTGCGCGCAAATGCTGAGCGCATCCATATTATATCATTTTGCGGGGGCGGTGTTCAATGGAAAAAGCGTTGTCAAAAGATGTAGAAAAGGGCAGCAAATCATATATTGATCTCTTGGTAATATCCATAGTGATATTCTAAGGTGATATATGTTTGAACATTGACAAGCTATGCAATTTTGATGTAATATATTAAGTAATCCCAGCAGATGTGAGTGAGTATATCGCGATACTCTCGTACACAGCGGATTTAATCGTTTGAAAGAAGGAAAAATAAGGTTCATAATGAACGATATGATGCCGAACGGTAATCAAAATCAGAGAAATGCTTATTCGGAACAAGGCGAACTGCGCAG
>DBVV01000136.1:0-1776 GCA_002308795.1 Mageeibacillus sp. UBA1255 | reverse complement strand
GGACTTGCGGGCGGCTATACGAAGCTGTTTGTTAAGCCGGTATACGAAGCGACTGCCAAGCTGTACATTGCAGGATCGGAGAATACTATCTCCATGTCGGACCTGCAGCTCGGCTCCGTATTGACTGTGGATTATCAGGAGGTTTTCAAGATCGCGCAGATTCATGAAACCGTAAAAGCGAAGATGTTGTCGGAACACGGTGTGAGCAAGCCGGACTATTCCGTTTCCGTCAGCAATCCAAAGGGATCGCACTTACTATATATCACGGTAAGCTCCGGCAATCCGGTAGAAGCAAAACTGATTGCGGACGCATATTCCGAGGTCGTGCAGACTTATATCGAAAAACAGATGGAACTTCGGAAACCGCAGATTCTTGAGAGCGCGCAGATCCCATCGAGCCCGGTCACGCCGAAGCTCGGGAGCATCGTCTTGAAGGCTGCGGGTATTGGCGCGTTGGCGGCGAGCGCCGTGCTGGTCTTTCTGTTTTTGCTCGATAACAAGATTCGGACAGGCGATGATGTGGAAAAAGCGACCGGACTGGCAACATTGGGCATGATGCCCAAACTAAGCGAGAATGCGGAGTATTATGAGACGAGGCATCGCGGTGAAACGAACAAAACAGGACACGTTGCGGAGATCAGACAGACTTTGGCATTGGATTATGCAGGCGACGAAGTGATTAACGCGATTTGTTCGAACATTGCATTCGCGGGGAAGAAGATCAAGCGGATTGCAATCACGAGTCACGATGCAAATAACGGCAAGACGTTTTTGGCAACCCGAATTGCTTATGGGATGACAAAGCGGGGGAACACCGTTCTTTTGATTGACGGAGACTTGAGAAAATCGACCCTGATCAACCGGTACGGTATCACAAATACAAAGGAAGGGCTTTCTCATTATTTGTCGGGACAGGCTGAACGCGGCAGCGTGATTTATCAGACCGATATCCCGAATTTGTATCTGCTGCCGGCGGGTAAGCTGGTGCAGTCGCCGTTGTCTCTTCTGACGTCGGAAGAATTTGACCGACTCATGGAGGACACGGGAAGAGGGTTTGATACAGTGATCGTCGATACGCCGCCTGTCGGCGCGGTGATCGACGCTGCAGAAATCGCGAAACGCTGTGACGGAAGCATTCTGGTCCTTGCGTATAACAAGATAACAAAAGACGGTTTGCAAAGGCTTGTGCGAACGATGGACCAGACACAGACGCCGGTGATAGGCTGCATCATAAACAATGTGACCATGAGCAAGCTGGACCGGAAACGGTACGATTACGGTTACGGTTACGGATATTACTACGGGAGTGCTGAGAAGGGAAACAGAAAATGAAGCGTGAAACATAGCGGATAGGTTTAGGAAGATGTATCAGGCATATTTAAAACGAATCTCGGATATCGTGTTTTCGGCTTTGGGACTTCTTTTGCTTTCCCCGCTGTATCTTTTGATCGCGATTCTCGTGCGATGCACCTCAAAGGGTCCGGTCATCTTCCGGCAGGAGCGCCTGGGGCGCGATATGAAAGTTTTCCGGATCTGCAAGTTCCGCACGATGGCAGATAATTCGGAACACACCGGATCCGGCGTTTACAGCGATCGGAACGACAGCCGGATCACAAAGATTGGCAGGGTTCTCCGTGCGACCTCGCTCGATGAGCTTCCGCAGCTGTGGAACATCCTGCGCGGCGATATGAGCTTTATCGGGCCGCGTCCGCCGCTGACGTATCATCCGTGGCCGATCGACCGATATTCGAAGGAGCAGCTTCGGATGTTTCGGGT
>DBVV01000081.1 GCA_002308795.1 Mageeibacillus sp. UBA1255 | reverse complement strand
CTTGCCACTTTCAACTTGCAACTTGCCACTTCCAACTTGCCACTAGTCACCCGGTTCGCCCATTTGCCATTCCCTGGCTTTACTTCGAAACGCCTCTGATGACCAGTCCCTTGACCAGCGCAGCCACGGACGCGATAATCGGAGTAGCAACAACGATCAGGGTAGCGATATTGACGCTCGCCGAAAACGCGATCGGAAGGATGCCGAAACCGACGTTCGACGGACCGTCAAGGTTGAACTTCAGCGCCACGAAATACAATACCGCGACAACGAGCGAAACGCACGTTGACACCAGCGCGATCTTCCACAACTTTTTGCGGCGGACCTCCGGCTTCAGATTGTTGTAGTAAAGCTCCCAGACCGCAAAAGAGCAAAAAGCTGCAAGCGAAACCAGCATTACCGAGAGCGTGTACGGAAGATAGCCGTGAGCGAAGTCGACAATAAAAATGCTGTAGAAGAAGCCGCAGAAGCCGTACAAACTGATCAGCATCCAGAGCGTAAAGAACAGGTTATGGATGAAGCGGCCTCTCTTAACAGTCAGCGGACGCACGGGGCCAACGTACGGATGGCCGTCGTATTTTTTACCGATGTATACAAGCACGCAGATACCGAGCACGATAAACGCCAGCGCGTAAAGCATCGCATCGAGCGGATAGAACGGAGACGGAGCACCTTCGACGAGCGAAATGTACCTCCCCATAATGCGCATAACGACCGTGTACAGAATGAGCAGCACGCCGATCACGACGGTGATGACCGCATGCTTCCTGACCGACCGGATAAGCTTCTCCTTGTTCTCGTTGCGGTAGAACGACTGGCAGACCATCAGGCCGCCGAGCGACAAAAACAGCGACAGGAAGATCGGAATCGACCGAAGTGCATCGCGCAGGGCGACGTCAACAGAAGAGCAGACTATTGACCCGATGCAGTCCGACAGGCAGTACAGGAAATTCATAAACGTGAACGCCGACAATACGTAGAAGATGACGAGGCATATGAACACGATAAGCCCCTGCTTCTTCCTTTTATCCTCTATTCCGGAAAAAACAAAATTATCTTTTTTAAACATTTTCATCACCACTTCACCCATTTGACAAAGTCGCCGCCAGGCACTTCGTTGTAATACAGATGCTCAAGATCGAAGGAACCGTCTTTCCCTGTAAGCGTCACGAGCGACGCGCCGATCAGATCAAAATTTTCGTTGATGCCCACAGACTTCAGTCCGGCCTGCATCGCTTCGTCTTCAGAGTTCGCATCGATATGCGCAAAATACAGTTCGTTGCCCGTCTTAACTCCGAGCCCGATAACAACGCCCTCGTACTCCACGGTCCAGTCGACGTTGTGCGCGTGCCCCATAAACGCAGCCTTGAGGTTATGATCTTTGGCCTTATCGATAAAATCACTCGCATACTTTTCGTTGCCGTTGTCGGCAAACCCCTCGAGTTTGAAGAATTTGTTTTTATACGTCGCGCCATTTTCCGTAACATCCACCCACGCCTTGTTGTTCTCGTCCTGAGGGATGTGGTAGTAGGCAATGGCAGGTACGTCTTCGCCCGCGAGTTCATGTTCTTTCAGCCACCACTCGGTCTGTTCGGGGCGGATATAGTCGTAATCTCTGAACGGGGACAATTCCGTTTCCGAGAAGCTTGCGCCGGAGTCAAGGTTCGCGATCATCCACACCGCTTTCGTATCCTTGCTTCCGTCTTCGGTGAGGTTGATAACGAAATTGCTCCTGCCGTACAGATCGTCGTTCGGCTCGCTGTACAGGCAATGCGGTGCTTTTCTGAACTTGTCCGCAAGGTAATTCGGATTGTACAGCGAATGCCTGTCGTGATTGCCCCAGATCGCGGTGTACAGGAATCCGTATTCTTCCGCTTTCTTCTCGAAATATTCGATAAATGTGTCAACATGGTAGCTGTTTGCCAGCATGAACATGTCCCCGGTCAATTCGACGAGGTCGATCTTCGCGCCGCTTCCCTGCGTGGCGACAATATGTTTCGCCGTTTCTTCCAGGACCTTGTCCAGATATTGTTTCGATGCGGTCGTGGAAGTGTTTACGTTCCAGTGGATGTCGGTGAGCTGCAGAATGTTGAAGTTGTCATGGTATTTGACAGTGAAGACGTAGTCGTCAAGGTGTTCGGAACTTTTTATCGGTTTCGAGCATCCTGCCACCGTCAATGCGGCGATCACCGCCAGTACGATGCAAAAGATTCTTTTTCTCATAGCGCTCCTTTGATTCTCCTTTTATCCGGGCCTCGATCTCCTCTGCCCGTTCCTTTTACCCGAGCTGCGTTCGCCGCAGTTCGTGTTTTTACGGGCGTCGAATGCCCTGCCCGTTCCTTGCCTGTAATTATAGCAGAATTTCCGCGGATTTGGAATAGCGATTCGCCGGAGGCGGAGGAGCGCACGGCCGAATTCCGCCCTTTGCTCAATTTCGGCCGTATCGGGGAGGCGGACTGCACGGCCGAAATCCTTCCTTTGCCCTTTTTCGGCCGTATCAAAGAGGTGGAGCGCACGGCCGAAATCCTGCCTTTGTTCCTTTTCGGCCGTATCAGAGAGGCGGATCGCACGGCCGAAATCCTGCCTTTGTTCCTTTTCGGCCGTATCGAAGAGGTGGATCGCACGGCCGAAATCCTTCCTTTGTTCCTTTTCGGCCGTATCAAAGAGGTGGAGCGCACGGCCGAAATCCTTCCTTTG
>DBVV01000111.1:21396-21581 GCA_002308795.1 Mageeibacillus sp. UBA1255 | reverse complement strand
GGGAAGAACGCAGCTTCGGTCTTGCCGGAAGCGGTGGAGGCGGTCAATAAAACGTTGTCCTCCGTTCCGAATATAGCGTCTCCTGCCGCGTTCTGAACGGCGCGCATGCTTTGCCACCCGGAGCGGTAAATGAATTCCTGTATGAACGGAGCGTATCTTTCAAAAACATTCATATCGTAAACTCC
>DBVV01000111.1:7472-21391 GCA_002308795.1 Mageeibacillus sp. UBA1255 | reverse complement strand
AACTCCGCGAATCCTGCCGCAGCGTCGTCCGATACGGCTTCGGATTTTGAAAACGTGAACTCATCCGAATCGAGCAGTTCTCCCGGGCTCATACCGGGATTCTGGTAAAGCAGATCGAGCAGTTCTATGAAATCCCTGANNNNTCCCGGGGCGTGATGTTCTGATCTGCACCGATGCGGCTGAATTCGATCTTTATAAACTCCGCAAGATCGTCTGTCGTGAGCCTTTTACCGTAGCCGTAAAGTCCGGCGTGCATATCCGTCAGCTTCTCACACAGTATGAGCATCTCTTCCGCAGTGAGCGCCTCTAAGCGGATCACGGGAGCTAAAAGATCTCTTGCCCCCGGCTTCGAAAAACGCCCTTCGGACAGCCTGGAACGGAGCGCTTCGTAGCTGTATATGCCGCGGCGCCTGTCCTCGAGAGCCTGAGGAGTTGCCCCCATGATGATGCCCAGATAGCGCGCCTTGCCCTGGAGCGTGTCGTTGTACATCGTAAGGATCTTTTCGTAATTGTACTGGCGCGTGATCGCATTGGGGATCTTGTAGATATTGACGAGTTCGTCGATCATTATCATCATTCCCGTGTAACCGGCCAGCCTGAAAAACGTGGCGAACAGTTTGAGATAATCGTACCAGTCGTCGTCGGTTATGATCATGTTTATGCCCAGTGCTTCTTTTGCTTCGCTTTTTAGCGCATATTCGCCTCTGAACCACCTCAGCACTTTGCTTTTAGTATCGTCGTCGCCGTTCAGGTATGCCCTGTAGTATTTGGAAAGCAGCCTGCCGAATTCGAAGCCGTGGACTAGCTCGCTTACGGATGCGGTTACGGCGTATATTTTTTTGTCGGTCGCTTCAATCAGTCCCGGGTCGTCCGGACCGAGGCCGGTTTCCTGGATCGCGGCGGTCTGTACCGCGTTTATCCAGCGGTCAAGCACGAGCGTCAATGCTCCGCCTTCCGGTCTGGTTTTAGTGGAGAGGTTTCCGATCAGTTCACGGTACGTAGCCAGCCCCTGCCCTCTGGTGCCCTGCAGTCTGCGCTCCGGTGAAAGGTCTGCGTCGGCAACTATAAACCCGCGCTCCATCACGTAGTTTCGTATGGTCTGGATCAGAAAACTTTTTCCCGAACCGTATTTTCCGACGATGAACCTGAACGACGCACCGCCTTCAGATATGATATCTACGTCGCTTAAAAGCGCGGCGATCTCGTTTTTCCGCCCGACAGTGATGTACGGCAGCCCCACGCGCGGGACAACGCCGCCTTTGAGCGAGTTTATGACCGTTTGTGATATCCTTCGCGGAACTTTTTTGATCTCGGCATCAGCCATATATCTATCCTCCGATAAGATGTTTAACGTCGTCGATATAATCCTCGACGAGCGTAAGAATACCGTCATCACACGTGATGATATTGTCGCCGATCTCCTCGAAAAGAGATTCGTTTATAACGTCTGCGGCGAGGGAAGGCATGATGCGGTGAGCGTTAACGTATTGACCCGGATCGTCGCCGTTTAAAATTAATTTTAGCAGTCCGAGCATCTCACTGTTTAGCGGAATAACGGGATCGGCCTCCGGAACGGCGGTCAGAACGTCGTCAACGTGTTCTTCCTCCTCTTCCTCCTCCGTAAGCAGGCTGTCCCTTGTTTCCATCGCGTCAGACCTGATCTTATCGAGACCGGAAAGATCCACGATAAAACTCTCCCTGGCCGCCCTGACTTCATTCCTTCTGTCTGCTTCTATCGCCGCTTCCGCGAAAGGGTATACCCAGTTTTCGCCAGGCTTTTCATACAGTTCGTGGCCGCATTTGAGGTACTTGCGAAGCTTGAGGTCCACGGCATGCATAAAACTGCGTAAAAACTTCCTGTTGAGGTTGAACTTCTGGTACGTGCGGTAATACCATTGACCGTCCCTGCAGATAAAAGAGAGAGTATCATCGACGTTGACCTCGACGTTTTGCAGCTTCGGCCGGTGGCAATACAGGGCGTTATGGAACGTGANNCAGCCGCATCTCTTCTTTTTCCCCGAAACATAACGCAAGCAGGCCGACGCCGTCTTTTGTGTATCCGGACAACGCATGCCTCCATGTTTCGCTGAATATGAATTCGGTCCTGGCGGGGTACTTCATATATGCGATATTTGACAGGTGATCCACCGTATCCAGCGAAACAAGAGCGTTAAAAATCTCTTTATCCGGGCGGTCTTCCGGGTGTATGAGCGTTTCGACAGCTTTTTCGTACGCATTCGGCTCTGAAACGTCTTTTAAAAGATCGTTATATTTGCGTATGACCTGCAAAGACATATTATTCACGAGGGCAATATCTCTCATCCATCTGTACACATTGAACCGCATCGCCTGGTCCCCGTATTTATTCTTCAGGTATAGGCGGTCAAAATCACGCAATAATTCGAGTTTTTGTTCTGCAGTCTCGCCGTTTATTCCGTTCAGTACCTCAAATAAGTAAATATATGCAGAAGAGGCGCCTATGGGGGAGTAGTCGCCGCGTCTTACGTGTGTTCGCCATGAAAAATAACCGCGGAGCTGTTTCACAGTCATTTCACGGTACGTCGGGTGAAAGCTGGAATAACTGTCGTCCCACGGGTAATCATCGTTATAATTCCTCATGTACGTAGCCTGACGGTAGAAGTTCCCGGCTCTTTCGTAATCTGATCTTTCGTAAAGCCGGAACATCAGCTGCAGCTTTTTTATGCGTTCCGGAGTTGCTTCGATGAGTTTTCCGCGTACGGTCCGGGATGCGGGCAATGCGGTTTCGTAATATTCGGATGGCTGGCCGGGAGCATTGCCTGCTTCGGACTTGCCGTTTGAGAGGGGATCGGCGATCAGGGCGGCCGGTTTCGTGCTTCTGCCGTGGTCAACGACGAACGTATATCCGTAAGAGTTCTGGCCGTCTACCGCCTTGTCCAAAAGATCAAATACGACGTCACGCTCTGTGCGGTCGCTAAAAATGATATTGACCCACTTTGATCCGTGCATCCGGACGGCAGGCGTCAGGTACGGCCTTGCGTATTTAGCGATAGATTCCTCGCCGCATTTGATGTCGCACCTCTCGATCATGCTGCCTGTATCTCCGTCCCACTGGCGCATCAGGAGGGCGATCCATTTATCGGTCTTCGGGTGTGTCAATACAGAGAATCCCGGAAAATCGCTCCATTTGAACTGTTCCCGGATGTTGTATTTTTTTGAAGCGTATGCGGTCAATTCCGATATCGTCACACCTGTCCCTCCTTTCCTTACAATTATACCATGACCGGAGCATTAAATCAAAGTATTCCGGCCTTTTCCTGCGGAAGCATTTCTTGCTGAATTTTTCTGCGCTCCGGGCGTGTTGCATTTTTTAACGGTTTGTGAGATAATGTGCAGGCGCAAGGCGTGAACTGCCATTTTCAGCCTTTGACGATTCCGGGGATGTACTGGTTTCGACGGGGTCTTTGGTGCGCCGGCCGCAGGCAGAGGTTCCCGTTGGCCTCTTTAAAAAGCGGGAATTTAAAATTAAACGCTAACGATAATTTAGCACTCCAGGCTGCCTGACGGCAGTCCGTCGCCCTTCCGGTTACCGGGCCGGGAGCAAGCGGCGTCAATGATCCGGTCCTTTCCGTATGGCGGTTAAATCGGAGCACACTGCGGCCAAAGCTTTGAGTCCGCGGGGTTTTTATGAAGCTACCTGAAGCCTGACCCTGACTGCCGGGGCTCGCCGATGGGAATTTTAAATGACAGTCTAAGCCTGTAGAAGCCTGCGAGGATCAGATTTCGGACAGGGGTCCGATTCCCCTCATCTCCATTCCTACTCTTAAAAAGCCTTATTTTACAAGGCTTTTTTCGTTTTTGGGAAGGATTACCCACGAATTTCCCACGAATTGCCCACATATAAAAAAAGAAGCCCCGGGTTTCCCCGAGGCGTGAAAGGAATAAGCGCAGGCACTATTGACATTTCGGAAAAAAATGGTACAATATACTCATAATTGAAATATTGGAGGTGTTTCTTATGGCATACAAAATTTCAGACGATTGCATTGCTTGCGGCGCATGCGCTGCAGAGTGCCCTGTAGAGTGCATCAGCGAGGGCGACGGTAAGTACGAGATCGATGCTTCTGCTTGCATTGAGTGCGGAAACTGCAAAGAGGTTTGCCCTGTTGAAGCTCCCAATCTCGAAGAGTGATCAGCGGAGTTTTATGATTGTATTTTACGGGAGGCTGTCTTTCAATAAAAAGGCAGCCTTGTCTGTTTAAAAAGGGAATATGAGTTGGAAAAACACTGGATCAGATGAGTCGGATAATCGTACACGGCTAAGTGAAGGCGAACAGATCGATGACCTTCAGTGCCGCGGGCTCAGGATATTGCAGAAAAAAGGCACGTTCAGGTACGGCACCGACGCTGTGCTGCTTTCCAACTATGCCTCACGCTCTATAAAAAATACGATGAGATTCGCGTCAAGGCTCAGGAACGGTAAAAGACCGCTCAGGATAGTTGACGCAGGAACAGGGACAGGAATAGTCCCGATACTGATGTACGGGAAGCTGAACGCCGAAGAAGGGTACGATCCGCTCGGAGCAAGATACACTGCCGTGGAGATACAGCCGGATATGTGCGAACTGGCGAAGCGCAGCGTAGAACTGAACGGGATCGGAGAATGCGTGACGGTGCTGAACGCGGATATATGCGACAGCGGACTTGAACACGGAGCGTATGATATCGTCACCGTAAATCCGCCATACGTAAGAACAGGCAGCGGTATCGTCAGCGACATCGGCGCGGTCGCGAGAGCAAGGCACGAGATCGAACGAACGCAGGAAGAAATGCTGTCCTCGGCCTCGTCACTGCTTGTGCACGGCGGATATCTGTTTATGGTCAACAGGCCTGACAGATTGACCGACGCACTTTCGACGCTCAGGATATCGGGCGCGGAACCGGATGAATTAACGTTCGTACATGCGTTCGTAGGTAAACCGCCGGTGATGTTTCTCTTAAAAGCACGAAAAGGCGGGGGCAAGGGCCTGAAGGTACAGGCTCCGGTCATTCTGCAGGAGGTTTAATATGCTGTACGTGGTGGCAACGCCTATCGGAAATCTTGACGACATTACGATGAGAGCGCTGAAAACGCTTGAAAACGCCGATATTATCGCAGCAGAAGACACGCGCCATACGTTAGGCCTGCTGGAACATTTCGGCATTAAAAAGCCTCTCCTTAGCTATTATGAGCATAATAAACTTTCACGCGGGCCCGAACTGATCTCTAAGCTTAAGAATGGAGCCGAAATCGCGCTCGTGTCTGACGCGGGAATGCCGGGGATATGCGATCCGGGGCACGAACTGATCCGCGATTGCATCGCCGAAGGAATAGAGGTAACGGTAATACCGGGGGCAAGTGCGTGCGTGACGGCACTGGTGCTCTCGGGGCTTCCTACCGACGGATTCATTTTCGAAGGGTTTATCGGTACGGACAATAAACAGCGTTCTGCCTTTTTCGACCGTCTCATGCATGAGACGCGGACAACGGTCTGTTACGAGGCTCCTCACCGTATGCGAAAGACGCTTTCGGAGCTCAGCGACCGCTTCACGCAAGCCGGTATCCCTTTTAGAAAGATCGCCGTTTGCCGCGAGCTTACGAAAACGCACGAGGAAGTGATCCGCGGGACCGCGTCCGAGATGCTTTCAAGATTCGAATCCGATGCTCCGAGAGGAGAATTCGTAATATGTATAGAAGGTTCAACACTTTCCGGCGCTGTTCCGTCTCACAAATCTGAGCATGATGCGGCGGATGAAGCACAGATGCGTGAATACTACGATTCACTTATAAGCGGAGGAAGCCTTCCCAAGGAGGCAATGAAGGCGCTGACTTTGAAGTACGGGATCTCGCGCAACGAAGCATACAGGATAGTGAAACTTTCGGAAGAATTATAAAGGAGATTTTATTATGGAAAACGTGACCAAAAATGAGCCGTTAAGATCGTTCGGCGGAAAAATGAAAGCGGTAACTTTCAGCTATGACGACGGTGTGACGCAGGACAGACGTCTGGTGCATATTTTAAACAAATACGGGCTTAAATGCACGTTCAACATCAATTCCGCGAAGCTTGGAGAACCGTGGAACATATACCAGCAGGGTGCAAATCTTGCCCACGTAAAACTCCATCCGGACGAAGTCAGGAAAGTATACGAAGGTCACGAGATAGCGGTCCATACGCTCCATCATCCTGCCCTCAGAAGTCTCTCTGACGAGGATATCATAAAAGAAGTCGAAGAGGACAGGGTGAGGCTCAGCGAACTTGCAGGATACGAAGTGGTGGGAATGGCTTATCCGGGAGGTACGACCTGTATGAACGCGCACGTCGCGGACGTCATACGGGACAATACCGGTGTTAAATATTCAAGAACGACGACGGCTACTTATAAGTTTGAATTGCCCGCGGATCTACTTGTGCTCGATCCGACAGTGCACCACCACGCGGATATGGACGGACTTTTCAGACTGGCGGAAGAGTTTATTGACCTCAGACCCGACAGCCCGAAGATGTTCTATATCTGGGGCCATGCGTACGAATTCGACGTCGCAGAGACCGAATGGGAGCGCTTCGAGGAATTCTGCCGCCTGATCTCAGGCCGGAGCGACATTTATTACGGCACGAACCGTGAAGTACTGCTCGGCTATTGAGCAGACCAGCATGCGGGGAAAAGTATAATAACAAGGAGAAAGAGATGCCGGACCTTATAAGTATTGACAGTGTAACGATCGAAAAAGTGATCATACATTTTCTTGACACATCCGCTTCGGAACCGGTGCTGTCCAATTATCCCACCGCACTTGACAGCGACTCGGAAGATTATTTGAAGGCCCATATCGTTAAAGCGTTCAACTCGGACGACGCTAAAAAGTGTGCGTTTGAGAAAGATGGGTTCGTAAGTTCGCAGGTAAGAGACGTGCGGCATAACTTCGTTGAGTTTTCGCAGGGACTTGCGGCACGGTTTTTCGGAGTGATGCAGGATGCGGGCTCGATTCCTCCGGGCGACCTTATCGTACTGACCGCCGCGATCGCGTCGGAAGATTTTCTTTGCGTAATGAAATTCAATTATAAAACGTCGTATATCCATGAATTCAGGGCGATCGCAGATACGAATTCGATCAATTTCGTAAAACATCAGGGCATTCTTCCGGGGAAGACCGCGAAGATCGACGAGGCTTTTTTCGTAAATATCGATACGCTCGACGTGTTCGTGCTGGAGAAGAAATATGAGATAGGCGGAGTCAGGGATTATTACATTTCTCCGCTGATCCTCGGCGTTACGGATAATCTTTCAGTGAAGACCCAGCTTGAGACGGTGAGAAAAGTTGCCGAGCGCGTATATAAAGAGCACTATGGAGAGACGGTCAATATGAAGCCGAAGGTCGCAGGCCTTATGTGCCGCGAACTTTCGAATCAGCAGACTTTTAAGATGGAAAACATACTCGAGAACTTCTCGGAGGATTTTCCCGAAGCCGGGCCTGATTTCAGGGCGATCGCGGACAAACTTCCGCTCGAGACGGAGGGTCAGTTACCGGTCCCGACTTCTCTGGTAAAGCGTATCTCGAGGCAGAAGGTAAGATCAAAAAACGGTATTGAAGTAAAGATCCCGGTAAAAGTGTATGATGATCCGAGGGCAATGGATTATATCCGCGAGCCTGACGGCACGCTTACACTGGTGATAAAAAATATAGACGAAGGCAACGAAGGGGAGACGGAGCAATGAAAATGACGGTTAAAGAATATATTGACGCCCACAGGCAGGAGATCATAGACGACCTGTTTATGCTTATGAAGATCGACAGCGCTTTTTCGGAAGAGGGAAGGGACGAAGCCCATCCTTTCGGAAAAGGTTCTGCAGAGGCATTGGCCGCCGGGTCAGGGCTGCTGAGAGGATACGGATTCGAAGTTAAAAATTATGATAATTACGTTATCACTGCGGATCTGGGAGAGGGAGACCGTGAACTGGATATCCTTGCGCACCTTGACGTCGTTCCGGGCGGAGAAGGCTGGACAGTGACTGAACCCTTCAAACCGGTGATGACAGACGACGGCGTCATTTTCGGCAGAGGTTCAGCTGACGATAAAGGTCCTGCGATCGCAGCAATATATGCGATGCGAGCAATAAAAGAACTCGGGATACCGCTTCGCAGGAACGTTCGCCTGATACTTGGCGGCTGCGAAGAACTGGGACTGGGTGATCTTGACTATTATTTCGAGCGTGAACCACACGCCAGATACAGCTTCTCACCTGACGCCGATTACCCGCTGATCAACGCCGAGCGAGGCATTTCCGGTACCGAGATAATAAAGCAGTTCAGCAGCGCCGAGGCGGATGCATCCCCTGTACGCAGCATACATGCGGGGCTGAGAAGAAACATGGTTCCATTCTCTGCTGCAGCTGTCATTGACGCTCGAAGAGCAGGAATTCCCGCCGCATCGATCGCAGGGAAAGCTGCAAAAATAACGTCTGAGCGCGGTGCGGGATTGAACGTAAAAACCGACGGAGAGATCATTACGATCGACGTGCGCGGCGTAGGAGGTCATGCCTCGCAGCCTGAAAACAGTCTGAATTCGCTGACTATTCTCATGGAGATCATTTCTGCGCTCGGCTTAGACGACAGCGTCAGTTCCTTCATCCGAAACCTTTCGGCGCTGTATCCGTTCGGAGTATATCACGGTGAAGCAGCCGGTATCGATATGGAAGACGAAATAAGCGGCCGCATCACTTCAAGCTTCAACGTTACCGATTATGACGCAAAGAACGGGTCATACACCGCAGTGATCGACAGCCGCGTGCCTGCAATGGCGAACGATGATAATTTTATGGGCCCGCTCAGAAGCAGGATACTGGCAGCCGGTGCAGATGACGTGAAAATATCGCTTAATCCCTGCCACTACGTGCCGAAAGATTCCGAATTCGTTCAGAAACTGCTTATGAGCTATAAGAAAGTGACCGGGGACAATGATGCCCAGCCTTTCGCGATCGGCGGAGGAACGTACGTTCATAATATTGACAACGGCGTAGCGTTCGGCTGCGCAATGCCGGGCGTTGACAACCGCATGCACGGTCCTGATGAGTTTATGATGCTTGACGTTCTTTTCAAGAGCATCGAAATATTTGCCGACGCGATCATTTCGATCTGCGGCTGAACGGGCGGGGAGGTCAAAATGACTGATAAAGATTCCGATATTCTGCAGGCTGAAGCCGCGCCTGAACTTAAAATAGAGCCTCTTCTGGAAAACAGATTTTTAAAGGCGTACGATCTTCAGTACGCTCCGGGAAAACATTATTTCGAAGCGTCCAGACGTTCTCGCGAAGGGCTTGTTGCGGCTATGGATGACAATAAAGTCAGATCGATGCTTCCCGATGCCGTTACGTGTGCTGTCATAATCAATCCAGCGGATGACGAGACGGGTGAAAACGCGCGCCTTCTGCTCAGCTACGAATACCGCTATCCCTGCGGCCGCTTTCTGCTGAGCCCTCCGGCAGGTCTGATCGATCCCGAAGACGCCGATACGGGAAAAGCAGAAGATGCCGTACTGCGGGCGGCGGAACGAGAGATCATGGAAGAGACCGGGCTCGGGATAGACCGGGAAAGAGGAGACAGGCTGTTCGTATTGTCGCCGGTCCTGTTCAGTTCGCCCGGGATGACGGACGAAAGCAATGCTGTCGCATGCGCAGTCATAAGGTCTTGTCCGGACGACGTAAATATCAGTTACGACGGCATTACAGGTACGGAAAAGTTCGAAGGGAGCGTGCTCTTATGGCGCGATCAGGCAAGAAAAATACTGGATTCAGGGCGCGACGTTAAAGGCAATTATTATTCGACTTACACAGCACTCGTGCTGCTGTATTTTATTTCCGGGATGTGGAAAAATTACTGACCGGTGACGTTTGCCATTTGTCATTTGCAATTGCCATCACTCGGTTCGCCTGCCGTTTGCCATTAAACCATATCGTCCATACCGTACAAGCCTGGCTCTTTTCCGGCCAGGAATGCAGCGGCACGCAGGCTGCCGTCGGCAAATACGCTGCGCGACATCGCGTGGTGGGACAATTCGATTATTTCATTGTCGCTTATGAACATTACGGAATGGTCGCCTACGATATTACCGCCGCGGACAGCGCTGATGCCCAGCTCGCGTTTTCCGCGTTTCTCCCGCCTTGCCGACCGGTCAAATACGTAGTCGAATCCGCCTTCTTTTGCTTCCGATACGGCATCTGCCAGCGCAAGCGCCGTGCCGCTGGGGGCGTCCAGTTTGCGGTTATGGTGCTTTTCAACGATCTCTACGTCAAAATCATCGCCTAAAAACGACTCGGATTCACGTATGAGCTTTTTCAGAAGCGCTATTCCGATCGACATGTTCGCGGAACGGAATACCGGTATATCTGCCGAGACCTCCGCGGCAAGCGCAAGATCGTCGCTGCTGATCGCCGTGGTGCATAACACGAGAGGCAGCCTGCGTTCTTTTGCAAATCCGAGAAGCGGGCGGGTGAGCGAGAAATGCGAAAAGTCTATTATCACGTCGGCGTCAATATCTTCCGGTACAGCTTCGAAACTGTCATAAACAGGGAAGCCGGGGTTTTCACCGGACCTTCCTGCGAACGGATCGATCCCGCATTCTATAATGTACGAATCATTACCGTCGCCAACGATCTGTGCGTTTTTCGACCGCACCTGCTCGATAACGGCTCTGCCCATATGGCCCAGAGCACCGCAAAGAATGATCCTCAGACTCATGATATCGACTCCTCGAAAGCTTTGATCGCCGCCTTAAGAGCATCGCGGTTTTTATCTTCCATCTCGCAAAGAGGAAGACGGCAGCCTCCTACGTTCCAGCCTTTAATGTTAAGAGCTTCCTTAACGGGGATCGGATTTACCTCGCAGAACAGCGCTTTAACCAGCGGAAGCGTTTTCGCCTGAAGCGCCCACGAACCGTTAACGTCGCCGTTTTTGTATTTCATGACCATATCGTGCATGATCTGCGGATAAACGTTCGAAACGACGGAGATAACGCCCTGACCGCCTGCGCCGAGCATCATTGACACCTGCCCGTCTTCACCGGACCAGATGTTAAGATCATCGCCGCACTTGCAGCGGACCTCGGAAACCTGCGAGAGATTGCACTCTTTTACGCCTGAAATGTTAGGAATCTTCGAGAGTTCTTTCAGCGTGTCGGGGGCAATATTAACGCCGGTGCGTGAAGGTACGTTGTACAGAATGATCGGGACGTCAACGGCCGCGGCGATCGCAGAATAGTGCTTTATAAGTCCTTTCTGCGTAGCTTTATTGTAATACGGCGTTACCTGCAAAAGAGCGTCCGCCCCGAGCCTGACCGCCTCTTTACTAAGATTTATCCCGTGCGCGGTATCGTTCGAACCGGTACCTGCTATCACCGGTATGCGGCGTGCGGTCTTATGTACGGCGTATTCGATCACTGACAGATGCTCTGCGTCAGGCATCGTAGATGATTCTCCGGTGGTGCCGCAGATAACTATCGCATCAGTATGTCCGGCGATCTGGAATTCGATCAGTTCGCCAAGTTTCTCGTAATCGACCTGGGAATTATCCCTGCCTTTGAAGGGGGTGACGATGGCGCAGCCCGCGCCGGTAAATACGGGTTTTTTCATTTGATCTTCCTCCGTTTCAGTCCATGTATCCCATGCTGGCGAGCAGCTCTGCCATCAAAACTCCTCCGCCCGCGGCACCGCGGATGGTGTTATGCGAGAGGCATACGAATTTGATATCATACTGGGTGTCTTCTCTGAGTCTTCCTATCGAAACGCCCATTCCGTTCTCACGCATACGGTCGAGGCCTGTCTGAGGCCTGTTGTCTTCGTCAAAATATTTAAGGAACTGCTCCGGAGCGCTGGGAAGGTTCCTGCGCTGGGCTTCTCCCTTATAATTGTTCCAGATGTCGATGATCTCGTTAAGAGGCGGTAATTTCCGGTCAAACGATGCGAATACCGCTCCCATATGTCCGTCGGATACAGGTACGCGGATGCACTGCGCGGTAAAAGCGGGGGAGTCGGCGGGAACGATCACGCCGTTTTCCAGTCTGCCGAAAAGCTTCAGCGGTTCTTTCTCGGATTTTTCCTCTTCGCCTCCGATGTAGGGGATAACGTTATCGATCATTTCAGGCCAGCTCCTGAACGTCTTGCCCGCGCCGGAAATAGCCTGATACGTGCATACCAGAACTTTTGAAAGTCCGAACTGGCGAAGCGGATGGAGCGCCGGAACGTAGCTCTGAAGAGAACAGTTTGATTTGACCGCGATGAAGCCGCGTTTCGTACCGAGCCTTTTACGCTGGAATTCGATCACGGCCGCGTGCTCGGGGTTGATCTCCGGGACGATCATGGGAACGTCGGGAGTGAATCTGTTCGCGCTGTTGTTGGAGATAACGGGACATTCGAGTTTCGCGTATTTTTCCTCCAGAGCCTTGATCTCGTCTTTCTTCATATCGACTGCGCAGAATACGAAATCCACCTGCTGTGCGATCTTTTCGGCATCGGCAGAGGCGTCCATAACAGTCATCTGGAGATACTTCTGCGGGATCGGAACGGTCATTGACCACTTCGGCCCGACAGCTTCTTCATACGGTTTTCCCGCTGATCTTGCACTGGCTGCCAGAACTTTTACTTTGAACCAGGGGTGATTTTCTAAAAGCAGCATAAAACGCTGCCCGACCATCCCTGTCGCGCCGATGATACCTACGTTGTAAAAATCTTTCATGATCGAATTCTCCCTTGCGGATTTGATATGGTTCGCGGTATTTTCATCCCGCGCCGGTATTCATTGCTCCCCTCGCGCCCGTACGCTTCTATCGGACAGTATGGTCCGGATAAAAATACAGCCGCCCGGTTTTTTGCGGCGGCGTCAACGTTGCTGAAATCCTTTGCTCTTTCCGAGCGGTCAACAGCATAGCTCTCCACCGCACCTGCCTCCCGGCCTGTGCGCTGACAGTCCGGCCGGTGTTCCCGGAGGGACCAGATCCGGCTCGCGGATGCTCCGGGTCTTCGGCGTCTTACCCTTTCGTCCGGCTTTTCGCGGCTTTCCGCAAGCCTCAGGCCGGCTACTGATGATCGACGCGCCTCTACGCACCTATAATCATACCACTAATGCGCAGAATGTCAATAGCTTTTAGCCTCTATGCAGATTGATTTGTTTATACTTTTAAGTATATAATCGTATGTAGCGCTGACATTTCAGAAAAAAGGGAGGCCACGGATGGAATACCAGGTGATCCGCAGCAGGCGGAAAACAATGTCGATACAGATAGTTCAGGGCAGGGTGATCGTCCGCGCCCCGCTATGGAGCAAAGACAGATCGATCAGGAGATTTGTTGACTCTCACGCCGAATGGATCGAAAAGTCAGTGCGTACTTCGCTCGAGAAGGCCCGAAAAATGCAGGACGAAGTCAATGCCGCCGGCGTCATTTCTTCTGATGAGATCCGCCGCTTGGCGGATGAGGCGCGGAAAGTCATCCCAGAGCGTGTCAGGTTTTACGCTCCTCTTATCGGCGTAAATTACGGTCGTATCACGATCCGGAACCAGCGTTCTAAATGGGGCAGCTGCAGTGCCGCGGGCAATCTCAATTTTAATTGTTTGCTGATGCTTTCTCCGCCGGAAGTTCTTGACAGCGTCGTGATCCACGAACTCTGCCACCGTCTCGAAATGAACCATTCCGAACGCTTTTACGCGCTCCTGTATAAATATTGCCCTGACTACGACGAATGCCGCAGGTGGCTTAAAAACGAAGGAAGCCTTTTGATGGCAAGGGCGGAATAGGCTCTTTCACTGCTTCCGTGAATGATATCCGTTTGCGATTGGATACGGCTTCCTCGCTCCGAAATTACGAAAATAACGGCCCGGAGATCAAATCCTGGGATCCGGGCTTCATCCG
>DBVV01000111.1:0-7372 GCA_002308795.1 Mageeibacillus sp. UBA1255 | reverse complement strand
GGGCGCCGCTTATTTTTGAATTCGTCTCGATTTTCCTGCGCATTCATCGTTTGTGAATATATTCACGTTCTATATCTTGTATATCTGCCGGAGGAAGTACAATATATAGTAGTCTTTTCGTCTTGTAACTGGTCACTCTTCATTTTAAATGAACCTTACGCCCGGAAAATGAGCGATTTGAACGGGACAAATCGCCTTATTTGGGGATAATGTGACGTACCGGGGACAAAAAAGAGATCGAAAATCAGAACAGTTTTGTCATAGGCGCCATCTCTCAGCCGGGCAGTGTATGGAAATGGCACATAAACTGATTAGTGCGCGGTTTATGTGCCAGCCCGGCTCTGCCCCGCACTCGGAAGGAGGTCAGCTTTGGCACATAAATCGGTTGATTCGGGGTTTATGTGCCAGCCGGGTGCTGTCTCTTGCTTTGGCGGAGGTCAACACTGGCACACAAATTGGTTTATTCAAGGTTTATGTGCCAGCCGGGCGCTGCCTCTCAGTCTGGCGAAGGACAACGCTGGCACACAAATCGGGTTTTTCGCGGTTTATGTGCCACCCTGGACGTTTGAAATGAAAAATTCGCGGCACACAAACTGCCGGATTTTAAGATCGTGTGCCACTCCACCTCCGTCTCCGGAGAAAAATGAAAAACTCGTGGCACACATACTGCCGGATTTTAAGATCGTGTGCCACTCCACCTCAGTTTCAGAAGAAAAATGAGCAATTGAAAGGAGGGCGGTGCCAAGACGTTGTCCGTCCGGGCGCGGTTCGGAACAGGACGCAGTCGAAGAACGGTTTTCACGGAAACAGGAAAAGAGCCGCTGGAAAAAAGTCCTTGCGCAGGGCGAAATGATGTGGTACAATATATCGGTGTGCGAGAGCGCACTTATTTAGCCACAGGAGGTGAATTAAATTGCCGAATATCAAATCCGCTAAAAAGAGAGTGTTAGTGGCTGAGAGAAATCACGCCAGAAACGTCGCTGCAAAATCCGCAGTCAGAACTTCCGTAAAGAAGGCCAGACTGGCTGTTGCTAATAAAGCTGATAACGCTGATGCCGCCGTTAAGGCCGCTTCCATTTCTGTGGATAAGGCTGTTAAAAAGGGCATTATGCATAAAAATACCGCTGCCCGCAGGAAGTCCCGACTTGCAAAAGCACTGAACGAATCCAAGGCTTGATCGGAAAACATCAATATGCAAAAACGACTTCCGTTTCGTTTGCCGGAGCGGGAGCTTTTTGTCTTTCCGGAAGATTAAAAGCACTAAGGCGCAGGTAACCAGACAGCGCAGATAAGGGAGATGGCACGCATGTACACAGAAAGAAAAATACTCAGCGAAGACGGAAAATACTTTGTTGACGTCTACGTACAGAACGAATCACCTGAGATCATACTTTCACACTTAAGACCGATGGTGGTCGTATTGCCCGGCGGAGGATATATGATGACCTCCGACAGAGAAGCAGAACCTATTGCCCTCTCATATTTAGCCGCAGGGTTTAACGCGGCTGTTGTCCGCTACCGCGTAGGTAAGGATGCCGCATGGCCGAACCCGCAGGTAGATGCCTCGGAAGCGCTGAAATACATAAGAGCAAACGCGGCACGCTTTCTTACGGATCCGGATAAGATCGCGCTGTGCGGCTTTTCTGCAGGCGGTCACCTTGCGGCATCGCTTGGCGTACACTGGAACGACCCCGAGATCCAGAAACGCTCGGGCTGTTTGAACGGCGAGAACCGTCCAAATGCGCTCGTGCTTGGCTACCCGGTGATCAACGACCACGGACTGTTTTATAATCCCGCTTCTATGGGAACGCTTCTAAGGAACTATTCAGGCGAGGATTACGACCGCATGTACGGCTACGTTTGCTGCGAAAAATACGTTAAAGCAGGAGTTACTCCTCCGTCGTTCATATTCAGCACCTGGACTGACGAAACTGTCCCGATCGCGAACTCGCTCGATTTCGCCGCGGCGCTGAATGCCGAACATATCCCTGCGGAGATCCACATTTTCCAGAAAGGGAATCACGGGCTCGGACTGGCCGATTTCAGAACGTACTGCGTACCTGCGAACCTTAATGCCGATGCAGTTAAATGGATGAAACTCAGCTGCAACTGGCTGTGGAATCTCTTTGGACGCGTGGCATAGACCGTACGTGATCGCGAACGGGCATGCTGAAATGAAATGTAAGAAAGTCGGTTTAAGATGGGTACGGTTGAACAATTCGTAAAAAAGAAATCGAATAAGCTGGCGATACTTCTCGTCATCGTATATTTTGCAGCGGCGGTACTCATCACGTTCGGAATATATAAACTTGCCGGACGCATCGCGTTCGTACCGGCCCCGTTCCTTCTGATCGCGGCGATCTTAGCGTCACGCTACACCATAATGATGTCGAAAGTTGAATATGAGTATTCGGTCAATACCGGCGTGCTGAATATTGACGCCATTTATGACCAGACGAAGCGAAGGCCTATCATCAACGTGAATTCGTCGTCAATAACTCAGTTCGGCAGACTTTGCGATGATGAGGCGAAGCAGGCCGCGAGATCCGCACAGAAAGTTATTTATTGCTCTTCAAGCGATGAAGACGAGCAGGCATATTATTTCGTCTGCCCAAACGAAAATAAAGGCGAGTTTATGTACGTGTTTGAGCCTGATAATCAGGTGCTTCACGCGATGGAGGTATATAATCCTCAGATCAACCGCTACCTCCTGAAACTAAAGAGCGGCAGGGGATACTGACCGGGCTACACCGGTAATTGCGATCTGCGACAGCGGACCGTGATATATATGCTGAATCGTTATATCTTAAATATTATTGCTCCGGTGGTCTAATGGATACGATAGCAGACTCCGACTCTGCTGATATGGGTTCGATTCCCGTCCGGGGTATTTTTATGTCCTGAAGCTGCCCTTAACGCTTCCTTAGAGTTTGCATTAACGCCCCGGATGCATTATAATATGAAAAAACAGGAGGAATCGTTATGAAAAAACTCACCGTTGTATTGATCACAGTCATTATATGCGTTTTAGCCTTAACGGCATGTTCGAGGCCTTTTAAGTATGAGGGGTTGTCGCTCAGTGATGCCGATTATGGTGAGATCCCAGATCTTGGTGCAAACTTTGATCCCGAAGCTGTTAAGATAATTGAAAATCCGTTCATAAAAGCAGCAGATGATCCGGTATCGACTTTTTCTGCTGACGTTGACACCGCTTCATATTCGTATTTGCGGCGCCTTATCAAAGAAAAGTACAATTTAAATCAGATCATCGATTTTGGCGGATCAACGATCAGGACTGAGGAACTGATCAATTATTTCAGGTACGCATACAAGCTTCCGGTGAACGGCGAACTGTTCGGCGTGAGTGCAAAGCTGGTAGATTGTCCGTGGAATACAGATAATTCTCTCCTCATGCTCGGGCTTCAGACTGAAAAGGCGGAAATCAAGGCGGCAAATAATCTCGTTTTCCTGATCGATATTTCAGGCTCGATGAGTTCAAAGGATAAACTCCCTCTGCTTCAGAAAACGTTTTCCTATCTGACGTCAAATCTCGGCGCTGACGATACTGTTTCGATCGTTACGTACGCTGCCGGAGAAAAAGTCGTGCTCGAAGGCTGCGAGGGCGATAAAGCCGTGCTTATTCAGAATGCCATCGACAAACTCAAGGCAACTGGGTCAACGAACGGCGAGGCTGGCCTGAAAAAAGCATATGAGCTCGCCGAGAAATATTACAAGCCTGACGGGAATAACCGTATAATTATGGCTTCTGACGGTGACCTGAACGTTGGTATCTCTTCCGTCGACGAGGTCAAAAAATTCGTATCCGAAAAGCGGGACGCGGGCGTTTATCTTTCAGTGCTCGGCTTCGGCTATGGCAATTACCGCGACAGCATAATGGAAGCGGTGGCTGACAACGGGAACGGAGCGTACTACTATATTGACAGCGAGGAAGAGGCCGAGAAAGTGTTCGGCACCGATCTGCTCTCCACACTTTATACCGTTGCCAAGGACGTTAAACTTCAGGTGACGTTTGACGCCGGAACCGTATCGGAATATAGGCTGATCGGTTACGAGAACAGGCTGATGACGCAGCAGGATTTTGAAGATGATACGAAGGATGCGGGCGAACTGGGAGCCGGACACGGCGTGACGGTCTGCTACGAATTGAAACTTAACAAAGAACCCGAAGAAGGCGCGGATCACCTCTTCGACCTTTCGGTAAAATACAAAAAACCTGACGAAGATCAAAGTTTACTAAATGAATACTCCTTCCTTAAGTCAGGAACGGCCGCCGCTGCAGACGCCGATACAGATCTTATCGCCGCACTGTGCGAGATGGCAATGATCATTCACAAGAGCGAATACGGCGGGGATCTGACGCTCAAAGACGTGCTTAAACTCCTTGAATCACACGATTACAGTTCGGACGGGTATAAGCAGCAGTTCTTTTCACTGATCTCAAAACTGGATGAGATCTCTTCAAAGGAACCGGAGCCGGAGCAGTAAAACAGTTGATCATCATTTGGAAGAACAGGTGAAAAAATGAGTAATTATCCCACACCGCATATTGACGCCGCGCCCGGAGATTTTGCTCCGACGGTACTTATGCCGGGAGACCCGATGCGGTCGAAACATATTGCCCTCAATTATCTTGACGGTGCTGAACTTGTCAACGACGTCCGCGGTGTTCAGGGCTATACCGGTTATTATAAAGGGAAGCGCGTGTCAGTCATGGCGTCCGGAATGGGTCAGCCTGCGGTTGGCATTTATTCATATGAGCTGTTCAATTTCTTCGGCGTTGAGAACATAATACGAGTTGGTTCGTGCGGTTCACTGAGCCCGGATCTTCACCTTCGGGACATCATTCTGGCGATGGGAGCGTGCACGAACGGAAATTTTGCTTCGCAATACGAACTTCCGGGGACTTTCTGCCCGACTGCAGATTTCGGACTTTTATGCGCGGCAGTTAAAAGCTGCGAAGAAGCGGGGATTCGATATAAAGTAGGAAATATTCTTGCTTCTGACGTTTTTTACGACGATTCCGCTTCTACTCTGAAGTGGGCTAAGATGGGAGTCCTCGGCGTGGAAATGGAATCGGCCGCGCTATACTGCACCGCCGCAAGAGCCGGAAAACGTGCGCTGTCGATTTGCGCTGTCAGCGACTCTCTGGTGAATGACGAGAGCATGACGGCAGATGAACGTGAACGAAACCTGACGGAACTGTTCAGCGTGTCGCTCGAGACCGCGATCAGAATATAAGGATAAAAGGATGCAAGGACACTGCAGCCGGGATAGATCTACTATGAAAAACTGAGTAACGGGAGCATGAACGGACGGAACAGAGAAATGGAACAGCAGACGTTATTTGATATTATGGGCACTGATAAAGCCGCTGATGAGAGCGAAAGAACGACCGACCGCATGCGCACGCTGGTGAAACAGCTGAACGACGCCGCGTTTGCGTATTACGTTGAGGACAGAGAGATCATGTCCAACTTCGAGTACGACAGGCTGTACGACGAATTGACCGCGCTGGAAAAAAGCACCGGTATCGTGCTGCCTGACAGTCCGACGAAGAGCGCAGGAGCAGGTTACAGGGCCGTATCGAAGCTGAAAAAATCAGAACACGAATTTCCCGCATTGTCCCTGGATAAAACGAAAGACAGGTACGCTCTTCCGGAATGGCTCGGAGGAAGAGAAGGCGTGCTTTCGTGGAAACTTGACGGTCTTACCGTCGTGCTCACGTACAATGGCGGGAAACTTGAAAAAGCTGTGACTCGCGGCAACGGTTTTACGGGTGAGGACGTGACTCACAACGTCGTTCATTTCGGCGGAGTTCCTAAAAAGATAAGGTTCGGCGGTAAGCTTATAATCCGCGGCGAGGCAGTAATGAAATATGCAGATTTTGAGCGCGTGAACAGGGAACTGCCCGAGACGGAAGCGAAATATAAGAACCCGCGAAATCTTGCATCTGCGACCGTAAGATTGCTTGACTCACGCGAAGCGGCGCTTCGGCCGGTAACTGTGTGCGCTTTCGACCTGGTATATATCGACGATCCGGGCGGCATCACCGATCCGAATTCAAAGAATTCACAATTCGACTGGCTGTCCTCACAGGGGTTCACCGTAGTACCGCACGTACTGGTATCGCCGCTTACCGTTGTGCCTGAACTGGAACGATTCGAACGCTCGCTTGGCGACAATGAATTTCCTACCGACGGGCTCGTGCTGATCCTTGACGACGAACAGTACGGCAGGTCGCTGGGGTCAACAGGTAAGTTTCCGCGAAACGGCATCGCTTTTAAATGGCAGGACGAGACGGTAGAGAGCCGGATACGCGAGATCGAATGGTCCGCGTCCAGGACCGGGCTGCTCAACCCGGTGGCAATATTTGACCCTGTAGAGATCGAGGGTACCACCGTGAGCCGCGCGTCAGTGCACAACGTCAGCATTGCCCGCTCGCTGAAGCTTGGAAAAGGGTCAAGAGTATCGGTGTATAAAGCGAACCTGATCATCCCGCAGATCGCCGAAACGGTGGAAAGCACCGGCGATACGTTCGTGCCGGACGTGTGCCCGGTTTGCGGGAGCGCCACTAAGATCCACGAAAACGAAGGAATTGAAACGCTCTACTGCGAAAACCCGGACTGCCCCGCAAAGCATGTGGGAAGATTCACACATTTCGTTTCGCGCGATGCAATGAACGTCGTGGGCCTTTCGGAGGCAACGCTCGAAATGTTCATTGACGCCGGATTCGTGCGGCGCTTTCCGGACCTTTACCATCTGTCGCGCTACCGTGACAGCATCACTACGCTGGAAGGCTTCGGAGTTAAATCGTATGAAAACCTTGAAGCCGCGGTGGAGGCGAGCCGCCACGTGAAATTTTCCGCGCTGCTTTGTGCCGTAGGTATCCAGGGCATCGGAAAGGATATGGCAAAGCAGATATCACGCTTTCTTGGAGAAAACGCGTGCGGCAGATTTATAGATCTGATCGGTGAAAAATATGATTTCAGCGCGGTAGAATACGTAGGAGCAATTATAAACGACAATATTTATGCCTGGGCGGGGGATGAAAACCGCTTTTCGGAGTTTCTGGAATTGATCCCGGAACTGGATATTTCAGATGACAGCGCAGGAACGGCTGCAGGATCTGATTCTGCCGTAGCAGGAAAAACGTTCGTGATCACAGGATCTCTCGAAAATTTTGCTAACCGCGATGCCATGATCGCGTTTATAGAGGAGCGTGGCGGGAAGGTCAGCGGCTCGGTGTCCTCAAAAGTCGATTACCTGATAAACAACGACGTGACTTCGGGCTCGGGCAAGAACAAAAAAGCAAAGGAACTCGGGATCCCGATCATCAGCGAGGCAGAGTTTA
>DBVV01000132.1:17974-18154 GCA_002308795.1 Mageeibacillus sp. UBA1255 | reverse complement strand
TTCGGCACGTTCAGAGAATTTTTCAAGCTCGCGGATACCCCGGAGATCAGAGAAAACCTGCCGGTCGTCGAGCACGAGATCAACTTCCTGTTCGACGGCTGCTACACCACGCAGTCGCGCATCAAACGTGCAAACAGGCAGGCGGAAGCTAAATTGCTCGAAGCAGAAGAAATGTCGGCG
>DBVV01000132.1:15985-17844 GCA_002308795.1 Mageeibacillus sp. UBA1255 | reverse complement strand
GACTACGCGATGGCGCTGTATCAGCGTGCGCTGGCAACGGCGGAAACGGAAGAGAACCGTGCGCTTCGATTTATTTCGGAGCATATCGATACTTCTGCGTTCGCGTCTGATCCGGACGACGGCGACAACGCCGAGCCGGAAGATCTGCCGTACGGGTCAATGTCCGAGGGCGCCGGCGTAGGTTACGGCCTGGCGGCCTGGAAAGGCATCCCGAATCCAGAGCGGGGTGCAGGAAGAGTCCGCATCTACAACGTATTCAACCCGGCGTCAACACGTTTCACCGGCCCCGTCGAGATCACGGTGTGGGACTGGCCGGGCGACGCAGGAAGAGCGTACTTCGTTGACAGCGACGGAAATGAACCGGCCGCGGTGCTCAATTCGGGCGTACAGCGCTACTGGGATCACCAGTTCATCACGTTCCTCGTTGACCTCGACATCCCGGCGTTCGGATACAGGACCGTCGCACTGAACGAGCGCGAATTTGACACGTGGGATCCGCACATCTACTCTCCCGATTGGGGCAGGCTCGGCTACGAAAACGAATTCGTGCTCGAAAACGACAACATCCGCGCAGAGTTCGACATGCAGACGCTCAGCCTGAAATCGCTCACGGACAAGACAAGCGGCAAAGAAATGCTTGACGGGAGGGCGCATTCGGGGCTCGTGCTGATCGATACGCAGGACAATCACATGACCGCCTGGACTATCGGCAAATACCTGAAAAAAACACCTGTCACCGAACTGAAACGCGTTGACCGCTTCGGAAACGGCCTCCGCCAGGGGTACAGCTTCACCCTCCAGGTACTGTCGTCACGCATTAACGGCGAAGTAACGCTTGACCGCTCCGCGTCCTCCCTCTGCTTCCATTACAGCGTAGACTGGAACGAGCGCTCCGGCGAAACGCTTCCCCTCCTCGCGTTCGTCCTCAGCCTGAAAGACGAGCCCGAGGCGTTCGTGTGCGACGTTCCGATGGGTACGGCCGTAAGAAAACCTGCGAATCACGACATTCCGGCGCTGTCATTCACGGCTCCTGTAAGAAGCGGAAGCACCGGATACGGCGGGCGCACGGTGGTGCTGAGGAACGACTGCAAATACGGCTACCGCGNNTACCGCTGTTTCGGGAAAGAACTGATACTGTCGCTGATCAATACCGCCCATAACCCGGATCCTGTTCCGGAGCGCGGTCAACAGGATATTTACATATATGCGGGCGTTTCGGATGACGATCCGGCCGTCCTTATAAACGGTTCGGAACAGATGATGCATACGCCGAAAGCCGTACCTACCGGAGCTCACTTCGGTTCGCTCGATCCGGACGGACAATTCATTTCGGCAAACGTTCCCGGCTGCGTCGTGTCGTCAACGTCGCTCACGTCGGGCGGCAGGCTTTGCCTGAGACTGTGCAATCTTACGGACGAGTTCCAGCCCCTTTCGGCCGCTTCCGATCGTGGAAGCGCGGAGGATGAGGCAGCGCCGTTCGCGATAACCGATCTGATCATCTGACGACCGCACGGGCCGACTGGCGGGCGGGCTGATCGCCCGGAAAACGCATCGATCGACTGACGAAAGGAGATTTTTGCAATGGCTAAATTATGGGCCGGACGCACCGACGGAAATACGGATAAAGCGGCTGACGAATTCAATTCATCTATCGGAATTGACGGCCGCATGTTCAGGCAGGATATAAAAGGCAGCATGGCACACGCGGCGATGCTCGGAAGGACGGGGATAATTGCCCCCGACGAGACCGACAGGATCATCGACGGACTGGCCGGGATCCTTGACGACCTCGAAAGCGGCACGCTTCAGATCGACCCCGGGGCCGAAGATATACATATGTTCGTGGAGCAGGTGCTCAC
>DBVV01000132.1:15662-15930 GCA_002308795.1 Mageeibacillus sp. UBA1255 | reverse complement strand
GCAACGATCAGGTGGCGCTCGACACGAGGCTGTACCTGCGCGACGTCGCGGATCAGATAACTCAGAAACTCACGTCGCTTATCGCGGCTCTCTGCGACAGGGCGGATGAGTATAAGGCCACGATCTTGCCCGGCTACACTCATCTTCAGCGCGCCCAGCCGATAACTTTCGGGCACCATCTTATGGCGTACGCGATGATGTTTTTAAGAGACGCCGGAAGGATAGACGATGCTAAAACACGTATGAACGTGTCCCCTATCGGCTCCCC
>DBVV01000132.1:0-15578 GCA_002308795.1 Mageeibacillus sp. UBA1255 | reverse complement strand
TCGATCGACGGCGTCTCCGACCGCGACTTCTGCTTAGAACTTGCCTCTGCGCTCGCGATAACGATGATGCACCTCTCCCGCCTTTCTGAAGAACTTGTGTTATGGTCTTCGTGGGAATTCGGTTTCGTGTCGCTTTCCGACGCGTACACGACGGGATCGTCAATAATGCCTCAGAAGAAGAATCCTGATATGGCTGAGCTCGTGCGCGGAAAGACAGGGCGTGTCTACGGCGATCTGATGGCGCTGCTGACGATGCTGAAGGGCCTCCCTCTCGCATACAACAAGGATATGCAAGAGGACAAGGAACTGATCTTCGATGCGTGCGATACGGCGCTTTCTTGTCTCGGCATCACCGAAGGCATGATACGGACAATGTCCGCGCGCCCTGACCGTATGCGCACTGCTGCCGGCGAGGGTTTCATCAACGCCACCGACCTTGCGGACTATCTCGTCGGTCGCGGCATGGCGTTCCGCGACGCGTACAAGATCTCGGGCAGGATCGTGGCTTATTGCATTCAAAACGGGAAGACGCTCGAATCGCTGTCAATTGATGAATACAGGCAGTTTTCAGAGTCGTTCGATGAGGACGTGTTCGCGGCAATAGATATGGAGGCGTGCGTTAACCGCCGTGTGAGTGAAGGCGGAACGTCTGTCGCATCCGTCTCTGCGCAGATCGCCGCCGTCCGTGAGATCATAAATAAGAAATCTTGAGATCATAAGATCATAAAATCATAAGATCACAAATAAGAGGGCATATGAAAAAGAGGACTGAAAAAAAGAGGGCTGACAACATGAAAAAGATATCCTGCTCCGCGATCGTGCTGTTTTTAACCGCCGCCATCCTGACGCTGCTTCCGGCCTGCGTCCCCGGCAGAACTAACCGGGACCACACAGACGGCATTGTCCTCAGCGAGTCGTTCTCCATAGCCATCGGCGATGTTTTTGAGAACGAAACTGAATTGACCGCGCGCCTCGGCGAACCGGTGCGCCGCCAGGAAAGCCAGAGCTGCATCGCCGTCGGCACCGATATCAACCTCTCATACGACGGTTTCTCGCTGACCCTCTACCCGAGCGGCGATTCCGCGCATGTTGTGGGCAATATCAAGCTGTCTTCTCCTTCTTTCGCTACAATTAGGGGCATCCGTCCGGGCGATGCGCTTTCTTCCATCGACGCTACCCCCTACTCCCTGAGCTCGCATTCCGGAAGCGATTATACATATTTTCTGGACAATTCCTCCTGCTTTCTCATTGTTTCCGTCGATGATTCGGGGGCGATCACCCGCCTGATCCTTGGCAGTTCGGAGTTTATGGGCACACCTTAATCACTTCAAATACCTGTTGATCTTCGATTTGATTGCCAATCCGTTCAACGGGTAATCTTTTGTTTCCCACGTAACGATCAAATTCTCACCCAAATAGTACCCGCACCTCTCATAAATGATCAGTTTCTTTCCTGCAGACTCATAATAGCCTGCATCGTCCATCATACCGAAATGTTCCCAAATGATTTCCTTTCTTGTGCGGGGATCTAAAATTGTAAAATCCGGCAAGAAAATCCCGTATCTGCCAAGGTCAAGAGGGCATTCATATTTATAAGCCACGTGTTCCTCATCAAATGTGTTGGCAATAATTATCTCTGACTTCGAACGAACGCGCAAGCCTTGATTGGAATAGAATTCCGGAACGTCTGGAGCAAAATCCATACGCTTATATGGTATTTTCATCCAGTTATCAATGAACTCTGCCGTCGGTTCAATTACCGGGGAAACCAGCTGTTTTCTTTTTTCGTTGAGTTCATCGTATATATCTTCCGCTTTTCGCAAGGAAAATGAATCGATAATGAGGTCAATTTGGCGTCTTTCCTTGTGGATCGCCTGAAGTGCATCAAGATCATATTCCTTTTGAGCAAGTTTGATGATAAAAGGCATATCTGCTTTACTGATGTATTGACCGCCTCGGTCCGATCGGTTTTTTCGGTTGTAATACTGGACAATTCCTTTTCGATTGCTTATCCTCAGCTGTCCTTCCGGCACATTCTCAAGTCTTTCAAGCAAAACCGATTCCATTTCATCAAGCCACTTCTTCCTAATGAATCATATCAACAATAACAACCACTTTTTATCGACGAATTTCGACGTTTTTTGTAAAATTTTGCCGATTTGTATCAAATTTCGACGCGCACCTTTTGCTTTTTGTTTTGTCAGTTAGAGAAATAAACAAGAATTAAAAACATATAATAAATTTGTAGCCGTACTTTCTACCGCTTCGATACGGCCACAAATGACCAAAAGCTGAATTGAGGCCGTACTTTCCGCTTCAATCCTGCCCGTTCATACGTCCGCTATTGAAAACAAAGCAATTTGCTTATATAATATCAATTGTGAAAATCTGCCGCGACGCAAGCACGGCCAAGGACAAGGACAAGGAAAGGGATAATCATTATGAAACCCAGTATTTCAGCAAAACTGCTAGCTGTACTCACTGCAGCCGTACTTATCATAACCACCTTCGCTGCCTGTACCGTAAAAATACCCGAACCGCAGAAAACAGAAGAACCCTCTTCCGTTGCCACCGACGTTCCGCAAAACACGACAGGCGCACAGACGAACTCACCCGAGTCCGCCGTAACCGACGCACCCACCGACGCTCCCACTGATGCGCCCACTGACGTCCCGACAGAAGCACCTACAGAAATTCCAACAGAAGCGCCCACTGACCAGCCTGCACCGTCGCTGCCCGGTTATTATAAATTAATAAAAGCGAAAAACGGGGACGATGAATATACCGAAGAACAGATCGCACAGATGGAAGCAGGCGGTTTCTACTTCTATATCATCGTAAACGAAGACGGCACGGCAGTCATGTACCAGTCGACGCTAAGGTATGATTTCAGATGGGACGAAACGTCGTTCACCGAAATAGAAAGCAACGAGCCTGCAGCATACACGCTCGAAGGGGACCTGCTCACGCTGAGCGTTGACACCGTCGTATATGTATTCAGAAGAAGCAACGAAGAGCCGCCGGTGATCGAAGACGAAACGCCGGGAGAACTCACACATACCGAACGCGCGGGATACTACGTATTGACCGGCGGAAAAGAAAGCGGAACGGAGCTGTCGAAAGAACTGCTCGAAACGTTCTTCGAACTCGGGATGAAATTCTTTATTGTTCTGGAACCGGAGGGGACCGGATTCATCAACGTATTCGGCGATGAATCAGAAATACAGTGGGACGATGAAAAGCTCTACTCCTTTGGCTCCGGGATCACTTATTCTATCGAAAACGACGTGCTGACGTTCGGCACGGACGAAAACAACCAATACTTCCTTGCCCGCAGCAGTGAAGAAATTCCGGTGCGCGGTCAATACGCAAACTCGCCTATTACGACAGGCGATAACAATATCGATCTGAAGCACCCCGAAGACATCAACTTCGCGGGCCAGACGATCGTTGACAACGACAGCGTAAAAGTCACCGCGACACGCATCGTGCTTGACGACGATTCGTTCGGATACGGCGTAGAATTCACTATCGAGAACAAAACGGATAAAAACCTGCTTGCGTCACTGCGCCACGCCGTTGTCAACGGCATCGAGGTCGACTGCATGCTTTATACCGAGATCGCGGCCGGAAAGACCGTAACCGACAGCGCATTCATCGGCATTGACGCCCTGCTGGACAACGGCGGCGACGATCCTTCCGTGATCGAACTCTATCTGGAAGTCATCGACTCCAACGACTATTTCTCGGATCCGTTATATGCCGGAAAAACGATCATCTACCCGATGGGAGAAGATAAAGCCGGTCCCGCCTTCGAACGCACGCCCGGAGAAAACGACGTGATCATGATCGACAACGATATTATCAGGATCGTTTATTACGATTTCAAAGAATACAGCTACGGATACGACGATCTGCTGATGTACGTAACGAATAAAACGGATAAGGACATCCAGGTGTCGTTCGACGACGTTACCGCTGACGGCGAAGAAATACGCCCGTATTTCTACTACTCGATCGCTCCCGGCGTAAGCGGATTCACGGATGCCGGCTGGTCAATGGAAGACCTTAACGCCAAAGGCATCGAAACGATCTCCAAACTCCGCTTCACCTTAACTGTCACGGACAACGGCGAATGGGCGCAGCTCTTCCAGGATACTGTCGAAGTTACGATCAATAAATAAAAACTTAAAAGAAAGGATACACATGATGAAAGCACCGGATTTTTCTGTTATTCAGAATCCCAAAAAAATATCTGAAAAGGCATTAGCGCCAAGGGCGTGGTATATCCCGTACACATGCCGCTGCGGCGCCCTGAACGGAGCACACGCATTGACCGACGGACTCGCAGAATTCGGTGGGATGACGGAATCGCTCAAAGGAGACTGGGATTTCTGCCTTTTCAACACTGCAGACGACGCTGCGAGAGCGTTCGGCCTCGATTTTGATAAAGGTGCATACAGGTTCGATCGCATTAAAGTGCCTTCATCATGGCAGATGTTCGGATACGGCGTTCCGCAATACGTTAACGCTGACTATCCGATACCGCTCGATCCGCCGCTCGTTCCGCGCGAAAATCCGGTGGGTATCTACCGCCGCACGTTCAGGCTGCCGAAGCAGTTCGCAGGAAAACACGTATACCTGAACTTCGAAGGCGTTGACACCTTCTTCTTCGTGTACGTTAACGGTCAATACGCAGGCTTTTCGCAGGGTTCTCACCTTCCGTCCGAGTTTGACGTAAGTTCTCTGCTCAGGCGGTCTAAGGATGCGGACAATGAAATAATCGTTGCCGTCTGCAAATATGCGTGGTCAACGTATCTGGAGGATCAGGATTTTTACCGCGTGTCCGGCATTTTCCGCGACGTATACCTCCTCGCCAGACCCGAGCGTCACGTCAGAGATTTCTTCGTTCACGCAGATACGGAATCGATCAGGATCGAGGGCGATCTCAACATTGCAAAACCTGTCGCAAACCCCGGAGAAGAAGAAAAAGCAGCGGCGGGAAATGTTGTCCGCGCCGAACTGTACGATCAGAGCAGAAAACTTATTGCCTCCACGCAGGCGGCAATAGATAAAAAAGGCAGATTCGAGCTGAAATTTGACGCGCCGGAGGACAAACACCTCTGGACGGCCGAAACGCCGTACCTGTACACCGTGCTGCTGATCGCCGAGAATGAAGTCATCCCGGTCAACGTCGGTCTGCGTACTATCGCGCTCGGTCCGAAGGGCGAACTGTTGATCAACGTAAGCCCGGTAAAACTCAAGGGCGTGAACCGCCACGACACTCATCCCGATCTAGGACACGTGACTCCGTTAAAGGAGACCGAAGCCGAACTTATACTGATGAAGCGCCACAATATCAACTGTATCCGCACTTCTCACTATCACAATGCGCCTCGTTTCTACAATCTGTGCGACTACTACGGCTTCTACGTCGTTGCAGAGACCGATCTTGAGACGCACGGCACGCATGCGGGCGCAATGGAAACAGGAAGCGACACGAGCCGTATCCTTACCGACGATCCCGACTGGCAGAAAGCGTACCTTGACCGCATGGAGCGTATGGTGGAGCATGAGAAGAACCACGCATGCATAATTTTCTGGTCTCTTGGCAACGAAGCATTCTACGGCGAGAATCACCGTGCGATGGCGCGCTGGACTAAAAAGCGTGACTGTTCGAGGCTGGTCCATTATGAGGGCGGAGCGGATGCCCCTGAACTGGATATGCTCAGCCGTATGTATCCGTCCCCCGACTACGTACGCGATTACTGCGAAAAACAGCTCCGTGAAGCGGCCGAAAACGGAAAACCGGTTAAGCCGTTATATCTTTGCGAGTATTCTCACGCTATGGGCAACGGCCCCGGCGATCTTCGCGCGTACTGGGACGTTTTCTACAAATATCCGGACGCTATGGGCGGATGCGTATGGGAATGGGCCGATCACGCCGTTCGCACCGTAAAAGGGCCTATGACGGCTACTTCTGCAGGTCTTCCTCAGTACGGTCCCGACCGCCGTATCCCCGAAAATCCACGCACGTTCTTCACGTACGGAGGATGCTTCGGAGAATTCCCGCACGACGGAAACTTCTGCGTTGACGGCCTCGTTAATCCCGACAGAGTACCGAGTACCGGCCTCACCGAATACAAGCAGATCATCTGCCCCGCTCAGATCTCGTACGACCCCGAAACACCGGAAAAAGTATCGGTAACGAACAGATACGATTTCCTTGACCTCGAAAAAGCGGTCCGGATCGAGTACAGGGTACATTCACAGAGCGAGACGATTGCCGAAGGAGAACTTAAACTCGGACATTGCCCGCCGCATAAAACCGTAAAATGCAGATTCGACGCAGACCTGCCTGATATAACGTTTGAAGAGATATATATCGACCTTACCGTGATCGCGAAGAACAGCACTCCTGCAGTACCGCGAGGATTCACGTTAGGTTCGTGCCAGTTCAGGCTTCCCGTCGAGCAGACCTCTCCCGAAACGGTACCCACCGGGCTTATGGAGAGCATGACGTGCGTTACCGGAGATGACGGAAAGACAGTGACGGTCACCGGACGCGATTTCAGGTACGTATTCGACCTCACGCTCGGGCAGCTGAGATCAGCCGTATGGAACGGCATCGAGATGCTTTCGGGACCCACCTGTTTCACCGCGTGGCGTGCTCCGACAGACAATGACCGTAACATCAGAAATATGTGGCAGATGCACCGGATCGATCACGCTGTCGAAGAATGCTACGGCGCCAGGATCGTCAATGCCGCTCCGGCCCACGTAGAGATACTTGCCTCCTACCGTTTCGCCGCTCCTTCGCGCATGCCGCTGATCAAATATTCAGTTTTCTGGATCTTCTTCGGAAACGGCGAGATCTCACTCAGCGTATCGGGCGAACTGGCCAAAGCATTGCCGTCAGTCCCGCGCTTCGGATTCACGCTCGCGATGCCCGCGGGCAATGAAAAAATACGTTATTTCGGCATGGGTCCGGTCAATTCTTATTCCGATATGCACGCGGACGCCCGCATGGACGTATTTGATTCAACAGTCACAGGCGAATTCACGCATTACGTTAAGCCTCAGGAAAACGGAAACCACATCGAAACGCGTTTTGCGTGCGTGTCCGATGCCGAAGGACGCGGCCTGTTCTTCAAAGGCATGCCCGACTTCAACTTCTCCGCGCTGCACTACACACCTGAAGATCTTACGCGGGCAATGCTCGATATCGGTCTGCGTCCGAGGCGCGAGACTATCGTCCACGTCGATTACAAGACGGCTGGCATAGGATCAAACAGCTGCGGTCCCGAGCTTGATAAGAAATACGTATTCGCCGAGAAGCAGTTTAATTATTCGTTTACGCTGAAGCCCGTCAATACCGAGTACACGGATCTTCTTCGCGAAGCGCGTGTACTTCCCCAGATAAACCCGATCGGTCAATGATCGGGCAGATAAATAAAATGAATCACGCTGCGATAAAAAAACTAGTTATATTTCTTGTATTGTGCCCGGTCCTGCTGTTTTCGTGTGTATTTTCAGGAGGCTGCACAACGCGCGCGGACGGAAAAGACGTTAATATCGTTGCCACCGTATTCCCCGCGTACGATATCATACGCGAATTGACCGCCGGGATCCCGGAATTCAGCATAAGACTATTGCTGCGGCCCGGAACGGAATCACACACGTACGATCCGTCGGTAAACGACGCCGTTGCCATCTCCGAATGCGACCTGCTCGTATATGCAGGCGGCGACGCAGATACGTGGGTCGGAAAATTCCTGTCTTCAGGTGTCTCGGACCAGGGCCGTTCGTTCGAACTGATGAGCGCGGTCAACGAAAAGCTGATGATCGAGGGTGAGGATGAGGAGGATCCGCACGTCTGGACCGACCCGCAGAACGTTATTCTTATCGCTTCGGCTCTTCGCGAAAAACTGCTTTCCGTCGTGGGCGGCAAGGGACTCGGCAATGCCGTTTCGGATAAAATTATCGCAAACAGCGACCGCTTCATCGGGGAACTGGAGGCGCTTGACAATGAATTCGCCTCTCTTTCAGCGCGTATCTCTGCTGAAAAGCGGCTGCTGGCTTTCGGCGACCGCTTTCCGTTCCGCTATTTCTGCAAAAGGTACGGGTTCAGCGCATGCGCGGTCTTCCCGGGATGTGCGGAGGAAAGCGAACCTGCAGCATCAGACGTGAAAAAAGTCATTGACGCCATACGCGAGAACGAACTTGATACGGTATTTTACGTAGAACTCTCAAGCCACAGGATTGCAGATGCTATTGCCGCCGAAACCGGATGCAAAACCGCCTGCCTCCACTCGTGCCATAACCTCAGCAAAGAAGACTTCGACGCCGGAGAAACGTACCTGTCGCTTATGCGCCGGAACCTTGAAACACTCTCCCGCCTCGCAGTAAAAGACTAAGACCAAGGAGACTGTAATGGCTGCCCGTAAAAAGCACCTTGTGCTGAAAATCATAGCCGTGATACTGGCATGCGTATTGACCGCAGGGATCGCCGCGCTTATTATAAACATTTACGTGATCCAGAAAACGAAGGACAGGATCGTACAGCCCGATGATCCGAGGCTGCTCGAAGGTGGATTCGATGCGGTGATCGTGCTGGGCTGCAGCGTGCTTCCGGACGGTTCCCCTTCTCATATGCTTTCGGACAGGATCGACACGGGCGTGGAGGTATTCGGTTTCTCCGGCGCTCAGCTTTTAGTGATGTCAGGAGACCGAAGCGAGAACTATGACGAAGTAACCGTGATGTCGAAGCGTGCGATCTCACTGGGAGTATCCGATGCCTCTATCGCAGAAGATCCGGAGGGATTTTCAACGTATGAGAGCGTGTTCCGCGCGGCAAAGCATTTCGGTTTTAAGCGTGTTATTATCGTTACGCAGCGCTACCATCTGTACCGTTCTCTGTATATAGCCGGGAAACTCGGTCTTGATGCGTACGGCGTCGGAGCTGATCCGCGCTCTTATTCGGGTCAGATATTCCGTGACGTTCGCGAATTTGCGGCGATTATAAAGGACTTTCTCAAATGCTCGTTTTAAGTTCGATCAAAAGAAATAATTTAAGGACCGGCTTCAGGGCGGCGTATTTTACTATTTTTGTTATTATTCTTGCCGCGATCTTAACGTGCCTGCTGTGTTCGTGCACGGCGCCGGATCAGTCCGGCGGCAGTGTAAACGGCGATCAGCCTGTGCTCCCTTTCGCGGCGAATATCCCCTTCGCACTCATGCCGGAATACAGAAGCATCACAGAGGCAGAAACGGGACCGGTGACGTTCGAATTGAGTTCAGGCAGCATCACGGCAGAGTGCGACAGCACGTTTTACGGGCCTGATTCCGCGATCCGGAGACGGTATATACAGTTCGGACGGTATTATAAACTGATGGAACTCGAAGGAAAATGCCCGGAGCTCGAAGGAGATATTGCCATCGCGGACTTTAACGGAGATGCGACGGGAGATATAGTCCGGTACCGGGGCGGAAAGCTGTCAATAATAACGGTCATCGCGATCGTTGCCGACGACACGATCTTCCGCGAAGAACGGACGTACTACCCGAACACGGACAACGGATTTATGGTCACCGGTATCACGGATATCGAGCTTGGACCGGCTTACGGGGACAATATCTCCGCTGCAGATGTTTCGCTGGCCGGAGCCGCGGATTTCGACGGAGACGGATATTGCGACCTGCTTTTCGCAGGAAAAGATGCGTTGTCAATATATTACGGTTCTTCCGGCGGTTTTTCCGGTGTGGCGTTCAGGCTGCCGGAGAGGAAAAAAGGGATAATGCGCGCCGGAGATATTGACGGCGACGGAACGGCCGAGATCGTGATCGGCTCGGGATACATATTAAACGTTTACCGCAATAACGGCACAAAAGAAAAACCCGAATACGTTCTGACGTCCTCAAACGGCGCAGGGCCGCGCGGAGGTGGAGTTCAGGACTTCTTCTGCGCTGATATGAACAGCGACAGAATGGCAGACGCGGTCTATCTGGAAAAAGCAGGCGGCAGATACAGGATACGGATCTTGTGCAGCAGCGGTGACGGGCGGTTCGGCACGGACCGGGACAATAAAAATCTCTATTCTGTTTTTACGTTCGACGAAGGTATCCGGCCGGTCAACATAACTGCCGGTGATATTTCTGGAAACGGCATGGGTGATCTCGCCGGGCTTGTTTTAAACGGCGGCTCTGCTCAGAACAGTGTGTTTTTCGGCGATGACGATCTGGCGTACGATTATTCTCTCTTCGGGATGAAGATCGGCGACGAATACCGCCTGTATTCCGGCTGCCGCTGGGATGACGCGAATTTCAAAAGCGGCGGCGATCACGTGATGCTCTCAACGTCATCCGACGGCATACATTGGCGCCGTTACCCTGACGCACCTATGTTCTACCTGGGCTGGGAGCTTGGCGAAACAGGCTGGTGGGTGGATAACACGCTCGAGCCGGAAGTCGTTTACGTTGACGGCGTTTACCACATGCTGTGGCAATGTACCGGCGTCACACCCGGCGGATATTACGGGGATAAGATCGGTTACGCATCCTCTTCAGACGGCATAAACTGGATCCGCAAGACCGACGAACCCGCTGTGGTATGCGACGATCCGGAGATCGGATTCAACCACGAGGAGATACTTTACGTTGCCGACGACCCCGACGGTAAGCCCTTCTGGCTTTACACGGGCCATTTCGAGAACGGCACGTTTAAAGGCTACGTCCGCATCCGCTCGGCCGATCCGTCACGCTTCCTTTTTTCTGAGCGCGAAAACACCTCCGGATTCTCACAGATCGGCAACCAGCTGGCATACTTCGATCTGCCCGACGGGCGCCGGATATTCGCGCGTATCACCTTCCTTTCGGTAAACGACGGTGTCAATGATCCGTACACCGTCCCTACCCTTCAGTTCAGTGACGACGGGCTCAATTTTACGGGCAGCAGCCAATTCAAGCTGGCGGGCGTCGATCAGTCCGATCCGCGAAACGCACATAACCGGTTAACGCTCTTCCTGGGCCTTGTCACCGAAAACGGCACGGGCAGGATCCTGCCGAACGAAGACGGTTCGTTTACCTTCTTTTATCTTGCCACTACCGCTAACGGCCCCGGAGGATACGATATCTTCCTTGCAGAAGGCGGAGCAGGGTCGGCAACTTTGACATTTGGCGCAGAATAATGTATTATAATAAGTTGTGGATGAGGTCCGCGTAATACCGGCCGGGCCGGAAACCACGATATATTGCCCGCAGATGACCAAGGCAGCAAAGGAAGCAGCTGGATATGAGCGATAAGAAAAGAGAAGACCTGAGAAATATAGCAATAATCGCACACGTTGACCACGGCAAAACTACGCTGGTGGACGGACTTTTGCGCCAGAGCGGCACGTTCCGCTCAAACGAAACGGTACAGGAGCGCGTAATGGACTCGAACGACCTTGAACGCGAGCGAGGCATCACGATATTGTCCAAAAACACGTCGCTGAAATACGGAAAATACACGATAAATGTCGTTGACACACCCGGACACGCAGATTTCGGCGGCGAAGTCGAGCGTGTGCTCGGAATGGTAGACGGCGTGCTGCTGCTCGTTGACGCATTCGAGGGGGCAATGCCGCAGACGCGTTTCGTGTTATCCAAGGCGCTGGCAATGAAGTTAAAACCCATCGTCGTCATTAATAAGATCGACCGCGACGGCGCGAGACCGGCGGAAGTGCTGGACGAAGTGTTCGAGTTGTTCATGGACCTCGGCGCTGACGACAGCCTTCTCGATTTCCCGGTAATTTACGCTTCTTCGCGCGACGGATACGCTTCGACCGAACCGGACGGCGGCGAAAAGAAAGACTTAAAACCGCTGTTTGACGCTATAATCAACTACATACCCGCACCCGACGCGGATGTTGACGCGCCGCTTCGCATGCTGATCTCCAACATCGGAGTAGACGAATACGTAGGAAGAACGGCTGTTGCCCGCATCGAGCAGGGACGCATAACTTCAGGCCAGACCGTGACCGTATGCAACGAAGCCGGCTTCCGCAAGAGCGCGAAAGTCACGTATCTGTACAAGTTTGACGGACTGAAAAAAGTCGAAGTACAGGACGCGATGGCCGGAGATATCATCCTGCTGGCGGGCCTTACCGAATTCAACATCGGCGACACGGTGTGCGATCCGGAATTTATCGATCCGATCCACTTCGTAAATATCGACGAACCTACGCTGTCAATGAACTTTCTGGTCAACAACAGCCCCTTCGCCGGCCGCGAAGGCACGTTCGTCACCTCGCGCCACATCCGCGACCGCCTCTACAAAGAGATCGAAACTAACGTCAGCATGCGCGTCGAAGACACCGACTCCCCCGATACTCTCAAAGTATCCGGCCGCGGCGAACTTCACCTTTCGGTGCTGATCGAGACGATGCGCCGCCAGGGATACGAATTCCAGGTATCGCGCCCTAAAGTAATATATAAAGAGATCGAAGGCAGCCTGTGCGAGCCCATGGAATACCTCACCGTAGACGTTCCGGAAGAGTACGTAGGCACCGTCATCGAAAAACTCGGCACCCGCAAAGGTGAGATGGTAAATATGCGCCCTACTTCGGACAATTTCACGCGTCTGGAGTTCCGCATCCCTGCCCGCGGGCTCATCGGCTATCGCGGCGAGTTTCTTACCGATACCAGGGGCAACGGCATTATGAACAGCATTTTCGACGGATATGAGCCGTATAAAGGCGACATCAGTTCGCGCACACACGGGTCAATGGTGGCCTGGGAGCAGGGCGAGGCAGTTCCGTACGGCCTCTTCAACGCTCAGGAACGCGGCGCGCTGTTCATCGGCCCCGGCGAAAAAGTTTACGAAGGAATGATCGTAGGCGAAAGCGCCCGCGGCGACGACCTGGTAATAAACGTCTGCAAGAAAAAGCATCTGACGAACATCCGCGCTTCCGGCTCTGACGAAGCACTCAAACTCACTCCCCCGATCATATTAAGCCTCGAACAGGCGCTGGACTTTATTTCCGACGACGAACTCGTAGAAGTAACACCAAAGAGCATCAGACTCAGGAAGAAGATACTTGACACCGAACTGCGCGCAAAAGACAGGGCAAGGCGGGACAATATCTGAAGCGGTATCTGACCGTTCGTCCGGTGAGCGTATCCGGATAACGGCTTCAGCCAAACGAATCTTTGCAAAAGGAGGTGGACAGGTTGGCTGATAATAAAAAAAGCAGGATCAGGAAGCCTGGCGCAGTGCGTCGTCCAGGCATGGGCAACCAAACCAACCCGTTCATCGACAAAACAAAGATCATTGACCGGGAAGAAGAGCGGCGCAAATATGAGCAGGAGCGTATCCGCGAAGCTGCGAAGATCGACCGTGAGGAGCGGGAAGAAAAGATCACCGACAGCTACTCCCCTGCGGTTTTAGATGACGATGACGATTTCGACGATACCGAGATCCATCGCGTCCATTTCGGCATACAGGAAACAGAAGAAATTATACCGGACGAAGACGCATACACCGCTGTTTTTGAAAAAGAACCGGATGCCGGGAATGATACGGAAGCTGCGAAAGACGTCTCCGCACCGCAGGCTGAAGAAAAGCGTACGGGCCGTAATAAAGGCGATAAAAAGAAGCGCTCCAAGAAGAATAAGAGCGTCCTTGCGCAGCACAAGGTCACTTACGAAGAGTATAAATTCCACAAAAAAATGAAGCGCAGGCGCCGTGTTACGGTGCTGGTGCTGCTGCTCATCGTTGTCATCGTCACGCTTACGATCGCAGCCGGATACACGGTATACACGTTCGTCGTTGACCACTTCGACAATGAAGTGAGCGAGGACTCGATAATTATTGACATCGCCACGGAGCAGAAATTCCGCGTGGAAAAGAAGGAAACGACCAAATCGATCAGCCAGCGCCTGTACGAAGCGGGGCTCATCAAAAACGTTCAGATATACCGCTTCCTGTCAAAATTCTACGGGTATGACGGACAATACAACGCCGGAACGTATACGTTGTCCGAGGGACTGTCTTACGAAGATATTATGTTTATATTGTCCGGAACGCCCGAGACCGTAAAAGTCACGTTCCCCGAGGGGTTCACAACGGAACAGATGGCTACCCGTCTCGAGCGCAACAACGTATGCACCGCAGAAGAATTCCTCGACGCCGTTGATAACGCCGACGTGTCTTCTTATGAGTTCCTGAAGGGTGCTGATCTGTCCGGCAGGGATCACCGTCTGGACGGCTACCTGTTCCCTGATACTTACGAATTTGACGTGCTGGCAAGGCCCGAGGACGTCGTTTATAAGATGCTCAACCGTTTTAACGAGATCTTCCGCCCCGCTTACTATGAACAGCTCGAGAAGACCGGCCTTACGCTCGATCAGGTGGTCATTTTAGCGTCGATCGTTGAGAAAGAGGCTAAGCTTGATTCCGACCGCGCTCCTATCGCCGGTGTTTTCTACAACAGATATATGTTCGGCGGCGAGGATCTGAAGGTGTTCCAGTCCGACGCTACTGTGCGTTACGCCTACCACCGCGTCCACGGCGTGGATCTGGATCATCCTCTTAACGAGGAACTGGAGCTCGACGATCCGTATAATACTTACGTTTACCCAGGCTTTACGCCCGGTCCGATCTGTTCTCCCGGCGAGGCGTCGCTGATCGGTGCGCTGTTCCCCTCGAATCATGATTATTACTACTTTGTGGCAAGAGTCGACGGAAGCGGCGGCAACGTCTTTTCGCGTACTTACGAGGAGCATCAGCAGGCGGTCAAGGATATCGCGAATTACGTGCCTCCGGATAATCCGGGCGACGAGGATCCCGGTGACGACTGATGGCGGAGAACAACGAATTCATTTCTTCTTTTTTCATTGACCGCGACCCTTTCCTGGCCGGGCTCCGTTCTTACGCGCTTGAAAACAACGTGCCGATATTGCGCCCCGATTCCGCGTCACTGTTATTGACCCTTACCGCCCTTAAAAAGCCTGCCCGTATACTCGAGACCGGTACCGCTATCGGCTATTCTGCCATTCTGATGGCATCAGCAGCACCCGGGGCCGAGATCGAAACTGTCGAGATCGATCCGGATATGGCCTCCCTCGCTCGCGCTAACATAAGCCGTGCCGGTCTCGGCGACCGGATCCGCGTGATCCTCGGAGATGCTTCCGAGGTGCTTCCTGCGCTTCGCGGCACGTACGATATGATATTTCTCGACAGTGCAAAAGGTCAATACGTTCATCTGCTTGATGACGTTTTGAGGCTGCTTCCGTCCGGCGGGCTTCTGGTGGCGGACAATTGTATTTTTTACGGCAAGGTTTTTGATGAGCCTTCCTCTGCGCCGCACAAACACCGTACGATCGTCGTCAATATGCGTGCGTTCCTGGACGGGGTGCTGCGTTCCGGCGAGGACGGCGGCCGGGCTGAATTTCGCGGTACGCTGCTGGAGACAGGTGACGGGATGATGGTGGCGGTTAGATTATAATTGCAAATTGCAAATGGCAAATTGCAAGTGGTAAGTGGCAAATGGCAAATGGCAAATGACAAATGGCAGGCGAACCGGATGATGACACGAATT
>DBVV01000108.1:19987-24905 GCA_002308795.1 Mageeibacillus sp. UBA1255 | reverse complement strand
ACAACGGTAATTCATCGTCAAACCCCGGTGGAAACGGAACGAACAATCCTTATGATGACGGGAATCCGAGCGGTGTCGGAAGCAATTGTCCGATCTGCCATTTCTGCCCGCAACCGCTTGGACTTTGTATCTTTATTTGGCTGCTGATAATACTTGTGGTAATAATCATTGTCGTAGTAATCATCGTTGCGTCCAAAAAGAAGAAAAAGAAAGATAAGAACTGAAATCAAACAGTTGACACAAATCATAATGATGGAGGGTGGGCATGAAGAAAATTAGATTTATATCCATAATAGCAGTTGTTCTTATGGCAGGTATTGTCTTGTCGGGCTGCTCGGCCCTGCAAGATGTTCTCAATTTCCTTCAGTCTGTAGAAGAGGCTCTTCCAACCGATTCCGGCGAGGGCAATACTCTCGGCGAACATCCCGATGTTGTCGAAAGGGATGAAAACGGGCACGTCATAAAGCTCAAACACTATGACGGCGACGGCAACCTAGTCTTTGTTCACACACAGAGGTGGGAAAACGACCGCATTGTAAACAAGACAAGTTTTGACAGCAAGGGCAATCAGACTGGATCGGTAGATTACGAATACGACGATCATGGGAATTGTACGGTAATGTCGTGGTTTTTCTGGAACTCCGGCCCTCTTATGAGAGTCGAGAGAAAATATGACGAATACGACCGGTTGATCGAAGATATCGGCTTTGGGACCAAAACCGTTTCGACAAACAGGACGACTTTCGAATACGACGACAAGGACGGTGAACACCCGAAGAACTACGTCAAAAAAGTATACTATCCAAACTGGGAGAATCAGCCGAACCGATACAGCATATCAACTCTTGAATATGATTCGGGTGGTTTGCTGACGAAAATCACCACCGTGAATCAGGATAACGATCTTATCGGATATGATGTTTATACGAACGAGAACGGGAAGCCGATGGGCTATACAAGCTATGATGCCGAGGGAAAAGTTCAATACTCTTATAAATACATTTATGATGAGGATGGCAAAAAGATAAGAGAAGAGCGGTACGACAGCGAAGGAAAGCTCGAAGGAATTGATTATTGATCAGAGCCGTAATTTTTGGTGACCTCGACATTTCTGCCGAGGTCATCTTTTTATCTCTTTGCCACTGCTCTTGCAAGATTTATCGCCATTGTGGTGTTGTGAACGGCGTTGGAAAAGCGCACTTTAACGCTCGTATCGCGCCCGAACTGTTCTGACCTTCAGGGACTCGCCCACGCAAATTCTGCTCGGTTCGAGTCCGGATCGTTTTCGACCTTCAGGGACTCGCCGCATGCAAATTCTGCTCGGTTCGAGTCTGGATCTTTTTCGACCTTCAGGGACTCGCCCACGCAAATCTCAACCATTTCCTCTTACTTTTGAGATTTGCTTAAAGGGCCCTCCTCGCTGGAATATGCCACCGGCATATTCCTACGCCATTATCACTTTTGCCTCTATATGCTTTATTTCCGCTAACGCTCGGTTCGAGTCCCCTTTTCTTCGCATAAACAAAAACAGCCCACTATGGGGCTGTTTTTGTTTATGCACCTTCAGGGACTCGAACCCTGGGCCCACTGATTAAGAGTCAGTTGCTCTACCAGCTGAGCTAAAGGTGCGTGCGTTCTCAAGAGCGCAGATAGCATTATACCACTATGTAAAATGCATTGTCAACGACTTTTTTGAGCCGGTTCTTTTCCTGTTTAAGCGAAAAGTTGTTCTTCAGCTGCATTCTGTTCCGGACCGTGCCCGGATGGATCACGCCCTTGCGCAACCTGCATATTCTATTGCTCATTTTTCTTCGGTAGCTGAGGAGGAGTGGCACATTATCGCGTTCAGCGGCGGTTTATGTGCCAAAATTGACCGCTGCTAAACTGAGAGGCGGAATCACAGCAGAGCCAGGAAGTGTAATTGTCCCCGTCTTTGCCGGCCGAATAATAATCTGTTAAAACCACACTCTGACCTGAAGCAGAAGAAACGCGGTAATTGACCAGGCGTCGCCTTCCACACGAACCATTTTGCGAAGCGCTTCGATGTTAAAGCGGGTATTGCGAGAAAGCCCGCTGCCGGTCCGGAAAGCAAGCAGGAGCGGCCCGTAATAAACGGAAATTTTAACCGGCTTAACTGCGTCGTTGACCAGGAAATGAGGCGACATATCTAAAACGAGCCTGACCGAATCGCCTGACTTCCAGACACGCTTTACGGCACAATACGAACCGGCCTCTGCATTGACAGCCTCGCCGTTCACGGTAAGTACAGTATTGACCGACCAGGAAGGGATGCGGAAATACAGCGTCAGTTCATCCGGACAGCCGGTATCTATTTTAATATTGACGGCGCCATCCGCCGGATACTCCGTCTTCTGCGTCAGCACAATTTTATGACCGTTCTCAAGAACCGTTTCTAACGAGCATTCGCCGTAATAGTTTAAGTAAAGCTCGTTCCGTCCGCTCAGGACTGCCCATTCGGCCCAGTTCTGCGCTGCGATCGAGATCCCTCCGGCAATAAAATGGTCGTAAATATTGTCCAGCGCACGCTTAGCCGTATTAAAAGCATCCCTGTTCCCGGTGACCTGATACCACCGCAATAAACCGTAAATACAGTGGTATTGGCCCCACGTATCCCACTTGCCCCAGCTGCCAGGAGCCACGTCCGCCTCATAACGAACACTCTTCTTCCACGGTCCTAAATAGCCGTCGGGTTCCTGGACCTCCTTGAGTTTACCGGCGATCGCGTCGCCTACGCGTTTCGTTTCGGGGTCGTTATTAAGGAGGTACGTCTGGGCAATGCCCGTGAGCAGCTTTCCCGGAAACTCGCCGTGCCACATCGTTTTAAATATCGAATCGTCGTCGCGGTCAATGAAACCGTCAAACAGACCCGGGTCGTCGGTCAATAACACGTGCAGCCAGTTGGTTTCGTTGGCGGTCAATATCCGGCCTGCGGCGCCTCCGAGGTGCATATTCGTTAATGCGCATACTGCACGCCTGATGATAATTCTCCCCGTTTTTTTCATTGTAGTTTTATGAATAAAAATCAACGTATGAAGTGCCGGGCTCGACAGCGGCAATGCCGGTCGTGCTTTTATTAGTCTCCATAGTGCGGCGCCTCGCCCTCTCTGAGACCCAGCCGATGACTGCGATCAGAAGAGCGATCAGAAGCAGTATGACGATTATCGTGAGGACGTAACCGTTGACCGCCAGTTTGCGGCGGCCGGAACCGTTTTCATCGCCCCGGGAATTTTTAGGATCTCCGGCTCTTTTTTCCTTACGGCCCTTTTTCTGTTCCATTTCAGGCAGCTGGTGGAGGGTGACGACAGTCTTGCGCCTGACCGCGTTGCCTGTATCCTCGCCTTCATTCTGTTTTTCCGAAGAAGGCTTACCTGACCAGCCGCTGGTGGTGATACGCACGCCGCTGTCGCCCATACCTGGTTCACTGTCAAAAAACAGCGCACGGGGGCGTACGATCGTCTCTTCCTCGTATTCACGTCCTTCGTGTTTACGGTATACGCTGTCAACGTGGTTGTCACTGAATGATGCGATCGCTTTTCTGAGGCGCGCGCCGCTCACTTCCTTAGCAGACACGGACAGTTCGTCGTCAACGAGCCTGTCATATATTTTCATTGCACGCGTGCGTTCGGCGGGAGATTTAACGGAGTTAAAGATACGCATTGCCCCCGTCCGGTCGCCGGTATAAAAGGTGCAGATACCGTAGAGGATAACGGCATAATTGAACTCAGGGCACAGCGCGGTGGCCTTGCGAAGGTTCCCCCTGGCCATAGTGACGCTGCCCGATTCGATCTCGCTGAGCGCAGAGTTATACAGGCCGCACGCCATTTTCATAGCATCGGTCACGTTTCCCTCTCCTCTCAATTTAGCCAGATCCACAGGTTCAAACTGTGCGGCTTCCTCTTTAAGTGAACTCATTACTCGTCTGCTCCGCAGCAATCTTTATATTTCTTTCCGCTGCCGCACGGGCAGGGATCGTTGCGCCCTACTTTAGCTGTCTTCCGGACGTAAGTCACAGGCTTGCCGGGATTCGCAGGACGGCCGTTTTCTCCATCCTCCGCTCTGCCCTGCTCCGCGTTCCTTGCCGCAGCGATATGCTTTGCAGCCCTTGACCTCTGTGCCTCGCCCTCGAATCCGGCTCTGCCCGGTCCGGCCACGCTCTTGCGCTCGAGCTTCACGTTCGGCCTCAGCTGTACGCTGAACATACGCCTTACCGCCTCGTCCTGGATCGTCTTGTTCATATCCTCAAACATCTGGAAGGCCTGGAACTTATATTCGACGATCGGGCTCTTCTGACCGTAAGCCAGCAGTCCGACGCCGTATTTCATCTGATCGACCGCATCGATGTGCGTCATCCAGTTCTCGTCAACGCTTCTTAGCAGTATCACGCGTTCTGCTTCGCGCATGATCTCTTCGCCAAGCTCATCCTCTTTAGCATCGTAGCGGCGTATAGCGTCTTCGGTAAGTTCCTCGATCATCTCGTCCGGCTTCGTGTGTTTTCCGGCCGAGCGGTATTTCTCGATGATCGACGGAGCGGCGATACCCACCAGATCCGCCTCTACCGACTCGATATTCCAGTATTCCGGATCGACGTCCTTATTGCAGTAGAGCTCCACCGTCTCTCTGATCCGGCTCCTTATCATGCCGTGGAAGCTCTCTTTCAGATTCTCGCCGTCAAGCACTTTGCGCCTCTGCGCATAAATGATCTCGCGCTGCTGGTTCATNNCATCACGTCGTCGTACTGGAGCACGTTTTTACGGGAGTCGAAGTTTCTTCCCTCTACGCGTTTCTGCGCCGTTTCGATCGCGTTCGAAAGGAGCTTGTTCTCAATTGCGTAATCTTCGCTCACGCCCAGAGTGTCGATCATATTCATCATTCGTTCGGAGCCGAACAGACGCATCAG
>DBVV01000108.1:7413-19950 GCA_002308795.1 Mageeibacillus sp. UBA1255 | reverse complement strand
GAACGGCCGCGCAGCTGGTTATCGATTCGTCTCGATTCATGGCGCTCGGTACCCATTATGAACAGTCCGCCGGCGGCAACGACTTTCTCGCGGTCCGCTTTAGTGTCAACGTCGTGTTCCGCCACGAGTTCTCTGTAATGTTCTCTTAGTTTGAGCACGTTTTCGTCCGTAGTATCGGCGTAGCTGTCAGCCTGCGCGATCTGCTCTTCAGTGTACCCCTCGCGGCGCAGATCCTGCTTAGCCATATACTCGCTGTTGCCTCCCAGGACGATATCGGTACCGCGGCCTGCCATGTTCGTCGCGATCGTGACTGTGCCGAACTTACCGGCCTGAGCGATTATTTCCGCCTCGCGCTCGTGATTCTTCGCATTCAGTACGTTGTGCCTGATCCCGCTGCGGCCGAGAAGCTTGCTGAGATGCTCGGACTTCTCTATTGACACCGTACCGATCAGTATCGGCTGCCCTTTTTCGTGGATCTCCTGAACGTCCTTAAGAAGCGCCTTATACTTACCGCTTACCGTCTTATAAACGCTGTCCGGATAGTCTATCCTTATGACCGGCTTGTTCGTCGGGACAACGATAACGTCCAGCGAGTAGATGTCGTTGAATTCCTGCTCTTCCGTCTGGGCGGTACCGGTCATTCCGGACAATTTCTTGTACATTCTGAAGAAGTTCTGGAACGTGATGGTCGCCTGAGTCATGCTCTCTTTCTGGATCTTCACGCGTTCTTTCGCTTCGATAGCCTGGTGTAGGCCTTCATTGTAGCGGCGTCCGAACATCAGACGGCCCGTGAACTCGTCGACGATGATTATCTGATCGTCTTTCACGACGTAATCTATATCGCGCTTCATGATCCCGCGGGCCTTCAGAGCCTGGTTGATGTGGTGCGAGATCTCCGCGTTCTCCGGATCCGAAAGGTTCTCGAGATTGAAAAACTTTTCCGCTTTTCCGACGCCGATCGTGGTAAGCGTTGCAGTGCGGGCCTTCTCGTCAACGATATAGTCCTCGGTAACGTCCTCCATAAGATCCTTGCTGTCGGTCTCTTTGATCACGAGCGCCTTCAGATTTGAAACGAAAGCATCTGCGCGTTCGTAAAGCTCGCTCGACTTGTTTCCGGCGCCGGAAATGATAAGCGGCGTCCTGGCTTCATCGATCAGGATACTGTCCACCTCGTCAACGATGGCGAAATTCAGGTCGCGCTGAACGAGCTGCTGCTTGTAGATGACCATATTGTCCCTCAGATAATCGAATCCGAGCTCGTTATTCGTCGCATAAGTGATATCGCAGTTATACGCGTTTCGGCGCTCGTCCGGCGTGAGATCGTGGACGATACATCCGACGGTCAATCCGAGGAAAGTGTATATTTTACCCATCCATTCGCTGTCGCGCTTGGCCAGATAGTCGTTTACCGTGACCAGATGCACACCTTTTCCGGTGAGGGCGTTCAGATATGCAGGGAGCGTGGATACGAGCGTTTTTCCTTCTCCTGTTTTCATCTCTGCGATCCTGCCCTGATGGAGCACGATGCCTCCGAGCATCTGTACGTCGTAGTGTCTCTGCCCGAGTACACGTTTCGCGGCTTCTCTTACAACGGCAAACGCTTCCGGAAGTAAGTCGTCCAGGTCTTCCCCGTCCGCCAGTCTCTGCTTGAAAATATTTGTCATCTCGCGCAGTTCCGCGTCGCTCTTTTTCTGCATCTCCGGTTCGAGAGCGTTGATCTCGTTTACGATCGGTCTGATCTGCTTAAGCGCTCTGTCGCTGTACGTACCGAATATCTTATCAAATAATCCCATTTTTTCTCCTTTTCAGCGTAAAGCTGTTATTAATTATCGCGCCGTCACGTCCGCTGTTCGAGTTCGTCAAGGGTCAGCGAGTAGGCGTCGAGGAAGTGGTCAATAAAGTAATCGAGTTCCGGGAGGTGCATTGCCCGCATCGTATCCATCACGGTCTTGCGCGCAAGCGAGAATTCGGCGTTTCCGGCTTTGCATTCCTCCACACATTTGATGTATGCCGAAAGGCGGTCGGCAGCCTTCACCACAGACTTGTACTCCGGGTCATTGTCGCCGAAAAACAGTATGCTGCGGTACACCGGTCTGAGCCTCTCGGGGAGCATCGACAAAAGTTTTTCCTTCGACTGCTCCTCGATCTCGTGATAATTATCCCTGATCACCGGATTAGCATATTTAATAGGCGTCGGAAGGTCTCCCGTTATGATCTCATCGCTGTCGTGGAATACGGCATATATGCACGCTTTTTCGGGGTCAAGCTGCTTTTCTTCCTGTCCCGCGTTCAGTTCGTTCCGGATAAGGCAAAGCGCGTGGGCAAGTATCGCGACCTCCAGGCTGTGCTCCTGGATATTCTCCTGTTCGGTATTTCGCATAAGCCCCCACCGGTTTATATATTTCATGCGGGCAATATATGCGTAGAAGTTTCCGCCTTCCAGCCCGTTTATCGTATTTTTATCATTAACTTTTTGCTCTGTGCAGTTGTCCATCGCTGCCGGTTCCTTTCACAGCGGACTGTTAAGGTCGAAGATCCGGATATTGTCCTGATCGTATACCATTTTATACGTTTCTTTGAGATAATCCTCTATGAAACTGCCCTTGTCCAGATTCCCGCGTTCATATTCGGATATGTATGCGTAGTCAAATCCGTATTCTTTCCTGTATTTTTCGAAGTCGTCGATATCGTTGAATATGCTGTAGAGAGCGTTCTGTCTTTCCTGGTATCCCACGTCGTGCGAGTACAGGAACGTGCCAGAACCCACGAAAATATTGCGCCCGGTAAGGCACGCTATCGCGTTATTGTGATTGTTATAGCAGATGAAAAGCGAATCCGCAGGAGTATTGTTCTCTACGAAATCAGCTGCTCTTACGGCTTTTGCGTCGTAAATGCTGTACGACTGCGGGCGGAAGCCGGAATACATTTCCCTGCCCATCGTCAGTATCGCGGCGTTCGTGGCGATTATCATCAGTATCACCGCTATTACCTGTCTGCCCTTTATTCCTTCGAGTTTCCGGTAGCAGTTAACGAGCAGTTCGGCAACGATAAGCGTGGAAAACGCGTACCACATAAGGTAGAGTTTGTTATTATCGTAAGCAAAAGTCTGGAATTTAACAATTTCGGTGACAACGAATATCAGCAGTCCGGCGCTGTACATTGCCTTCAGCTTTTTCGACGCGCTGATGAACGCGGGGACAAGCAGTATAAACACGATTCCGACGTTCTTTACCCAGAACCAGAGCCAGTTATCCGATTCGTTATATGCGTTGAACGCGAAGCTGATGAAGCTGTCGCCTCCTACCGCGCCGAATATCCATATCTTCAGCTGCGGTATCGACAGCGCCAGTGCGGGCACGCCAAAAAACAGCCACGAGCGTATGATCTTCCATGAGAATTTATCCCTGATGCATGAATACACGAGCCAGGCGATAGCGGTAAGGCCGATCGTAAAGTACGTGTAAGTCTGGATCATAGGCGTAAGCCCGGCGAGCACTCCGGCGGCAATGAACCGTCTTTCTTTCGGATCGTCTTTTCCGTCAAATACCGACGTGTAAAGCAGGTACAGGACAAGGAACAGTATCATCCACCCGAACAGAGTCGCACGCTGCGGCAGCATCATGTCAACGACGGTGTTCGTCCAGCAGATGTTCGTTGTCCCGCCCTGGCTGTTAACAAAGTTCGTCGGGGTGTGATAGTATTCCGTAAAAATCTGCGTGAAATTTCCGGGATCCTTGCGAAGGTTGTCAAGGAAATACATTGTCCCGAACCCGCCGTTCAGGAAGAACAGCACGAACGCTACCGATGCCTTCGAGAATGATTTGAGTACGCTGTTTGCGAGGAACCAGAATCCCATAAAGACGAGCAGGAATCCGAACGCCATCGGCAATACGTACGCGGCGCGGAGCCCGAGCCCGAACAGGTACAGCGACGATGATACGGAGTCGCACAGGAAGTAGTAGTCAAGCTGGTTTCCGGGGGCAATGCTGTATTCCGGCGGGAACGTGCCCTGCTCTTTCAGGCTCGTTATGATCCCGAGGTGGAAGTTCATGTCACCGTACGTGCACTGACCCGTGTAGTACGTGCCGTTTACGTCGTAAAACGAGTGGTTTATCAGGCATATGATACCGAATATCATAAATGGCAGGATGAGGAGCATCATTCGTCCGTCTTCTGCCGTGAATCCTTCCGTGTATTTTCCGAATATGCGCTCTGCCCAGTTTCGGCCCGGTGCGAGCCCGAGTTTATCTTTCAGCGCACGGTACGTGTACAGTCCGAACGAGATCAGGACGGTCAATGCGAGTCCGCACAGGTGCGATGCTTTTGTGAATCCGAATATGAATGAGAAAGGAACGTTGGACCACATCAGGGCGACAATGCCTATAACGCCCCCTGCCCAGAGTCTGAGCATCGGGCGTTTTTCAGGCAACAGGTACGCGGCCATCATGATCCCCAGTACGATATATATTGTGAAGAGCAGTATTCCCAGCACTTTTTACCCTCCGTTATCTGACTTCGATCCTGAGCAGCGAAAGCCCCAGGAAGAGCGTCCCTCCTGAGTAGCACATAAGCGGTGCCATGAAACGGTACGTCAGGTACGAGTCATATTTATGACCTATTATTATGCTGATCAGCGTCAATATCAGGAACAGTCCTGCGAATATGGCTACGATGCTCAGTATATGCTTCCTTCTGAGTTTCAGGAATGCGTTTTCGGCGAACATTCCGGCGATGCTCAGCGTGAGCCAGATGAGTGCCCCTCCGATTATAAAGTCAACGGCGTATGCGATCATCAGTTCGACCTGTCTGAAGCTGTGGTTTACGTACGAAAGCCCGTCCATTTTGAATGCGTAGCATATTTTCTCTGTAAGTCCGAACAGCAGCCTTGACGCCAGGAATCCGAATGCCGCGAGGTCGAGCAGCACCAGTGCGAGCGTGATCAGCGACCACATTTTCACCTGACCTTCGTTCATTCCAAGAGGATGTTTGGTTTTTCCTGCTCCGGAAAAGTATGAGCCTGAGCGTACAGAATTCTGTCCCGTCGGGGCAGCTTCGCGTTTTTCCTGCTCTTCTCCTTCGCCTTTTTCGCCGGTGTCCCCGGTGCTTCCCGGAACGAGAAACTCTTTAAATTTTTTCGTCCATTCTTTCATCTCTTCATCCTCCTGAAGGCCTATTGGCACAATTTTCAGTATAGCATACGCCGCGATTTTTTTCAATAGCGAAGCAGGGCGGCGGCAAATGGCAAATTGCAAGTGCTAAATGGCAAATGGCAAGTTGCAAGTGGCAAGTTGAAAGTTGCAAGTGGCAAATGGGCGAACCGGATGATGACAATGGCAAATTGTGGAATTCGTTTTAAATCATCGCCATTGGCGATACATTAATTATTCTTTTTCCATTTTCAATTTTCCATTAAACAGGCGGAATTGATATCTACAGCTCGAATTCAAGCGATTCGCTTCCGAGAGAAACGGTAAAACGCGCTCCGAAGGGATGAAAGACCGGTTTAAGGCGCTGAAGGACGCGTTTGAAAACAAAACGGTCCCAGACGAGGAAATCGAAGAAAACGCCATCCTCACCAGAACAAACGTCGAATAATTGACCAAAGCACGGGTCTTCGATATAGCGGGAAAGAAGGCGGCGGATATATGACAAAACGGCATCGTCAGGGATAGAAGAGAGGCGAAGAGTTGCCGTCGCGATATCACGGTCCCAGACGTACGAAAGGATATTGTCGCCGCCCAGGATCAGATCGAAAGTAAGCTGGTCAGAGGCGGTTTCGACGTACGAAACGTTGCGCAGCTCCGCCACGCCCTCCATCTCGAGGACCTTCATTGTCCGGTCCGGAAGCAGCTTTGATTTGTCACGGATCTGGGCGTCGATCATACGGTCAAACTCCTCGGGCGTCACGGTATTGCCGTCGTAAACGAGTTCGGCGGCCGGAAACATTGCCAGCTCCAGACACGCGCCGCGGAGCCGGTCCTCGCCTATTATTCCGCAAAGATAAAGGTAATTGGCACAGAAAACGATACCGGGAACATCCTCGTCGCCGGGCATATAATCGTCATTAACGTCAGGCGGGGCAAGCGAAGCGATCTTATCCTTATCCCAGTCGGCAAATACGTACACCTGAAAACTGTCCTGCTGCTCGAGATACATGACGCGGAGCATCGGAGGAGAAGCCGAGACGTCAACATCCGCGACGCCCGGCCAGTAATTGTAAAGCCCGCGCATCACGTACGGGAAAACACTCCACTGCTTCTTAATGGCCTCGGGAGCCGTCTTCGCAAAATACGACGCCACCAGGTTCGCGCATAAAAAACCGCCCCCCGTAAGCATCAGAATATAGTGACGCACGGGAAGCCCGGAACTTCCTGTATAAGTAAAACGCGAAAGCGCAGGAAACAGGTATTCGGAAAAACCGGCTGCATCGATCATATCCGAAACCCTGGCCGTTGCCTCCCGCAAACTTCCGCCGTCGATAAGCGCAGTCAATTCCGATGACGCCTTCATAAAATCATTCCAGAAATCGTCAACAGAAAAGACAGGCTCATAACCGGTCCGAAGCGAGCCGGACCGGTCAAATTCTTTTTTGGTGATCCTGTCGGGACAATCCCTCAGGATCGGTGTTTCACAATAGTAGTCGTCAAGGCAGTTCGTATCGCCGTTAAACCGGTGACAGCCGCTGCATTGTTCCCGTAGGCGCTTCCGCAGAGCATCGTCGTATTCATCCCGGCCCATCATATATACGTCCGCAGGGAATATAAAACGCGGGTCGATATCTCTGATGACGCTCTCCTTGACCGAATTGTCCGTAAAGCAAGGCGGATAACACTTCTCACTGCTGAGCATGCTTGCCCGGAGATCCGTGATACCCGCACTTTCGATATACGCCCTCAGTTCCTCAACACTGTTCGTCTTGCCGGGGAACAGATAATATTCATTTTCGTAGAAAAATCCGTTTAATCTGATCATTACTCGGCTGCCGGAGCCTCTGCCTTTACAACGGGAGCTTCGGAGAACAGGTAAGCCATCCTGCCCAGAGGAGCCGCGTCACCGTTTTTATAGAACGAGAAGATGTCAAGCTTTCCGTCTTCGCCGTACTGATAGTTATCCGCCCACTTGAATTTGATGTCAAGGACGGTCTTACCTTCGTTGTCGCCGATGCCAAGAAGCTCTCTGGAGACTTCGATCATTATCTGATTACCTTCAACCTTCATCTTGCCCGTACCGGCCTTGGTCCAGGTACCGTCTGCGTTGTATTTCGAGATGACCACTTCATTGCCGTTCGGTTTTTCAAGGTTAACGGCGTAGTCGTACATCTGAGCCCATACAGCATTGTCCTTTACGCCGCTGGAGATGAACAGCGTCATCCAGTTATCATCGGTCGAAGGAGTGATGTCGGCAGCGGTTTTTGCGTAGAAATACAATTTTTCGGTATCGCGCGCAGTCTTCAGAGACACGAAGTCGTTGCGGCCTGTCTCGTCCCTGTATTTGAGCTTGCCGAAGCCGTTTGCCTTTCGGTCAACGATATCGTTGGCATAGTCCGTATATTTTGCGGTAACAGCGGAATTATCCCACTGATCGAATCCGCCATTGATATCGATCGTGACGTTACCGCCGACATTGACCCTGTTTTTAATTCCTTTGTACAGCCTGATGTAGTTGATGAGCTGCATATAATAGTTATCGCCGAACAGTCCGTTCATCGGTTCTGCGTCTCTCGAAGTGTTGGGATCGCAGCAGTCGACAAATATTACGGCTGCGTTTTTACGTCCGGGCTGACGCTGAGCGACCCATTCGTTCCAGCCTGTTACGGCTACCATTTCGGGGTCAACGCTGATCGCCCATTCCCACTGCTCTGCGAAGTTGTATCCGTAATACATTGCGTTCTCGGAAGTGTCGTTATGGCCGTCATGCCAGCTTCTGGTGCGGTCGTTTCCGCCGTACCATGCCGTTAACGACATCGTTACCGTGGCGTCATGCTGCGCAATGGAGACGTTAACGACTTCTTTTCTTCCGTTAAGTCCGTATACCGCTTCGTCGGTCAGGTTTCTGCCGAATTCCATCCAGGGGAAACCATCGTCGTAACGTTTGTCGTTCGGCCAGACGGTATGTTTGATGCGGAAGAATTCCTTGCATTCTGCAGAAAGTTCACCGTCGTCGGGATCACCGATGATCATCGGTTTTCCGTCCCACTGGAAGAACAGTTCATCCAGGCGAGGATATTTTTCTTTAAGTTTATTGTTGTTGTAAATGTTTTTGTATATAGTGTTTATGGTCCTGCCTGATGCGGAGTTTGTATAGTACGTGATCTTGGGAACGCTGTATCCGGCTTCAAGGTACTCGTACCATACTTCGATCAGTTTCCTGGCGGAAGTGGTGTAATCGACAGCGTTCGTCGTGTCGAAGAATATGAAGTCAACTCCGGCGTCCGTGAGCATCTGGCAGTGTTTGCGCATTACCCACGTGTCGCTCGACGTATAATATCCGAACATCGGTTCGCCCCAGAAATGGTGCGCGCCCTGATTACCGCCGCCTGCCTTGATCCAGTTCTTTTCAGATTTGATCGAATCGGGGTTTTCGGTGTAGATCTTGTAGTTATCGTACGGACCGTCGGTACCGTGCTGTCCCTGCCACAGGAAGTAGAAAATACCTACTTTTCTGTCTCTCAGGGCTCCTGCGTCAGAGTCGGTCGCGACAACTCTTCCCAGGTCGTCAACGGCGTAGTACGCGCCGTCTGTATCGGAGTAAGCTCCGTCATATCTTAAAATCGGCTCGGCGGTCGGTTCTCCGGTCGGTCCATCATCAGGACCTTTTATGGTACAACCAAATGCTGCCGTAAGCAGCATCGCCATCACCAGCGTCAATGCAAATATGCGTTTCATTTGTTTCTCCCCTTTCACGGAGTGGTTCCTTTCAGGTATGGCTGTATTTTAACCATTGAAGGCGTATTTGTCAACTTGCCCTTACCTGCCATACGCCGGCTCTTTTCCTGTTTCCGTTCCCGGCGCTTCCTCACTTGAAAGAAGTCCTCGCTGATATTATAATTAAACCAGTATCAGGCACGCAGATTGAACCCTGATCCACAATTACAGATTATAGATACAAAACAAAACACGCAGTGAGAGGTTTCCGATGTCCGATAATATTACAAATAATATGACAAGCATAAAAATCAACATAGAAAACTGGCGGCTCGCCATCTGTCCGAACAGCCGTGTCGAACGTGGGAAAGTTGATTTCAGAACGCCTGAGGAACTGCGCGATTCGGGGCTGGAAACGATACCGGCAAACGTCCCGGGAAACTTCGAACTTGACCTCATAAAAGCGGGAAAACTGCCTGAAGACATTTTCGCGGGCACAAATATATTAAAACTGCAGGACCTCGAATGCATGCACCTGTGGTACTCAACCGAATACGAAATTGACGCCGCACGCTGCCCTGAAGATTATGACGCATTTCTGAAATTCGAAGGCACCGACACCGTATCGGAAATTTACCTCGACGGCGAACTCCTCGGCCGAACCGAAAACATGCTGATCCCGCACGAATTCGCGCTTGACCCGGAGCAAGCGAAACCGGGAAGGCACACGGTCGTTGTCCACATAATACCCGTTTCGGTATACGCCCGGAAATTCGACCTGCCTGCAAAATGCTGGGGAATGAAATATACGCAGGACTCGCTGCTCGTAAGGAAGGCACCGGCGATGTACGGCTGGGACATCATGCCCAGAGCGTTATCCGGAGGCCTGTGGAGGCCTGTGACGCTCACGTTTAAACCACGCCGGCGCATTCGCGGTCAATATCTGATCACTTCGAATATCTGGCAGGATAAAGGCCGCTGGCAGGCGGAACTGACGCTGAAAGCGGCGGTGGAAACCGACTTCGACGACCTGCGCGACCTGACACTGACGCTCAGAGGCACCCACCGGGACAAAGCAGGAAACGTTGACTCGCGATTCGAAAAGTCGGACACGTTATACTCGGTAAACCACGTGATGCAGATACACGTTGACGACGTACGCCTGTGGTGGCCTAAAAACTACGGCGATCCGGCGCTGTACGACGTAGAACTCATCCTCTCCCGCACCGCATTTAACGACCGGGGCGAACGAATATTCAACAAACCGGAAACAGACGGAAAAGGCGATATCGTTATCCTTGACCGCGTAACGTTCCGCCACGGCATAAGGACCGTCGAACTCGAGCGTACGTCCCTCGCCGGCCCAGACGGAAAATTTTACTTCCGCGTAAACGATAAAAAGATATTCGTACTGGGCTCCAACTGGGTCCCGGCGGACACCTTCCCTTCACGGATCGACGACTACACTATCCGCGGCCTCGAACTCGCGGACGACATCGGCTGCAATATGATCCGCTGCTGGGGAGGCTCGCCATACCCGTCCGACGTGCTTTACGACTACTGCGACGAACACGGCATAATGGTCTGGCAGGACTTTGCCATGGCATGCGGGCTCTACCCGGACGACGAACGGATGTGCAAACTCATACGCGAAGAAGCGGTCAGTGTGGTCAAAGCGCTCCGGAAGCACCCGTCGTTAGCGCTGTGGTCCGGGGACAATGAAAATGATATCTTCTGCCAGTGGCGCGGCGGGGCTGTCGAAGGGCGGCTGATCAACCAGGTCGATCCGAATCATAACAAACTCACGCGCGAAGTTATTGCCGGCGTCGTTGAACGCTACGACGGTTTCAGACCCTACATCCCCAGTTCGCCTTATATGGACGAAGAAGTGTTCGCGACAAAAAGATTGCCCTCCGAAGATCACCTGTGGGGGCCGCGCGACTACTTCAAGGGTGAATACTACTACAAACAGTCTATTGCCCACTTCGCATCAGAAACAGGCTACCACGGCTGCCCCTCTCCAGCGTCGCTCAGGCGCTTCATTTCCGAAGAAGCCCTCGAAAACCGCGGAGACGGTCAGATCTGCACCGATCCCGAATGGCTCGTCCATTCCGCAAGTATGGAGACCGACCCCGGCGCTCCGTTCGCCTACCGCGTGCCTTTGATGACGCGTCAGGTCGAAAGGCTGTTCGGCCAGGCTCCGGACAATATCGAAACGTACGCTCTGATGAGTCAGATCTCGCAGGCGGAGGCAATGAAATTCTTCGTCGAACATTTCCGCATCGGGAAATGGTACCGTTCCGGCATAATATGGTGGAACATCATCGACGGCTGGCCGCAGATCTCCGACGCTGTCGTAGACTGGTACGGCGTAAAAAAACTGGCGTACACTTATATCAAACGCTCCCAGCAGCCTTTCTGCCTCATGTGCGACGAACCTGAGAGTGACGGACTCGTGACGCTCTGCGCAGCGAGCGATCTGCATCACCCCATAGAAATCTCCTTTAGCGTAAGCGACGCACTTACAGGTAAAAAAGTGCTGTTCGGAAGCACGAAGGTCGAGCCTGATTCCACGGCAAGGCTGGCAAGGTTCAAAGCGCTTCCCGGGCATTTTTATCTGCTGAAATGGAACAGCGACGGAGGAAGCAGGGACGGCTCGGGCGCGGTCAAGGGCCTGAATCATTTCTGCGGTGATATCGGCGAGGGTGTTAATCTCGCGGCGTATAAGGCGTTTATGCAGAATTCAGGGCTGTGGGAGAAGCTGGAAGGTTTCGGGGAGTAATTAAAAATGGAGTAATTAAAAATGGAGTAATTAACAATGATAATAGATTTTCACGTACACACGTTTCCGGATAAAATTGCCCCGAAAGCCGTCGGAAAGCTGGCGGTCATTTCAGGCATCACGCCTTTCACTGACGGCACAGTCGGGGACACGATCGCAAAAATGGACGTAAGCGGCATTGACGTAAGCGTGTGCCTTAATATTGCCACCCGCCCCGGCCAGGAGCGTACGATCAACGACACGGCGGCGCGATTATTTACCGAATCGGGCGGCAGGCTCGTCGGTTTCGGATCGGTGCATCCGGACAGTCCTGACGCCGTGGAGGAGCTTTCTCGCTGCAAAGAAATCGGGCTTAAAGGTATAAAACTGCACCCGGACTACGAAGGATTTATGGTCGACGACGCTAAATTGTGGCCGGTATATTGCGCGCTCGAGGAGCTGGGGCTGTTCGTCACCTTCCACGCGGGTTGGGACTGCTACAGCCCGGATCATATTCATTGCCCCCCGGAACGGGCCGCAAGGGTCGCCAGGGCTTTTCCGCGCCTTCGGATGTGTTTCGCGCATTTCGGAGGCCTTCGTATGTGGGACGACGTGAACGACCACCTTGCTGGCCTTGACAACGTCTATTTTGATACGTCGATGTCGAGCACGATGGGGCTTTCGCGCGAGCTTGCACTTAAGATCATTTCACGGCATCCGGCGGACAATATTTTATTGGGCAGCGACTGTCCCTGGGAGGATCCCGCGGTGTCGGTGCGCTGGGTTGAGGCGCTCGGACTCGGTTCGGACCGCACGGAGGCGATCCTGGGCGGCAATGCGCTGAAAATCATTAATAACTGACCGCGTTCTGTACCGAACCGCGCCTGGGCGCCGTCAAATGAGCGAAGAAAT
>DBVV01000108.1:208-7298 GCA_002308795.1 Mageeibacillus sp. UBA1255 | reverse complement strand
TCAAACTCGGAGTTTTGTCCCATTTCGGCTTTGGTAGATGCGCCATGGCGCCGTCAAATGAGCGAGGGTATGAGATTTATATTGTTGCCGCGCTAAAATCTATATTTTAAAATATATCATAGAAACAGGAAAAGAGCTCAATAAAGAAAGGCCTTGACATTTCATAACATTGCGCTATAATGTTAACGGTAACATTTTCCTTAAGGAGGGAACTGATATGAAGATAAAATCATGGCCTTTCAAATTGATTGCCACGATAATTGCAGTAGCAGCATTAGTAATTGCTATGGAAAATATAGCAGTAATTGCTGAAGAAGATGTTTATCTCAGCGATCTGACACCGGTCAGGGTGGCTCCGGAAGTAAAAGACCCCGACAGCGGCTTATACATTGCCTGAACCGTTGTATGGATTCAGTACTGAATCCATACAACGGTTCAGGCAATACGCTTTTACTTAACGGAACAAAATATGAAAAAGGAGTCGGATTACTGCCCTACTGTGACAGATCATCCGGCACGGATGTGTATTACGATGCCGAAGTTGAATTTGATATAAGCGAATTCAGCATAAAATATAACGCTTTCACTGCGACTGTAGGCAGACGAGACTGGCCGGAGGACGTTGGACCGTATACGTACAGTATGATATGCAGCGTATATGTTGACGACGTTCTTACTGAACAAAGTCCGTCTTTGACATTCGGCGAAACATATGAGTTTTGCGTCAACATCTCAGGCGCGTCTAAATTAAAACTTGTCACTAACAAAGGAACGGATACGGAGCATTACGATTGCTCGATCTGGGCGAATGCAAAACTCAAATCAGATGATTCCCTTTTTCAAATAAAGACTGTTGAATTACAGACTTTGCCTTTCAAGATGCGCTATGCAGCCGGAGAAGATCTGAATTTGGAAGGGAGCAGGATGGTCGTCAGCTATACCGATGGAACGTCCGCGGAAGTATTTGTCACACAGAAAATGGTCAGCGGGTACGACAGCGATAAAAAAGGAAAACAGGAACTGACGATACAATACCTTGATTGGCAGTTTCCATGGACAGTATACGTGACCGATCTGATATATCTGAGTGATTTGACTCCCTCCGAAGCCGAAGTGCTGGAAAATGAAGTTGACTCGCTCGGATGTGATACAAACTCAAAAGGGCAGCCGATAATGATCAATTCCAAGTTATATAAAAAAGGAATAGGCGTTCATCCGTTTGAAAACTCTCCGGCGAGGGTCACGTATGACTTAAGCGAATACAGCAACACTTACAATTTCTTTTATGCTGTGGTTGCAAAGGACGATTCTGCGCCGGTAGAAGGCCACTACATACAGTGTAATGTGTACGGGGATGATAAACCTATTGCCGAATCTGATTTTCTGGAATACGGAGATGAATTTATTGTCGCCGTCAATATTTCTGGTGTTTCGAAACTGACAATAGAGATAACGAACGGTGACGACGGATACTCATGGGATTCGACGTGTATTGCCGACAGTTATATTGCCGCCGGCAATGCAGCGGAAACCGAGTTCATAAGGCCTGAAAAAAGCGAATATAAAAACGGTGAATCATTAGATCTGAAAGGGTCCCTTATAAAAACCACATACGATTCCGGATTTGTAACAGAAATAATCCCCGACATGACAATGATCTCAGGATTTGACGGCACGGTACCGGGCAGACAGACAGTTACAGTGACATACGCGGACAATACGTACACGTTTGACGTCATTGTCTCCGATGCCGCAAAAGATACTTCTGCACCTTCAACTCCGACGCTCTCTCCGTCAACCGCTGACAAGAACGAATCGGGATCAGAGCAGGATAAAAATAACAAGAAAAATAACGCGGCGTTGTATATAATTATTGCCGCAGCGGTGGTATTATTAACAACCGCGGTGGTGTTGATTCTCGCCAAAAAGAAGAAAAAATAACAGAGGAAACGAACCGTGAAATTTATAAAAAAGAAAATCAGCCTGACAGTCTCTGTGCTGATGGCGATAATGATGATCAATTCAGCCGGATGCTTACACAAGCCGAAGAAAGATGATTATATATTTACAGACGAACGGACAGGGGTGTATCATTCTATGGACAAAAAGAAAAGCGTTGCCAATGAATACGACGGATATCTGAAAGATCTGTCGAAACTTCCCATATCTTTCTCTTATGAAGGAAAAAAGTATGTTGGATTTGACGGTTCGTTTTCGGAAGTGTCTCGCAGTACGACAGCAGAAACGGAGAAAACTTCCACTAAGATCGTGCTTAAGAAGAACGACCTGGAAATAATGCTCGATATGGCTATTTACCCGAATCACTGCGCATACGAATGGACTGTTTACTTCACAAACAAAGGCAATAAACCAATCGGCCCGATATCAGAAATAAAAGCAGCGGATATCTCCTTTGCCGGTAAAGACCCCGTCATCAAAGGTAATACCGGTGATTACAACAAACGCCCCGGTTCAGAAGAAGAAACGTCAAGATACAGCCCGTATACAATAGATTTATCTTCAGAAAAAGTGTTCGAGCAGATCCAGCCTTCGGGCAGGTCGAGCGAATACTGCTTCCCGTACTATGATCTGGAATATGGAGACGAGGGTTGCTTTATTGCCATAGGATGGGTCGGATCATGGTTTGCCCGGTTTGACAGCACAGAGGGAGAAAAAACAGTATTTACGGGTGGGCAGGCACATCTGAATACACTACTTGACCCGGGTGAAACGATCAGAACTCCGCTTATGGCGTTTGTATTTTACGAGGGCAGAGACGAAAACCGGGCAATGAATCTCTGGAGGCACTGGATTATTGACTGTAACATTCCTTCAGTCAACGGCGAATTGGTGAAGCCGTTAACTTCTGCAACGAGCGCTACATATATTAATTTGGCCTCCTCCAAAGAAAACAACGAGGTCTTATTCTTAAACAAGTATCTGGACAACAGTGTTCCGCTGGATTCTTGGTGGCTGGACGCCGGGTGGTACTATAAATCCGGGACAATTTCAGTAAAAGAATGGTTGGAAGTCGGCAACTGGAGGATAGACAAATCCCGCTTTCCGACGGAGTTTAAAGCGATATCAGATATCACGGAAAGTCGCGATATGGAATTCATGCTCTGGTTCGAGCCTGAGATCGTGCGGATATCCAATGAGTTTTTAGACGAAGATGGACTGAAACCAGAGTGGATATTAGGAGCCGACGGCACGTGGAGACTTGCAGACCTCGGAAATCCAGCCGTTGTCGAATGGATATTTGAGCGTATTTCGTCAATTATAGAAAATAGCGGAGTTACGATATACAGACAGGATTACGGTCACGGAAATCCGTTATCCTACTGGCTCGCAAATGATGCCGAAGGGCATACAGGTCTGACCGAGAACAAGTACGTTCAGGGCTATCTGGATCTTTGGGACAGATTATTGGCACGTTTTCCGAATATGTTTATTGACACGTGCGCTTCCGGAGGAGGCAGGCTTGATCTGGAAACGCTGCGCCGCTCCGTGCCACTCCACAAAACGGATTATAATTACGGTGATGTTGATATGAAACAATCGATGCACCAGGCCCTGTTTGGGTGGATTCCGTATTTCGGCACGGTCAATACTTTGAATCAGCAGGATTTCAGTTCGTACTTCCTGCGTTCCAGCTATTGCGCATTCGTTGCCGACGGACACGACGTGAGAAGCAAAAAGTTCGACTGGACGGCGCTAAAGGCTTCGTTTGAAGAGGTAAAATCTATAAACTCTTATTACTACAGCGATTATTATCCTTTGACTGAATGGAATTACGGATTAACGCAGTGGAAGGGCTGGGAGTTTATCGATCCTGAAACACAAAGCGGTTTTATTCAGCTGTTCTGTCCTCAGGATTGTACAGAACTAACATTTTTGGTAAAATTATACGGATTGGAAGCTGACAGACAGTATATACTGACTGACGCAGACGGTCTGTTTTCCGTTACGGTGACAGGTAAGCAGTTGATGGAAGACGGCTATGCAATTTCCGTATCACAGCCTCGCACTGCAGTGCTGATCAGGTTTAACATTGAGGATCAAGCTGATTAAACAGAAAGAGCAGTGTGGGTCAAAAAGAAAGGTAAATATGGGAAAAGTTACTATTCACGATATCGCAAAAGAAGCGAATGTTTCCGTTATGACGGTCACCCGCGCTTTTAAAAAGAATAGTGTGATCAAGCCGGAAACAAGAGAAAAAATACTCAAAATTTCCGAGAAATACGATTACCACCCCAACAGTCTTGCCGCCCGCCTTTCGCAGGACAGACTGCTGATAAGCGTAATAATCGAAAACACGTTTCAGGGGTTGACCAAAGACCTGACGGACGGTATAGAATTTGCCAGAAATATGCTGAAAGATCAAAAGGTCGATATTGATCTTCTCATTTTTTCGCGTCAGGATGCCTCGTCAAAGAAAATGATCGGTGAGATAGAAAATGCGATCGAAAAAGGAGCCAGAGGTCTGATTTTCGTAATGGAGCATTACCCCGAAGAGATCATCAGCAGAATCAATGAAATTGTCGCATCAGGCCTTCCGGTAATCACTCTTATCAACAACCCGCCGTCAATTAACAGATTGTTTTCTATCACAGGGAATGAATTTATGGTCGGTCAGATCGCGGCGGAATTATTGACCAGGTATGTTCATAAGGGCGAAGTCGCTATTTTTGTCGGAAATGAATCCGTAGACGTTCACAAAGAGATATTGAAAGGATTCAAGGCGGGGCTATCAAACGGAGACGTCAGGCTTTATAAGGTTTTCGATACAAAAGAAGATCTGGAGCTTTCGCGACAGCAGGTCCGGCAATTATTGATTGAGAAACCTGATATTAAGGGCTTTTTTATTTCTACTGCGAAGTCGATCGCAGCACTTGAGGAGGTCACTGCGCTGAATATGTCAGGAAAGATCAGTATTATCGGGACCGATCTGTTTCCTGAAATCGCTGAATTTATTGATAACGGTACTGTGCAGGCTACGGTTTTTAAAAACCCGCGTCAGCAGATGATCGATGCAATCCATAAATTGTATCTTAATATAAGCGGGATCGGTGAAGACACTGATGATATTACCGTAATTCCGCAGATCATAATTAAATCGAATTTAAGTGCATATCTTAAACCATAAACAGTGTACGTATGGACAAAACAGCTGCAAAAAGCTATAATTAGGCATGTATCAGCCACCCGAACCGGCGGAAATCGGCATTCCCGGCCAGTATACCTCAGCGCATAATAGAGAAGATATTGCATATGAAAACGAATAAAAACGGCGATAACAGTTTGAACGGACGGAAAAACAGGAACGCGATCAGGATTTTGGCAGCGCTGGTGACGCTGTGGCTCGCATTGACCGCGCTGTGTGCCGTTTCCGGCTGCTCCACGGCGAGAGGCGGAACTTCAATATTGTCCGGCGCAAACGCCGCCTGGAGCGGATACCGCGAGCCTTTAAGCGAAGGAGTTAAAAATACCCTGCGCAACGCGCTTTATATGTACGATACGTTCTGGACGCCGCTTTCGGACATTTCCGCTTGGGGCACGTCGGAAGTTACAAACAGGCAGTTTACGGAGGGGCACACTTACCGCGGGATACCGTACGGACAGCCGGTACACGAAGGACGCTACGTCGGGACCACGACGCCCTTGTCCGATTTCATATCGGCCGTGAACGATCCCGAAAGCCGGCTCTACACCATGCGCGGAGAAAATACGTGGTACTACACCGACCACGGAGGCCCGATCTGGTACTCCCCTTACTACTCCAACGATTGCAGCGGCTTCGTCTCGGCGGCGCTCGGGATCAAAAGGCATACCACGCGCGACATCGGCGCGGATACGGAGCTGTTTCAGGTCATCGGGACGGATATTTCACTTGCGAGACCGGGCGACCTCCTCAATACAGCATCCGGCGGGCACGTGATAATGGTATACGACGTACTGTATGACAGAAAAGGCGGAAACGTCCAGAGCGTCGTCACGATCGAACAGACGCCGGACATCATAATTATACGCACGTTCGGAAAAGACGGGATCAACGGATCGCTTGCGGATCTGCAGGGTAAGATCGACGGCAATAAATATTCGATAGTCAGGTACAAATATATTGACGACGTGAAACTGACGGACGGTGCAGAGGCGTTTCTGCCGCGCGTTGTCAACGCAGTTTCGGAGCCCGCTTCGCTTGTAGTTACCGATAAAGCCGCAGAAGGAAAAGCGTATATTGACCCCGCCGCGAATTCGGTGCGTCTGGAGGGCTGGGCACTCTCTGACGAGCCGCTCAAAGGCTTCGAATATACGGTGGACGGAGGCCAGCCTCACGCGCTGAAGGCTTCATTTAACAGCGAACTTGTTGCGCCTGCTCTCGGCTTTGATTATTTTGAAGGAGTCGGCGGCGTCAATACTTTCTCAGGCACGATCCCCGCGGATCTGTACGGCGGCGGCAACGACGGCAGCAGCGGCGCAAGCAGTGGNNCAGCCTCATTGAAGTGTGGGCAATTACTAAAGACGGCGATAAATATCTTACCGCCTCCCTCACCGCCGAACGCAGGCCTATCAATATCTATTTCAGTTCAAATATGGAATCCCTCGGTATGACCTCTGATGAAGACAACGTCCTTCGCGCCACCGTCCCGTGGTCTCCCCTGCGCTCCCGGGCCGTCACTCTAAACGGCTGGTGCGCCGCCTCCGACCTCGTGCGCTTCGAACTCAGCACCGACGGCGGCCTCTGGTACCCCGTGCCGAACACGTTCCGCGACGACGTTTATAACTACACCAGGGGCAATTACCCCGACTGCCGCGAGTGCAACGGGTTTTATTGCGGCGTCGATATGAAAGCTCTGGGCGAATTCAGTTCCCACACGGTAACGTTGCGTGCCGTGCGCTCCGACGGAACGTATTTCGACGTGGCGGTGGTCAATTATTCCGGCCACTTTAACTGGCCGCTTTTGCTGTGGATAACGATCCCCGCCGTCATCATAATTGCCGGCGCACTGACAACGCTGCTGATCGTGCGGCGGAGGAAAAATAAGAAAAAACAATAAGACGTCGGCAAGTGGCAAGTGGGCGAACCGAG
>DBVV01000108.1:0-134 GCA_002308795.1 Mageeibacillus sp. UBA1255 | reverse complement strand
TCACTCGGCTTCGCTGGCGAAAAAAAGGTAATCAAATGAGCCTTAAATCAATGGAGAGTGGCAAGTTGTAAGTTGCAAGTTGTAAGTGATAAGTTGCAAGTTGCAAGCGGCAAGTGGGCGAACCGAGTGATGGC
>DBVV01000149.1 GCA_002308795.1 Mageeibacillus sp. UBA1255 | reverse complement strand
ATCGGGCACATTCTGCCGTAGTGCGAATAGTGAACGTCACGGACTTCGAACGTCGCTCTGTCTCTGTTCAGACCGCCGGGGCCCAGAGCAGAAAGACGGCGTTTATTTGCAAGTTCGGCCAGCGGGTTCGTCTGATCCATGAACTGGGAAAGCTGCGAAGATCCGAAGAACTCACGGATAGCAGCAGAAACCGCACGGATATTGACGATAGACTGCGGGGTGACAATGTCTCTGTCCAGCGTGTTCATCTTTTCGCGGACGGTCTTTTCCATTCTGGAGAGACCTACGCGGAACTGGTTCTGGAGCAGCTCTCCGACGCAGCGGATGCGGCGGTTTCCGAGATGGTCGATGTCGTCAACGTTTCCGACTTCGCAGTCCAGATTCAGCAGGTAGCTGAGAGATGCCACGATATCATCGATCGTGAGGTGTCTCGGCACGAGGTCCGGGGCTCTGTTCTCGATCTCTTTCTTAAGCAGCTCTTCGTCATCACCGCAGCTGTCGAGTATCTCCTGAAGTACGGGGAGATATACTCTCTCTTTAATACCGGCCTCGATAGGATCGAAGGAAACGTATTCGGAAAGCTTAACGGTTTTATTTCCGATGACTTTGCAGGGTTTATACGGTGTATTGATGTACACGGAATTAACACCCGCATCCTGGACCTTTTCCGCCATCTCGCGGGAAATGATCTCACCGGCGCTTACAAGTATCTCGCCCGTTCTGGGGTCGATTATATCTGCACAGGCTTCTCTTCCGGCGATCCGGGAGTGGAGCGAGAGTTTTTTGTTGAATTTATAGCGGCCGACTTTAGAAAGGTCGTAGCGTTTTCCGTCGAAGAACATACCGTAGAGCAGCGATTTTGCGCTGTCAACGATCGCGGGCTCGCCGGGTCTGATCTTTTTGTAGATCTCGAGGAGAGCGTCGTCGGTATTATCGACGGTATCCTTCTGCAGCGTGTTGATGAGCCGCTCGTCAACGATGAGCAGTTCTTCAAAATTCTCCGCATATTTCGGCGCAAGTTCCGAGGTATTGACCGAGAACAGGTTGAGGATCTCGTCGGTAGTGCCGTATCCGAACGCACGGAAGAGCATCGTCGCCGGGACCTTGCGGTTACGGTCAACTCTCGCGTGGATGCATTCGTTATAGTCGATCTCATATTCGAGCCATGCGCCGCGGTTGGGTATCAGCGTGGTGGCCGTCGTCGTCTTGCCCTTGGCTTTATCGAACGATTTTTCGTAGTATGCGCCGGGTGAACGGACCAGCTGGCTGACAATAACGCGCTCTGCTCCGTTCATGATGAACGTGCCGCTTTCGGTCATCAGCGGGAAGTCGCCGAAGAACAGCGTATCTTCTTTTATGACGCCCGTTTCCTTATTTATTACGCGCACGCGTACGTTAAGGGGAGCGGAATACGTTGAATCTCTCTCCTTATTTTCTTCTATCGTGTATTTCGGTTTTTCATCAAGTTTGTAATCGATGAATTCCAGCACAAGGTCGCCGGTGAAATCGGTGATAGGCGAAAAGTCTTTGAATACTTCTTTTAAACCCACCTCAAGAAAATGACGGTACGAATCTTTTTGGATCGCGATCAGGTTAGGCATTTCCAGGATTTCCTGGATCCTCGAGTAGCTCTGTCTTTCGGTTTTACCATATTTTACGGTATGCACCATAGCAGATAATCACCCCTATTAATATATTGCGCTTTCTTCTCTTCTCCGCCTTCCGGCGCATGCTTTGCATTTCTGCTTGCAAAGGGTTTTCGTCTGTGTTACAATATCGTCAACAAAACGGTTTTCCCCTCTTTTAGCCCTCCTTCCGGGGTCAATTTCCTTGTCCGGAATGGTGGGTTTGCGTAGCGTGAGATTACAACGCAGTTTGATATTCTATCAAAATTATTACAATATGTCAATGCATATTTTTAAAATTTTTTCAATATTTTTTGCATAAAATCCTGTAAACTTTTTGTTGCATATTTGTAAACAAATTGTAAATTGTGCGCGACAGTGGCGCTGCCGGAGCGGGCACCTGCAGCATTGACAACCAACTTGGAGAAGAAGTATAATTTTCACAGGATTAACGATATTCGCTGCCGCAACGGCGCCCGGCTTACCGGAGCAGAAAGGAAGACGCAAAATGGCAGAAAAGCAAAATAAAATAACGAAAACGGTGAAAACATTGACCGCGGCAATGCTCGCTGCGGTGCTGCTTTTAACGTACGCCTGCAAGCCCGGAAACTCCGGGAATGAAGAACAGCCGGGAAACGCCACTTCAGATATTGTCGCCCCGGACCCGACAGAGACACCCGAGCGGGAGGATATCATGGAACAGACTGATTATGTAACAAAAACGTGGATCGCCGTTGACATCCCCTTTGAGACCGATAAAGAATACGAACGATTGACGCAGGTCTACCTGGAGTTTTACGCGGACTTCACAAACAGAGAGACCGGAACGAAGCTCACCCTGCCCGGCTTCTGGGACGGGGATAATGTTTTTATCGTCCGCTTTGCTCCCACCGAATACGGCATCTGGGACTATACGACGCGCTGCGATGAAGACGGGTCGCTCGCCGGGAAGACCGGGACTGTTGCCGCAAACCAATATAAGGGCGATCTGGCCATATATAAGCACGGATTCGTGACCACCAACGGGAGCAAGCACTTCGTTTACGCGGACGGAACGCCGTTCTTCTATCTCGGAGACACGCACTGGGGCATGTACACGGAAGAGTTTGACAAGCCCGGAGACCATGCCGGAAATACAGGTGCGGAATCACACTTTAAATATATTGTCGACAAGCGCGTTGAGCAGGGCTTTACCGTTTACCAGTCTGAACCGATCGGGACCAACGCTGACCTTACCGACGGATCATTGTCGGCGAGAGACGCGCGGTATTTCCGCCAGAACGACGGCTACTACCAGTATATCGCCGAAAAGGGGCTCGTTCACGCAAACGCAGAGTTCTTCTTCGCTGGCAATATGACGCAGAAGGTCGCTAATAATGCGAAGTACCTAGAGGCGATCTCCCGCTACTGGGTCGCGCGTTATGCAGCCTATCCGGTGATGTGGACGCTTGCGCAGGAGATCGACAATGATTTTTACCGTGAGCGCGGCGATCAGAAATTCTACGACGCAGATTCGAACCCCTGGGTTCTCGTCGCGGAATACATTCATAAATATGACGCATACAAACATCCGCTTACCGGACACCAGGAAAACGTCGGTCACACCACGGTCACGGGCGCCGGAACGGGCAGCAGTGCGGACAATGGCGGACGTTCTGCGTTTTTCACTGCCGAGGTGACACAGCGTACCGGGCACAACTGGTGGGCGGCGCAGTGGAGCCCGAGCCTTATCGAGCCGGTCGATCAGTCGATCGTGAGAGATTACTATCAGAGTTCAAAGGTGGCAATAAATTACGAAGCCCGATATTGTTATCTCTGGACTAAAAATTTCGGTGCCCGTGTTTCTTCGTGGATCGCCATGCTTTCGGGATTCGCGGGAGTCGGATACGGCGCCATCGACATGTGGCTGTATAAAAGTGCGTATGACGTAAACACCAGATCGAAGGACGGCATCGACGTCATCACCCCTGCGGACAAGGCCGTTCACTGGGGCGAGGCTGTGGAATTCGAGTCTGCGTACCAGCATGGATATATGCGTCAATTCTTCGAACAATATAAGTGGTGGGAGCTCGAGCCTGATTTTGACGACCAGAAATATTTCGTGCCGGGCGAAGCCGGACCGCTGTACGTCTGCTCACACATCGGAAGCGACCTGATCATCGTATACCTCTACTCTCTGGATACTTCTTCGGGAACGGTCACAGGGCTTACCGGAAACGCGGAGTACTCGGCCAGGTGGTTCGACACGCGGACAAACGAGTATATTGACATCGGTGACTTTACAGCTCCTGACGCGTCCGAAAACGCTTCCGGTTCAGTATGGCAGGCTCCCGAGCGCCCCGAGGCCAACGATTTCGTGCTGGTAGTTAGAAGGAAATAAGCAGCCTCCGCGCAAATATTGTCCCGAACCTTGAATTAAATACGCTTTTTGTATATAATAATGTCAGCTACCTGTTTTTGCGAATTTAAACGCAATCGGCTGCAATAAAAAAGGATTTTATGGAGTTTAAGATATATCTATGCGTCAGGAAAAAAACAGCGTTAATCGCGTAAGAGGCGGGAACTGGTTCCGCTCTATCCGCTGGCAGCTCGTCCTCTACGATCTGATACTTTATTCCGTACTGGGAGCTTTATGGGCATTCATCTGTTTCAGTAAATTTTCCGCAAAACCGAGCGGACTCGAATTTTTCCTGTCGATACTGGCCCTGTGGGCCGCGCTGATAATCATACGCCTGGTCTTCGGAGTATACCGGCAGATCTGGCGCTACGGAGGCGTCCAGTCGTACCTCAAACTGTGCATAAGCGACGGAGCGGCATTCATACTATACTTTATTGTCCGCCTGCTCATCCTGAACCGCACCGTACCGGTGATATGGATATTCTCGCTCACGTGCATTGACCTCATAATGGCGCTGTTTATGCGCATGAGCTACAGATATATGTACACGCGGTACGATTATTCGACGCTGCGGGGCAGATTTATGGTGTTCTGCCTTAAATTATTCACGTTCGGGCGCATATCGAAAGAACTGGAAGAAAAAAGCGTTGACATCGGACGTAAGATCAGGATCGCGATCGTCGGTGCGGGAAATACCGGAGTCGGACTGGCCACGGAACTCAAAAACACCGGCAATTCACCGTACGTCCCGGTACTGTTCATTGACACCAGTGAAGAAAAGATCGGGCGCGAGATCAGCGGGATACCGGTCATCAGCGAAGCAGATGCGACGGAGAAGCGCATCGAGGCGTACCACGTTCAGGAGATCGTGTTTGCCCTTCCGCATCTGCACGACGACGAATTCACGAAGCTTTATAATAAATATTTCGATTACGGTATAAAGATCAAATCTTACGACTACCCCGTTATGCAGGATTCGTCTCCGGAAAACAGGGAGCGGGGCCGCAGGATCGTTCGCGAGATCAACGTAGAAGAACTGCTCTTCAGAAACCAGTCTACCGTCGTTGACGACAATACCTCTTCGTATTATAAGGGTAAAACGGTGCTCATCACCGGCGGAGGCGGATCCATCGGTTCTGAATTGTGCAGAAGATTGGCGGCAATGGGTGCCGGCCATATCGTTATCCTTGACATCTACGAAAACGGTGCTTACGAGATCCAGCAGGAGCTTCTTATGCAGTATCACGGGACGCCGCGGGTCAGCGTCGAGATCGCATCCGTTTGCGACGTGGAAGAGCTGGACAAGGTGTTTACCAAGTATTCTCCGGATATCGTCCTTCACGCCGCCGCGCACAAACACGTGCCTCTCATGGAAAACAATTGCGTGGAAGCGATCAAAAACAACGTTTTCGGTACGCTTAACACCGTCCTGGCCAGTGAGAAACATAACGTGAGCCGGTTTATAATGATTTCTACGGACAAGGCCGTTAATCCGACGAACGTGATGGGTGCAACGAAACGTTTTTGCGAGCGTATCGTGCTTACACATGGAAAGAAGGACGGAAATACCAAATTCAGCGCGACGAGGTTCGGCAACGTTCTCGGTTCGAACGGCTCCGTCATCCCGCTGTTCCGCAGGCAGATCGCTAACGGCGGCCCGGTGACGATAACTGATAAGCGTATCGTGCGCTATTTCATGACGATCCCGGAAGCCGCGCAGCTCGTGCTCTGCTCCGGGGCAACTGCTAAGAACGGTGAACTTTTCGTACTCGATATGGGCAGACCGGTTAAGATCGTTGACCTCGCCACGAATATAATCCGCCTGAGCGGCCTGATCCCGGGTAAAGACATCGAGATCAAGGAGACCGGCCTCCGTCCCGGCGAGAAGCTTTACGAAGAGCTGCTGATCAAAAACGAAAATCTGCAGAAGACCGACAACGAAAAAATATTTATCGAGATCGACGAACCGATCTCACTTGAAGAACTTGACCGCCGTCTTGAAATACTGCGCCGTGCAATTGCCGGCGGCAACGACGACGAGGCCCGCGCTGCGCTTAAAGAAACGGTCGAAACGTTCCTCGACGCCGCCGAGGTCAACGCCAATGCCGCGAAAGCTGCTGAGATCGCTAACGCTAACTGACGCCGGTCAATACCGTTCTTCGACGGACGCTGCATACGAGGTGTTTTAATCATGTATAAAGATGGTAAGATCTGGATAGCCCAGTCAGACAAAAATATATTTTTATTGCCCAAAATGGCGAACCGGCACGGCTTGATCGCCGGTGCTACCGGTACGGGTAAAACGATCACGATGAAAGTCCTGGCGGAATCGTTTTCAGACATGGGCGTTCCGGTATTTTTCAGCGACGTTAAAGGTGACCTCTCCGGTATGACGACGCCCGGAAAAGATACCGAGGATATGCAGAATCGAATCGTGCGGTTCGGTATCGAGGGTTGGGAATATAAATCGTATCCGTCGCGGTTCTGGGATATTTTCGGCGAAAAAGGCACACCGGTGCGCGTGACAGTCTCTGAAATGGGTCCGACACTGCTGGCACGCCTGTTCGGTTTGACTGAAGTGCAGAGCGGCGTGCTGAATATAGTATTTAAAGTTGCCGACGAGCACGGGCTTCTGCTGCTGGACCTTAAGGATCTGCGGGCAATGCTCCAGTTCGTCGGGGACAATCGCGCTGAGTTTACGACTCAGTACGGCAACGTTTCCGCCGCCAGCATCGGCGCGATCCAGCGTGCGCTTCTCCGCTTCGAGGACGAGGGCGGCAATATCTTTTTCGGCGAGCCTGATCTCGATATCCGTGACTGGATGATGACGGACAAGGACGGCCGCGGATATATCAATATATTGTCCAGCTCGCGCCTGATCACCAGCCCCACCGTCTACGCCACGTTCCTGCTCTGGATGTTGTCCGCGCTGTTCGAAAAGATGCCGGAAGTCGGTGATCTCGAAAAGCCCAAAATGATATTCTTTTTCGACGAAGCTCACCTGCTGTTCGACGACGCTCCAAAGGCGCTCGTGCAGAAGATCGTACAGATCGTGAAACTCATCAGATCCAAGGGGATCGGCGTTTATTTCGTGACCCAGTCGCCTTCGGATATCCCCGACGAAGTGCTTGCGCAGCTCTCCAACCGCGTGCAGCACGGCCTCAGGGCGTACACTCCTGCCGAGCAGAAGGCGGTCAAGGCCGCGGCACGGTCGTTCCGTACCAATCCTGCGTTCAATACCGAGGAGGCGTTGATGTCTCTCGGTACGGGCGAGGCGCTCGTTAGCTTCCTTGACGAAAAGGGCGTGCCGTCGATAGTAGAAAATGCGAGGATATTGCCCCCGCAGAGCCTGATGGGCCCCGCTGACGAGAACTTTATTAAAGATCTGATATATTATGACGAACTCGACGTGGTATACCGCGGCGTAATTGACCGCGAATCCGCATTCGAAATAATCTGTGCGGCGAACGAAGAGCTCGCGCGTCAGAAAGAGGCTGAGAAAGCCGAGGCGGAGGCCGCTAAGGCGAAGGCTAAAGAAGAGAAAGAGGCGCTGGCGGCTCAGGCGAAGAAAGATAAAGAGGCGGCAAAGAAAAAAGTAGCGGCGTCGAAGACCGTTAAGAAGGCTGCTTCTTCGGCCGTTTCATCCGCCGCCAGATCCGCGAGCACGAACATCGTCAATTCATTGACCGGCGGCAAGACGTCTAGCCTGGCCACGGTCGGTAAGCGTGCCGCTTCGTCCGCCCTCAGCTCCGTCCTGCGTTCAGGTCTGTCATCGATATTCAGAGGGCTGCTGGGTAATAAAAAATAATCAACTTTCGCTTTTCTTTTTAAGGAACGCAAGCGTAACGACCGGCAGCAGCATTGACCCGATCGAATTGCCCAGGATCACCGTCCAGACGAACCCGAACGCCTTCAGGCTCACGATATTCGCGCACGCGAAGTAGCCGATATCCGCGATCGAGTGCTCGAACCCGCTCAGGATGAAGACCGGGATCGCGAACAAAACACCGACGATCTTTTTATTGTCCCTAAACACGCTGACAGCAATATACATGAGGATGCCGCAGAACAGGCCGCGGATCAGCGTCTGCGGGAAAGTCTGCGTGTCGAGCTTGGCCTGGCACAAAGCTACCGCAGCTTCCTTCAGTTTGGGTATCGCGAAACTCAGCGCGAATCCGCCGGCGCTGACGCCTATCGTGTTTCCGAGCAGGCCCAGCAGCAGTACGGAGAATTCTTCTTTTCCGTGCGCTTCGGGTATGAAGCCGATCTTTCCGGTGTAGAGCGCGTACCCCCTGAGGCAGATCGTCAGCAGCGCTACCGAGAACATTACGGCGCCAACGTATTTGTTTTCGCACGCAAGATATACGGCGCAGCCGATGGAAATGACGATCCCGGCGGCAATGCCGTTCAGTATTTTTTTTACGATATCCTTCATTTGAATTGCTCCCTTTGAATATTCCCTTCGCTACAGAGGATAATTAAGCATCCCCGCTTTCGCATATGTTTTAGCAAAGAACGGATGCGTTGTCAAGACCCCGGCACCGGTTCCCCTTTAATTAACAACGTATTTGCGCTATAATAAAAGCACAAATCAATTACATTATCTTTCCTACCGGAGGAACACTATGAAAAAGATATTGACCGCGGCAGTGATCACAATATTGACAGCAGCACTTATTGCCGCATGCTTTTCGGTATTGACGCTTGCCGAAACCGAAAATACGGACGTCGGTGCCGCGAACGAAGCAGCCGCGCCTGAAGGGAACGAAGAACTTGTCGAACTTGAATACGTGCGTTTTACAGCAACGGGCGACGACCCGTACGGGACGTTCCGCCTGACGTATGACGGCGACGATACCACGATCGATCCGGACGAAGTCGTTTGGGCGGCCGTTCGTTACCGCACGATCACGCAGTTTGACACGGCAGGCGCAGAACTGTCGGGACAATTTTACGTTGTCCCTCCGGCAGAACCTCACGTGCCGATAAAGTACGTACACAGCGGTCAATGGGAGACGGCGATAGTTGACCTCACGACGGTCAGCAGTAATACGGAACTGGACTCGATCTGGGATTCGATGCATTACCAGAGCGTCGATTCCATTCGCTTTGATCCGATGGAACCGAGCCGCAACGCCGAGGCGGAAGAGCAGGCGGAGACGGCGGGAAAGGTAAAGAAGGGCTATTCCATCGACGTCGCCTGGATCGCTTTCTTCGAGACCGAATATGCAGCCAGGACATACACCGGCCGCGAAAGAACGCCTAGCGCAGTGCTCGACGCTGATTCGCTTTCTTCGATCAACAACGCGTACCATCTGCTCGCATCGAAACTGTCCGAAATGACAGTATTACCGACTGTTGCCCCCGCGACCGAACCGCCCGCAGCTACTCCCACGAAAGTTCCGACCGAAGCACCTGCCGTCACCGCCGCGCCTACTGCGGACAATTCTTCTGCCGATTCTAAGACGCCGGTCAATAGCGGTTCCGTTGCCACTCCTTCCGGCCCCTCCGGTTCTTCAGGCCAAAAAGATGGCGGCAATAAAACCGGTCTCATCATCGGTATCATTGCCGCCGTTTTGGTGGTGTGCGGATGCGTTGCCGCAGCCTTAATCGTTAAAAAGAAGAAGAAATAAGCCGTTAATTCTCGCCCAGAACGATGATCTGATCGTCATCGCCGAGAACGATATTGTCCCCGAGCACCTGATCGAACGTGCTGCCATTTTCGGGATCCACGTGGCCAAGATAATTATATCCGTAACCCAGCAGTATCCTGCGCAATTCACGAACCGAATGCGAGCCGGTGAGCCCCAAAGCCCCGGCTCTTTTCAAAAACAGCTCGTTGCCCTCGTTCGAGAGGATCTCTATGAACACGCCCATCAGTTCCGGATTCTCCGCGACCTGCGCAAGTATCAGCGACGACATGCTTGAAACCACCAGGAAATCTGTGCGGTCTCCTTCTCCAACCAGTTTCTGGCTGATCTCTCTGCGCATTTCCACCGTGATGTTGAAGCGGAGTTTGTACCGTTCCCTGATCTCGCGCAGATTCAGCAGCAGGAAAATCACGTCCATATCCGCCTCTTCGGCATCTTTTCTGTGATCGTTAAGGACAACGACGTGTTCCGTCATCTGTGCGTATTTCAGGAGCGCTTTTTCCGGTCTCGGATCGTCGCGTATGCAGTCGATCTGCATATTCCGCTGATCCGCAGCCTCGCGCAGCAGTTCTTCCTCTTCGGCGTCGATCTCTTCGCTTACCAGATACACGTGCGTCACGTTCTCGGGAAGTTCGCGGATGATCGTTGTCAACATATCGTTATTTCCCAGTATTACCGTTTCGGTGTCGCGGTCAACGGGGCATCCGGCTTTTTCGATCGGTCCTGCCTCCGTGGCATTCACGCCGACGTCCCCGGCCATCGCATCCGCCCCGGTATTTACCGCCGCATCATTGCCGTCAGCAGAAAAAACGAGGATCTTATCATCCTTTTGAATAATATTGTCTGCCGAAGGGTTGACAATTATCTCTCCGCCGCGGCAGATACCTGCCGGGATCGCGTTATCGATCACGCTCACGGCAGTTCCGAAAGAACGGCCGCACAGTTCAGGCAGTTCGACAAGATAAAATTCCGACCCTTCGAAATTGAACACCTCTGTAAATGTTTCGGACAGCCCCGCCTGGGTGCAGGCGTGCGCGATCATCCTTGCAAGGATGGCATTCGTCTGAAGCGTAGAAATGTTCTGCGTCTCCGCCATTGACGCCGGAAAACGGTAATCATTTTTAGAAACGATCGCATTGACCCTGACGTTCGTGATATTTTTCTCTTTCATCAGCGCCGAGACTGCTAAAACCGCCTTGACCGTCCGAAAATCATCGGTCGGACTCACGATAACGGAGCGGCACGTCTGGATCGAACATTTTTCGATCGACGCGGGATCGGTTATATCGACCGTCCGGCAGAGAAGTTTGAAGTTTTTAGGTATTTCGAGGTTCTCTCGCAGCTCCTGTTCGAGCTCCTCCCTGTCCATATCCTCCGCCAGAACAACGCACGCCTTTTCCCCGGCCGCGGCAAGGATAAGCTCGCTCAGCAGCGAATACTCTCCCGACTTGAATCCGAGGACGACGATGTGGCCTTCTTCCAGGACTCTGGAGTTCCCGCGCTTGAGTTCGATTATTTTTTCTTCGATCACGCTGGTGATGATACCGATCAGGACGCTGGTGAACAGCAATCCGGCGATGGCAATGACCGACATCAGTATCAGGTAGCCGATACTGCCTTCGTCGTAGCTGGGCATCCATGCGTTGATCAGGGTGGCAATGCCGTTCCAGATCACCGATCCGACTTCGCCTTCGTCGTTGAACCCGAACGCTATTATAAGCAATGCGATCAGGACGGCAATAACCAGCGACGCTATTATCAGCGCTCTGATCAGTCCCAGCGATCCTTTCGACGTGTGCCGGTCGAACCAGTAGTCAAACCGTTCCTTGAACGTCGGTTTATCCTGCCTGTCTTTTTTCTTCATTTGCCTTTTGCTCCCTTCATTTTAAGAAGGATGGCAACGACAGCTATGGCTGCGATCAGGACTCCGCCGGCAATAAGGCCTACGATCAGAGGAGTGTTGTTCTTTTTCTCTGTTTCGTCTTCTTTGGGCGCGTCAGGTCCCTTTGTGGGCTCCACCGGCGCCTGTGTCGGGGCTTCTGTCTCCTGCACGGGCTCGGAAACGTTGATCTTCAGCTCAAATTCTTTATCGCCGAAAACGATTTTAACTGTTTTTTCTCCTGCTGTCGCGGTGTCAAATCCTTCAAGCATGCTGCCGGTTATGGCTGTTTTCTTGGTCTTTCCGCTCTCATACGTCGTGACGATAGTTGCCCCCGCCGCGTCAAACGCTTCGCCTATGGTGTAGTCGGTTTTCGGTGTTCCGTCGATCGAAATATCCTTGACCGCTTCCTGATACTCGGATATCACGATATTGTCCGCGTACGCTTCGTTTATCCTCATACCCAGTGCCAGTACGCTCTGATCGGCGCTCACAAGTGCATTTTTAACCTCTGCCTTCTGTTTCCCGGTCGAATCGTAGACCGTTACGAGCGAATAAAATTTGTCTTCGGACAACAGTTCGTCGTAGCCGCTGACGATCTCCGCAAAATCTATTGTCGCCAATAATTTGCCGTTTATGAACACTTTCGCGCCCGTTCCGTAATCCGCGACTGCTATATTGACAAATCTCCGCCCGAAATCTTCTTCTGTCTTGAGCGTGATCGTCTTATTGTTTAGATATTTCATCCCTTTATCTGCAGATTTTCTCTCATCGTAATATTTAACGTATATTTTTACCGATTTTTCGTTCGGGATGAGATAGATTCCGTTCGGCCCCAGCCCCATTATGTTCATTCCGCTTTGATCATCCTCAAAATACGGGTTTATGTTGGTCTCGCCGCTGGTCCTGAAGAATATGCCGAATCCCTGGTTTGCCGGAATTTTAATGTCAGCGGAGAAAACGTATTTGTCAGTAATTCCCTCCGCAAGGTACATCTGCGAAAACGGCGCGAATTTCAGGTATTTGTTTTCGTCTGTGCCGTCGATTGCCGTAATGTGGTCTCCGGTTGCGTTGCCAACCGTCCAGAGGTCCATCAGGTCTTCGAGCGTGGAAAAATCTGTGCCGAGTTCATAGCTGTTGAAATCGAGCGTATAGTCTTTCTGGCCCAGGCTTCCCTCGTATGATTCGCCCCAGTCGGCAATAAACTGTTCCAGTTCGGTTTTTTCGCCCGTTTCGGCCGTTTGCTCTCCGGCGTCTGCCTCTTCGGCTGCGATCCCGATCATTCCGGTGGTCAATACAAGTGCGAGTATCAGCGCGGTCAATATCGCTGCTGTTTTTTTTGTTTTCATTTCTTTTCCTCCGTTTATTTTTTTGTGTGACAATATCCGTTTTTTCTGGCTCTTGAATTTTACTCCATATGCCTGATTATTGCAAGCCTGCCCCGACCATCCGCAATTTGCCATTTGTCATTTGCCATTTGCCACTTGCCACTT
>DBVV01000056.1:6065-27176 GCA_002308795.1 Mageeibacillus sp. UBA1255 | reverse complement strand
GCGGTGCCGCAGATAGCGGATTCGGAGATCGGGGAGTTGAACAGTCTGTGGTACGGGATGGCTTCGGTAAGTCCTCTGTAAACAGCGAACGCGCCGCCCCAGTCTCTGTTCTCTTCGCCGTACGCAACGAGCGTAGGATCTTCGTAGAACTTGCTGATGATAGCTTCGAACACGCCGTCTCTGTAGTTGTAAACTTTAAGTTTGGATACGGGCTTTCCGTCCTTGTCGAAACCGAAACGCTCTTTGCGGGCGATCTGCTGTACTCTCGGATCGTCTTCCATCGGGATGAGTACGTCGGGCTTCGCGTCGCTGAGTTTCGCGATCTTCTGGTTGGAGAACATGAGGTCTTCAATCTGGTGAGGATTCTTGATGAAGTCCATTCTCGGAGAGATCGTCGTATCGGCAGCCATTGCGCAGATCTTCGTGATGAGGTTCACGACGTATTCGTTGATCGAATCGATCTCGGACTGGGTCGTTACACCGGCAAGGATCAGTTTGTTCTTGAACTCGTCGGTGGCGTTGCCTTCGAACCACATATCGATCTCTTCCTTCGTTCTGTAGCTGGAAGCGTCGGACGGGGAGTGACCGGTCGTACGGTAGGTGAGGGTGTCAAGGAGCACGGGTCCTTCTTTCTTTTCGAGGATCTCTTTCTTTCTGCGGATGGCGTCAATAACAGCCAGCGGGTTGTAGCCGTCGACTCTCTCTGCGTGCATCTGGTTGGGCGTTACGCCTGCGCCGATGCGGGCGGCAATTTCGTAACCCATCGTTTCGCCGTTGGTCTGTCCGCCCATAGCGTACTGGTTGTTGAAGATGTTGAATATGATCGGCAGGCCGCCTTTCATATCGTCGCCCCAGAGTTTCTTATACTGGTCCATCGTAGCGAAGCAGAGCGCTTCCCAGACGGGACCGCGGCCCATAGCGCCGTCGCCGATGTTGGCGATAACGATACCAGGTTTGCGGTTAACTTTCTTAAAGAGAGCGGAGCCGGTAGCGATCGTGGCGCTGCCGCCTACGATTGCGTTGTTCGGATAAATTCCGAAGGGGCAGAAGAAAGCGTGCATCGAACCGCCGAGTCCTTTGTGGAAACCGGTCTCGCGTGCGAACATTTCTGCGAGGGTACCGTAGATAAGGAAGTCGATCGCGAGCTCTTTAACGGTCTTCTGATCTTTCTGAACGATCTTCAGGATGGAGCCGTCGAAGTAGTTTTCCATGATATCCATCAGTTCTTTATCGCTGAGTTTCTCGATGGCGGAAAGGCCTTTAGCGAGGATCTCGCCGTGGCTTCTGTGGGAACCGAAGATCCAGTCGTCGGTGGTGAGCAGGTAAGCCTCACCTACTGCGCTGCCTTCCTGACCGATGGACAGGTGAGCGGGTCCGGGATGCTTGTACTGCACTCCGTTGTAGTTCTCGGTCGTTTTGATGGAGTTGATCATCGTCTCAAATTCGCGGATGATCTTCATATCGCGGTAGATGCGGAGGAAGTCTTCTTTGGTGTAGTTGGCTTTCTCTTCTTCTATTGTTTTATTGTACTGGTTTACGGGGATGTCCTGGAACTTCACCCAACCGGGCTGGCGAACGACGTTCTCGTCAATAAATTGTGATTTTGGCATGATGTTTAACCTCTTTCTTTTTATATTCTATATATTGTCGCGGGACATAGCGGTTTGCTGTGTACCCGCTGCCGCTTAATCTTCGAATTCGAAGATCGCCTCGCGGATAATTTCGCAAACGGACGGGTGAGGGAATACCAGTTTCTTGATATCCGCAACACGCATCTGGGTCTCGATCAGGATACCTGCGCCGTAAATGATCTCGGAAGAATGATAGCCGATCATATGGCAGCCGATGATGTTTCTGTACTTCTTATCGATGAGCACTTTGATGATACCGTCTCCGCCTTCGTTCTCGGCAACGTATCTGCCCGAATACATCATTGACAGCTTCGCAACTTCGAAATCGATGCCCTTCTTTTTAGCGCTCTCTTCGGTCTCGCCGACGGCGGCAACTTCAGGGTTGGTATAGATGACGGACGGGATGGCGTCGTAGCGCATGAAATCCTTCTTGCCCAGGATGTTGTTGATGGCAACTTCCGTCTCTCTGTAAGCGGTGTGAGCAAGCATCGAGAAGCCGTTGACGTCGCCGGTTGCGTAAACGCCGGCAATGTTGGTCTCGCCCTTGTCGTCGGTCTTGATCTTGCCGCGCTCAGTCTCTACGCCGATCGTCTCAAGTCCGAGTCCTTCGGTGAAAGCACGGCGGCCGATGGAAAGCAGCACTTTATCAGCGGCAACTTCATTGACCTCGTCACCCTTCTTGTAGATGACTTTGCCGTTCTCAACGCCAGTGACCGCGCAGCCCAGATTGAAGGTGATGCCCTTCTTCTGGTAGTTCTTGAGCAGTATCTCGGAGATCTCGCGGTCCGTCGGGCCTGCGATCTTATCCATCATTTCAACGACGGTAACTTTGGAACCGGCCGTGTTGAAGTAGGATGCCATTTCGAGGCCGATAACGCCGCCGCCGATGATGACGAGCTTCTCGGGAACTTCCTGGAGGTCAAGGATCTCGCGGTTGGTGAGTACGAAGCCGCTCTGAAGGCCTTCTTTTACGCCGGGGATCGGGGGAGTTACAGGTACGGAACCGGTGCAGATCATCAGTTTCTTACCAACGTAGATCTCGCCGTTAGCTTCTACTTTGAAGCCTTCCGCGTCGCGGCCTTTAATGGTGGCAACAGCCATCACGGTCGTTACTTTGTTTTTCTTGAGTTTGGCCTGGATGCCGCCTACGAGCGTCTTAACGACTCTGTTCTTGCGGGCGACAACGGCTTTATGGTCGATGTTGAGGCCCTGTGCCGTCACGCCGTATTTTTCGCCGTGTGCGACGCCGTCGTACAGTTTTGCGGAATACAGGAACGCTTTCGAGGGGATGCAGCCTTCGTTGAGGCACACGCCGCCGATGAATCTCTTTTCGATGAGGAGCGTCTGGAGTCCCGCGTCGGAGGCTCTTTCAGCTGCCAGGTATCCGGCGGGGCCGCCGCCGATAACGATTAAATCAAAAGCCATAATGTTATTTCTCCTTTTTTATAATGGCAAATGGCAAATTGCAAATGGCAAATTGTGGATTGCAAATGGCAAATGGCAAATTGCAAATGGCAAATTGTGGATTGCGAGCTGCAAATTGCAATTTGCGGATCCGCGACGGTTTATTTAATAAGCAGCATCGTGAAGTTCTCGAGGTTCTTGCAGAGTTCCTGAAGGAATCTTGCCGCAGGAGCACCGTCGAGAGCTCTGTGGTCGAACGTGAGGGAGAGGGTCATCGCCTGATACGTCTTCAGCACGCCTGCTTCGCTCTTAACGCGGGTCTGGAGGGTGTTAACGCCCAGGATGCAGGTCTGCGGAGGATTGATAACAGGAGTGAAGGACTCGATACCCATCGTGCCCAGGTTCGTTACGGTGATCGTAGCGCCCTTGAGGTCGTCGGGATTGATCGTGCCGCCCTGAGCTGCGGTGGCCAATGCCTTGGCTTCGGTCGAGATGTCGTTCAGGGATTTGAGGTTCGCGTTGCGGAGCGTGGGAACCATGAGGCCTCTCGGTGTGTCAACGGCGATGCCGAGGTGTACGTTCTTGAAGTAGCGCATGACCGTGCCGTCTTCGATGAAGTTCGCGTTGCAGTCCTTGTGATTGAGGATCGTGCGCGATACGGCGTACAGGATGATGTCGTTGATCGTGACGTTGGCCAGGCCGAGCTTGTCCTTTACTTCCTTGAGCTGACGGCGGAATTCCATGATGTTCGTAGCGTCGAACGAAGCGTTCAGCGTGAGCTGTGCCATCGTGGACAGGGAAGCGTGCATCGAGCGGGAAATGACCTTGCGGATGTTGGGGATCTTAACGTCTTCGTAATCAGCTGCGGTCTCGGCGGCTTTAGCAGGCTCAGCTGCGGGTGCGGCTTTCGCGGGCTCTGCCTTTGCGGGTTCAGCTGCGGGTGCTGCTTTAGCGGTGAGGTCGTCAACGCCGATCTTTCCTGCGAACGCTGTTCCGGTCATTCCGGCTTTTGCGGCCTGTGCTGCGGCGTAAGTGGTATTTCCGCCGGCGGCAATAAAGTCTTTTACGTCTTTCTCGATCACTCTGCCTTCAGCGCCGGTGCCGACAACGAAATCGGTGTTAACGCCTGCTCTTTCGGCGAAATTGCGCGCTCTGGGTGAAACGAAATGTCTCTCGCCGGGAGCCACAACGGGCTGAACTGTTGCCGCGGGTGCTGCCTGCGCGGGAGCCGCGACGGTCTCTGCCGCCTGTGCGGGAGCCGCTGCCTGAGCTGTGCCGCTCGGATCGAACTCGGCGAAGCTGTCTCCGGGCTTTCCGATGACTGCGACGTTCTGCAGGCAAGGTACGTCGTCGCCTTCTTTTGCGAAGATGGCCAGTACGGTGCCTTCGAATTTAGATTCTTCGTCGAAAGTGGCTTTATCGGTCTCGTATGTGAAAAGATTATCACCGACCTTAACGTTATCGCCAACTTTAACGTTCCATTTTGAAATGATGCAGCTTTCAACTGATTGACCCTGACGGGGCATGATAACTACGTTCGCGTCAGATTTCGGGCCGGCGGGCTGTGCTGGAGCTGCTGCAGCTGCTTTGGGAGCTTCTGCCTTCGGCTCTTCAGCCTTGGGAGCTTCCTGTGCGCTTGCCGCTTTTGCTGCGCCGTTCGGGTCAAATTCCGCGAAGCTTTCGCCCGGCTGTCCTATAACGCATACGTTGGTAAGGCAGGGGACGTCGTCTCCTTCATTAAAAAAGATTGCCAATAAAGTTCCGCTGATCTTGGCTTCTTCGTCGAACGTCGCCTTATCGGTCTCGTAGGTGAAGAGTGTGTCGCCTTCAGCAACTTTATCGCCAACCTTTTTCGCCCAGTTGGAAATAATACAGCTTTCAACAGACTGCCCTTGGCGGGGCATAATGATAGGTGTTGCCATTGAAAAACCTCCTTGAAATTATACAGTACGTTGGTACTTATTCAGATATTAAAGCGCGGATGAAAGAAATTTTCATCGCACTGAAAAATTATAACATTTCGTGTGGAGGGTGTCAACTGCTTTTTGGCGCGGGGCTTCTTGATTCTTGGCGTAATTCTATCTCCGGTAACCCTTTTCCTTGTCATAAACGCACGAATCCGGGACCTTGGCGATTGCCGCCGCAAACTTCCTTCCATACCTGTCGAGGCAGAATTGCCAGTCGTAGCCCGTATCCAGCCGCTCAAAAATCTTATCCATAACGTCCCGCTCGACGCTTGGCGGGGTATTGTCCGCAAAATCGATAAGGAAATAACTCGTAAAGAAATCGTCCGTGATGACCTTGCGCACCAGATAGATCCGGGTGATAGAATCCTGACCTACACTTAAAAAGTAATCTATAAGATCATTCAGCATCGTTCCTTCCAGCGCCTCGGATTCCAGACGGTCGAACGCGGAAAGACTGTCCATTTTATCAAATTTATCGATCTTCTGCTGCGTTATATCAACAACCCAGCTGCGGTATTCGTCTCTGCGTTCTGAAAGTCCCAGCAGATTTACGTATTTTCCGACTACGTCCGTCACGTCATCTATGTAATTCGGATTGTTTGTGGATTTGTAAAGAAAATCAATGCCGCGCTCGTCGTACTTGTCCAGAAGGCAGAGCCCTTTTACGAACAACGCATGATCCTGCTGCTCTTCCGTAAACTCCTCCATTGCCCGGTCGCACAATTCCTCTTCCTCTTCAAATCTTCCGAGTGCGTCAAGGTCTGCACAGATCTGTTTAATCGTGTCAGGCGTTAATTGCCTGCCGCCGCGTTCCCATTCGCGTATTCTTTTGAGCGGATCCAGATATGACCTGCGCCTGTCTTCAAGATAGCTGTTTCTCTGCTGTTCGAATATGCGGCCGTCACAATATGTGATCGCCTTTGCGCATTCCGCGCGATATTCAGCTTCGCTTCCCGAAGGATCGTTCCCGGGCAGTTCCAGTGTGGCGTCATCCAGCGAAACGCCTATTTTAGCCAGTCTGTCGCGTAGCAGCGGGTGAGAGGAGACGTTTGGAAGCAGTTCTTTTTTATGAAGATCTATCCAGAAAGCCATGCGTTCGGGGAACTTTTTCCTGAAAAGAGCGGTGACAATCCCGAGGTAGTTGCCGACCGGTTCGGGTTCTCCGTAGAGCTCTTCCGCTTTGAGATAGCGCGGCAGTTCACGCATAAAATCGTCGTTGAGAACGATTTTGGTAAGTGCGTTCCCGGCGGTCTTCGCGTCGCAGTACTCGGTGAAGATATTGTCAGCATTCTGTTCGGCTATTATCGTTGCGAACAACCTGTAAGAGGCATATTCCTTAAAAAAGCGGCTGTCGGTTATCCACGATATGCCTGTCGTGTGCTTAAACAGGAAATGTGAGTACAGCGCTGAAAGCCGTACGAATATAGAATCTTCGAGCCTTTCATTTTTGGCATCATTTCTGACGTGCGCAAATTCGTGGAGCAGCAGTACGTATAATTCTTCGGAGGTGAGAATGTCGAGCGCCGCGGCTCCGACGGTAAGGACAACTGTTTTTCCGCTCATCGATACCGACGTGCTGCAGTTGGAATTAACGTATATTACCAGGTCGTTGTCAATTTTAAGCGTTTTTGCGGCTTTGCGTGCGAGCGCGTACAGTTCCGGGTATTCTTCTTCTTTCTGACAATCGGACAGGTCTTTTTCGTTCGGGTTTAGGAAAAAGCGCGCAAAATAAACGATAAAAGCGAACGATGCGGCAATATTATATACGCTTTTCGTCGAAAATCCGACCATGAACGCAAGGAAGCAGAGAACCAGCCCTTTATATATGTCATATATAATGACCCTCACGGCAGCGCTGCGCAGTTTTTTTCGCGCGGCAATATGATCCGCCCGGACGCTATCTTTTTCTCTATTTATAGCATCGCGCATCTCAGCGGCGCTATTCACACGTTTTGCTTTGCGCTTGACAATCAAGCCTGCGATAAGCATTGTCAGAAGGGATAGGATCATAGCAAGCAGTATGAATGCGAGGACGGCAATGACCGGCGATTCGCCCGGAAGGTTTAAGCGGTTTCCTATGTACGCGCCGAGTGCGGTGAAAAGAATGCCTGCTGCAAATGAAAGCAGTATTATTACTATCAATCCATTGGGCTTCTTTATCTTTTTCATTAAAAACGCCTCCTGAGAAAGGTCTTTTGTTCACTGGCAATGATAACCCCGGCTGCCTGCGGTGTCAATATTTTTTATCCGTGCGGCTCTTTGAGGTGCTATGTTTTTCCTGTTTCCTGCTTCTTCTTTTGTGGATTTTCCTTCTAATGAAAATTAACAGGATTGGCGTGTTGGAGCATCTGCGAAGATCGAAATGGGACAAAACTCCGGGTTTGAACAAATTTGTCCCATTTCTTCGTCCGTTTGACGGTGCCCTGGCTCATCTACCTTGATTGAAATGGGACAAAACTTCGAGTTTGAACAGATTTGTCCCATTTCTTCGCTCGAATGACGGCGCCAGTGCGCATCTGCCAAGGTCGAAATGGGACAAAACTCTATTTACGATTTTTCTTGCAAAAATCAGGTATCCATGCTATACTTTTCCTCGTACGGATGAAATACGACCGATCCGTACTATTCTTTATATTTTTGCTAAGGGAGTATGGTAGTATGAAAGATTTACAGCAAGAAAAAAAAGAATGTCTCACAGTGCTTCAGCCTGTACTTGACGCCGTGATCAAGAGAAATCCGAATGAACCGGAATTCCATCAGGCAGTTACAGAGGTCCTTGAAACGCTTGAGCCTGTTGCCGAAAAACATCCGGAATGGGTGAGCGCCGGAATTTTTGACCGCATCGTTGAACCTGAAAGACAGATAATTTTCCGCGTTCCGTGGGTCGATGATAACGGTAAAGTCCAGGTCAACCGCGGATTCAGAGTTCAGTTTAACAGCGCGATCGGACCTTATAAGGGCGGCATCAGACTTCATCCTTCTGTTAATATCAGTATTATGAAGTTCCTCGGTTTTGAGCAGATCTTTAAAAACTCTCTTACCGGTCTTCCGATCGGCGGAGGTAAAGGCGGCAGCGACTTTGATCCTAAAGGAAAATCTGACGGTGAGGTCATGCGTTTCTGCCAGAGCTTTATGACTGAACTTGCGAAGCATATCGGAGCTGATACCGACGTACCTGCAGGAGATATCGGTACCGGAGCAAGAGAGATCGGGTATATGTTCGGACAGTATAAGCGTCTTCGCAATGAATTTACCGGAGTCCTTACCGGAAAAGGTCTTGACTGGGGCGGTTCACTTGCAAGAACTCAGGCTACAGGATACGGACTTTGCTATTTCATGGAAGCTGCTATGAACGATCACGGAGACAGTTTCAAAGGTAAAACGGTAGTCGTATCCGGATCCGGAAACGTTGCCACTTATGCCGTTGAAAAAGCGACTCAGCTCGGTGCAAAAGTTGTTGCGATGTCTGACTCGGGCGGTTATATTTATGATAAAGACGGCATCGATCTTGATGCTATTAAAGATATCAAGGAAGTTAAGAGGGCGAGGATCAGCGAATACGTTAAATACCGCCCCAATGCCGTATATACTCCCGGATGCAAGGGCATCTGGACGATCAAATGTGACGTTGCGCTTCCTTGCGCGACACAGAACGAGATCGACGGGGAGTCCGCACAGATCCTTATCGACAACGGCTGCCGCATCGTAGGAGAAGGCGCTAACATGCCTTCCACGCCGGAAGCGATCGCTATCTTCCAGGGCGCCGGAGCTCTCTTCGGACCTGCTAAAGCTGCGAATGCAGGCGGCGTTGCCACTTCTGCTCTAGAAATGAGCCAGAACAGTATGCGCTACTCATGGACATTCGATGAAGTTGACAGCAAGCTTCACGATATCATGGTAAATATTTATAAGAACATAAGCAAAGCTGCGGCGGATTACGGAATGAAAGGTAATCTCGTTGCAGGAGCTAATATCGCAGGCTTCGAGAAAGTCGCGAGGGCAATGTACGCACAGGGTATCGCTTATTGATATCCGGGTATGATGAAGTACGAAACGCCGCTCTGGACGCTCCTCAGCGGCGTTTTTTCAAAGACCGATACAGACGGCAGATTGCTTAAGGCTATCAGCAAATGATAAAAGGAACGAGACCGGTTTTATATATGGCGTATCATGAAACTTGATTTTGGTTACGGAAACGGAATACAGAGTGTAAATATTTCCGATAAGCATATTATCAGACAGCTTCTGCCGCTCAAAGCGCCGGAGTGCGGTTCAGAATATGCCGAGATCGAACGCGCGCTTGACGAGCCGCTGGGCTCAGGAACGATCGGATCGATTTTCAGACCGGGCGAAACCGTTGCCATCGTGATCAGCGACGTGACGAGACCGATGCCTTCATACAAAGTATTGAAAAGCATAATTGACCGCCTGAACAAAGCCGGTATCCCTGATGATAAAATAACAGTCGTTTCTGCGCTTGGTTCGCACCGACATCAGACAAAAGAGGAGCTTATGCATCTTGCCGGAGAGGAATGCTTCAGGCGCGTTAGAGTGATCGACAGTGATCCTGACGATTGCCTGAGTTACGGGAAAACGTCGCACGGGACGCCGGTAGATATTACAAGAAGCGTAGCGGAAGCTGATCGCAGGATATGCGTAGGTAACGTCGAATTCCATTATTTTGCGGGTTTCTCAGGCGGATATAAGGCGATAATGCCAGGCTGTTCAACTCCGAAGGCGATCAGGTTCAACCACAGTATGATGACCGAAATCGGTGCGCACGCGGGAAATATCGACACAAATCCGCTAAGAGCCGATATAGATGAAGCGGGGAAGATGGTCGGAGTAGATTTTATACTGAACGTTGTCCTCGACGAACATAAAAAGATCGTTAAAGCGTATGCAGGAGATCCGGTCATTGCCCACCGGGCGGCGTGCGAATATCTGCGAGGCATGTTCGGGATCCCGATCGACCGCAGGGCCGACATCGTTATCTGTTCACAGGGAGGAGCTCCGAAGGACCTGAATCTTTATCAGACGCAGAAAGCACTGGACAATGCCAAGCATGCCGTTAAAGACGGTGGTATAATAATCCTCGTCGGAGCGTGTCAGGAAGGCCTGGGGGGCAACGTCTTCGAGAAATGGATGACCGGGGCGGCTTCTCCTGACGAACTGATCGTTAAGATCCGTGAAAATTTCGTTCTTGGCGGTCATAAGGCGGCGGCAATAGCAATGGTCCTGAAAAAGGCTGATATTTATATGGTTTCGAAGATGGATGAAAAGCTTGTCAGGAGCATTTTCATGAAACCGTTTTCTACTTTAAAAGGTGCCTATGCGGCGGCACAAAGAAAATTCCACGGCGAAGGAACTGTCATAACGATGCCGTACGGGGGCAGTACGCTTCCGATAAATGAATGAGGTGGTTATATGTTTTATAAGGCTCAGCACGTGAACAAATACGTTTCCGGCGAGATCGACGAACTGATCGGATTCGCGGAGGCAAGGAACACTCTGCAGTTTGAGATGCTGCTGAACGAGATACACGTTGCCGACATCAACTGTCACGAAAGTATTACAGACCTTGTTCTTGTGACGGGCCCGTCATCATCCGGCAAGACGACGTTCTCTAATCTGCTCGCGGATAAGCTCACTGATGACGGTTACAAGTGTACAGTGATTTCGCTTGACAACTATTATCACGATCGTGATCATCTGATAAAAGAGGCAATTAAAGCCGGAAGGAAGCCTAAAAACAAGATGGACATCGATTTTGAATGCATCGAGGCGTTCAACGTCGAGCGTTTTAAAACGGATATGAACACTTTTATAGCAGGCGAACCGGTGAGAATGCCCGAATATGATTTCAACACCGGAAAAAGCCTCGAAAGTGACGTGGTACTGACTCCGACAGAAAAGGATATGATCATAGTCGAAGGCATACAGTCGCTGAATCCGCAGCTTATCGAAGGGATCGATTTCCACCGCGTATTCAGAGTCTATATCTGTCCGTTCGATTATTATCAGGGAAGCTATCACGGCGAGACGGTATCAATAAATCCTAAGCAGATCAGATTTATGAGGCGCGCTATCCGCGACAAGGCACACAGAAATTCTCCTCTGTCTCTTACGATCAGTATGTGGTCAGGTGTCAGGGAAGGTGAGGAAAAGTATATCAAGCCCATGAAGCAGTATGCGGACTTCTTCTTTAATTCATCTTTTGAATACGAGATAGCTTACCTTAAGTACAAGATCATGCCGCTTTATGAAGAACTTTCCGATGAAGAGAAACTGAAATTCACAAGGATAATCTCGCCTGACAGTCTTGCTCCGTTTAAGACGATAGAGAAGCTCAATCTTCCGTCAGATTCTATTTTCAGAGAGTTTTATCAGGAATGATTTACAGGACAGGCGGAGGCCGATTTCACTTGACACGAATGTACACAGGTATTTATAATACCAGCGTCTATGAAAGGAGACGATGATAATGGTAGATTCAGGCACCGTTTTCTACTCAAAATTAAATGACCGCGAGCGTCTTATCAGAGGCATTCTTAATGACGTTTATAAGGCGCTTTCAGAGAAAGGATATAATCCGATCAGCCAGCTTGTAGGATATGTTATGTCAGGTGATCCTACGTACATAACCAACCATAACGGAGCACGCTCGATGATCACCAGGATCGAAAGAGACGAGATCGTTGAAGAGCTGTTCAATTCATATATTTCCAGCCAGATGAAATCTAAAGAGGGAAATAGCTGAATGACGCTCCTTGGTATTGACTACGGTGACAGCCGTACCGGTATCGCTATTGCTCCCGACGGAACGTGCGCCGTTCCGCTTACAGTCGTGGATTCGACGTCAGGGAGAAAAAAGACTGCACTTGAAATTGCCCGGATCGCTCTGCAGAAGGATGCCGGATGCATCGTCATAGGTTACCCTTTAAATATGGACGGGAGCAAGGGCAGGAGAGTTGTTGTTACGGAGAAGTTTGCAAAAGATCTGAAGCAGGCTTTATCAGATCTGTCGTATGATGCGCAGATCGTTTTCCGTGACGAACGTCTGACGTCAAGAGCGGCGGAAAAGGTGCTGATCTCGTCGGATATCTCGCTTTCCCAAAAGGGGATAAGCGACCAGCTCGCTGCAGTGATGATACTCCAGGATTATATCGACAGTAATAAAGAGAGGAATGTTCAGATATGAGCGATAAAACAGAAGCTAATAACAGTTCGGCGGATTTTGACGAGCTTGCAAATAAGATCTCCGGACTTGCCGAGAGCGCGTCTGGATCAGACGCTGTTCCGGAAACCGCTGACAAAGGCTCAGCAGATGATTTAAAAACTGATCAGGCCGATGCAGCTTTTTCTGCAGAATTGAATGAGACCGAAAATCTTGATTCTCCTGACAGCGATTATGACGGATTCGACGGTGCGAACATAGTTTCATTGTTTGATGACGACGGAAACGAATATGAATTCGAACTTCTTGATTATGTCGATTATAACGATAAACTATACGCAGTAATGATTCCTTCGGAACTGACCGACGTCGAAGACGACGAGGTTGCTGTGATCATGGAAACATATTTCGAAGGAAACGAGCCGAACTTTGTATTTGTTGACGACGAAGATCTGGCCCAGAAAGTTCTGGACGCTTATTCCGCCGAAAGTGGTGACTGATAATGCTTGTCCCGTCATTTATCGATATACACATGCACGGATGCGGAGGTCACGACGCAGGATCGGCGGAGTATGACGGAATAACCGAAATGTGCCGCCTGCTCGCGCGTCACGGTACCGGTGGTTTTCTTCCCACGCTTCCTGCCGTTTCACCAGACGTCTCTTTAAGAGCACTCTCTCTTTTCGACAGGAAGATGAAGGAACAGGCAGCGCTTATCGATAAAATGGCTTATGCTAACAATACCGGTTTTTCTATCGATGAGACGCTCGTTCTGGGAGTTCATCTCGAAGGACCTTTTATGCTTCCTGCATATAAGGGAGCCCTTGACCAGTCGGTATTTATGGACGCTACCGTTGAAAACTGGAAAAGGCTTACCGGTGAGTTCGAACACGTCGTCAGGCGTATCACGATCGATCCACTCTGCCCTGGGGCAATGGATCTTATCCCGTACATCGCAAATAAAGGGATTTCCGTGTCGTGCGGCCATACCGCAGCTGACAGTGACACGATATCAGAAGCGTTCCGCCGGGGGGCAACTTCCGTTACCCACATTTTCAACGCTATGCCTTCGATCCATCACCGCGCTCCCGGACCTGCCGCCGCCGCAATGGCAGACGACAATGCCTTTGCCGAACTTATCAGTGATTTTTTACACGTTAATAAAGTCGTGTGTAAAATGGTGATAAAATGTAAATCTCCCGACAAGGTGGCCGTTATAACAGATTCATGCGAAGCGGCAGGCATGCCTGACGGAAATTATAAACTGTGCGGGCGAGACATAAAAGTGATAAACGGGGAGGCAAGGCTTGAGGACGGAAGGCTCGCGTCGAGCACCGTTTTTATGGATAAAGAAAGACTGAACCTTCTCAGCCTCGGATTCGGCGAGCGTGATATATCAAAACTGACACACTATACTCCTCTTAGCTGTATCTCGTTAAGCCCTGAATTAGAAGCCGTGATAAACAAAATATATGCGGTCATCGAAGCAGAAGGAAACGCTTCGGGACTGTATTTCAAGAATTGACATACGTTTAAGATTATAATAAAATTACACCGTTCGTCAGAATGCTTAAACAGTACTCTGACGCACATAAAAATGATAAAAAGCAGGTATAAAACAATGCGTTTTGAAACAAAATGCGTACAGAGCGGATATGAGCCTAAAAACGGAGAACCCAGAGTTCTTCCTATCGTTCAGAGCACGACGTATAAATATGATACTGCCGATGCGATGGGCGCACTTTTTGACCTTAAATCTGACGGCTTTTTTTATACAAGACTTGCAAATCCTACAGTAGACGCCGTTGAAAAAAAGATCGCCTCTTTAGAGGGCGGGGTTTGCGCCGTAATGACATCTTCCGGACAGGCCGCGAGTACTTTCGCTGTATTGAATATATGCAAAGCTGGTGACCACGTCATCAGTTCCTCCGCAATCTACGGCGGTACGTTCAATCTTTTTAATAAAACGTTAAGAGATCTTGGGATCAGTTTTACGTTTGTTTCTCCCGATATCACTTCGGAAGAACTCGATAAGCTGTACAGGGAAAATACGAAATGTGTTTTCGGTGAAACGATCTCAAATCCTTCGCTGGACGTTCTGGATATCGAGCGATTCGCAAGATCGGCTCACAGTCACGGCGTTCCGCTTATTGTTGACAATACTTTCGCTACGCCGGTAAATTGCCGCCCGTTTGAATTCGGAGCAGATATCGTCACTCATTCTACCACGAAATATATGGACGGCCATGCATGCGCACTGGGCGGTGTCGTCGTTGACAGCGGTAATTTTGATTGGAGCGCATCCGGGAAATACCCGATGCTCACCGAACCTGACGAGTCTTATCACGGTGTTACGTATACAAAAACGTTTGGAAAAGCGGCTTACGGAGTTAAGATGCGCACGCACCTTATGCGTGATTTTGGCTCTATGCAAAGTCCTCAGAACGCATTCCTGCTAAACCTCGGCCTTGAAACGTTATTCCTTCGCATGGAGAGGCATTGCTCGAATGCGCTTAAGGTCGCAAAACACCTTGAATCTCTTATCCCCGAAGGAAAGATAACCTGGGTAAAATATCCGGATCTTGAATCGAATAAAGATCACGCTCTTGCTAAAAAATATTTCCCGAACGGATCGTGCGGAGTTATTTCGTTCAGCGTAGCAGGAGGAAGAGAAGGCGCACTGAAATTTATGGAGGGACTCAGACTCGCCGCGATAGTTACACACGTTGCCGACGCCAGAACGTGCGTACTTCACCCGGCCAGCACAACACACCGCCAGCTGAGTGATAAGGAACTTGAAGAGTGCGGCGTTACGCCCGACCTGATAAGATTCTCCACAGGGATCGAAAACGTTGACGACATTATAGAAGACATTGACAACGCTCTCAAACCGATCTGACCGGATCGCTTCCGGCCCGAATCAACGAAGCGGGGCACCAGGATCACTAAACAAAAAAGATACGACGGTAAAAAACGTAGATCAGGGAACTGTAAGGTATATCGTATGGACAAGGATTTTCTGAAATTGATCAAAGAAGCTGAAGAAGAGGCCGCCGGAAAGATCGAAGCGGCTAAGAACGAAGCTGCAGAAATAGAAAAAAACGGCATCAGAACAGCCGAATCTTTAGGCGCAGATACGAGGGCCGAATGGATAAGACAAAAAGAGCGCGAACTATCTGACGCCCAGTATAATATCAAGAAAAAGTACGATAACCAGAAGACTTTTCTTACCGTATCGCTGAACGACACCAGGATCAAAGCATCTGAGAACGTCGACAGTGCGGCTAAACTCATTATCGAAAGGATCTTGAACGGCTGATGGCAGTATCACGAATGAAACGCTTCAGCCTGTTAGGGCTTTTGCGTGATAAACAGAGCATCATAGACAGACTTCAGAAATCGGGAATGGTACATATTTCCGATTATGAAGAAATTTGTCAGATGAAGGAGATCGCCGAAGATCCTAACGTTCCCGGAAAGATGTCAGACAGCCTTGAAGATCTTACACTTTCCGATCCCGAGCAGGTGCTGCGTTCAGACGCTGAATACAACCGCATCAACGAAGAGAGAGATAAACTCAGAAGATGCATAGAAGAACTGGCACCGTTTGACGAACGAAAAAAGAGCTTCTTTTCATTTCTGAGACCCGTTTCTGAAGAAGACGTTTGCGACGCCGGACAGAGGCGTGAAAATATCCTTGCCGAAGCAGATAAGATCATTGCCACTGACCAGAACGTTAAGGAAGCGGAGGAATACGTCGCAAAACTCGAGACCCGGCTGAATTCAGTAAAACCTTGGGACGATCTTCCGTATTCTCCAAAAATGTCAGAAACACGCTTTACCGTTACCGATTATCTTTCGGCGGAATCGACGGGAGAGATAGATGAACTTATCGCTAACGTTTCTGAAGACGCTCCTTCGGCGGACGTATGGGTACTGGATAATAAATATGGCTTTTATCCGTTCGTGCTGACGTGCCTGCGCGATGAGCATCCTTTTGTCGAAAAAGCATATGCGTCTTCGCGTGTTGTAAGGTACGATTTCTCTGATATCGGCACTGCTCCCGCCGAGTATGCCGTATCCCTCGAAAAAGAGATAGAACAGCAGAAACATAAAATATCCGATCTGCTCGAATTCCGTAAAGAAGCCGCACGTCATATTTCCGATTTTGAGATCCTTTATGATTATCTCGGCATCAGATCAGAAAAAATGAAAGCCGATATCAGTATGTCAGATTCGACAGTGACGTTCAGGCTCGAGGGATGGATCCCTGCCAGAGCAGAAAAAACTGTCACTCAGGAACTGACCGACGACTATATCTGCCATATAGAATCAAGAGAACCGGACGAAAATGAGCTTCCGCCTACGAAGCTCGAAAACGGATTTGTCGGCTCCTCCGTTGAACCGGTCGAATCTATGTACAGCCTACTGAAATACGGCGAACTCGATCCCTCCGCCATATCGGCATTCTTCTATGCGCTCTTCTTCGGCTTCATGTTCTCTGACGCCGGATACGGAATAATACTGACGATCGCATGCATCGTTATACTTCTAAAGTGTAAACTCAAGACCAACATGAAGAAGAACGTAACGCTGTTCCTGTTTTCAGGCATATCCACGACATTCTGGGGGATAATTTTCGGCAGCTGGTTCGGAAACCTTGTTCAGACGGTTTCGTTAGGTAATTTTGCGATCAAACCTCTATGGTTCGATCCTCAGGACAGCGCTAATACAGAACATTTCCTTGCGTTCACACTTCTTCTGGGAGTTATCCATTTGTATGCGGCCTATGCTATGAAAGCAGCAAATCTGATATCAAAAGGCAAGTGGGTAGACGCGATCTGCGACGTGTTCTTCTGGTATATCTTTTATACTGGTGAGATCCTTTTCCTGCTGCCGTATATTCCGTACTACGGAAAGACACAGTTCAGCGCTGATTTCAGCAAGTACGGAATTTATCTTCTGGGCATCGGATTTGTACTGATCCTGTTTACGAAAGGCAGAAAATCCAAGAATCCGTTCATAAAACTATTCGGCGGAATAACGTGTCTGTATTCGCTTGTAGATATGCTGTCCGACTGCCTGTCGTACACAAGACTGATGGCGATGGGACTTGCCACTTCCGTTATTATCAACGTATTTAACTCTATCGCCGCATCTGCCGCCGGACTGAATACAGTTGGTATAACGTTCAGGTTCATCGTATTTGTGGTCATATTTATCGCCGCAAACCTGTTCAACTTTGCCATAAACGCGCTGGGCGCTTACGTTAACGCCTGCCGCTTAACGTACATCGAATTCTTCGGAAAGTTTTACGAAGGAGACGGGCGGGAATATTCGCCGCTCGCATACAACACCGAATACATCTACATCGACAATGCTGTAAATAAGAAAAAATGATATCTTTATCAGGAGGTATTTTTATGAACCTAACATTACTCTTTAACACGATCGCCGCGGCATCTGCACCCGCCGCTGACCAGGCTGTTGACACCGCATCCAAATTCTTCAACTGGGGCGGAGCAGCCATCGCCCTCATCGGAGCGGCAATAGCTGTTGTCCTCGCCGGTATCGGTTCCGCGATCGCCGTAAAGAACGTTGCATCTGCCGGTATCGGACTTCTCTCTGAAGATCCGAGACAGTTCATGCCTGCCCTCGTTCTTTCGCTGCTTCCTTCAACGCAGGGTATCTACGGATTCGTAATTGCGTTCATGATGCTCGGAAAGGTAAGCGCGGATATGAACTTCACTTCCGGCTTTTCGCTTATGCTCGCAGGACTTCCGATCGGTATCGTCGGTTTTATGTCGGCAATATTCCAGGGCAAAGTTGCTGCTTCCGGTATCCAGCTCGCTGCAAAACAGCCCAAGCACTGGTCGCGGGCAATGATCCTTACGCTGCTCGTTGAGATGTTTGCTCTGTTAAGCTTCATCATTTCGATTTTCATGGTCAACAACGGCTGATCCGTCATCCGTCCCGGTAGGACCGCTCGATTTCTGAAAGGGATTATGCGATATGGCAGATAATACCAGCGGAATTGAAAAAATTCTGGAAAAAATTCGCGAATACGGAGACGAAACGTCGAAGGCTGTTATCGATGAAAGCACCCGCAAGGCAGAAGAACTTGCCAGTGCAGCCGAGTCTGAATCAGCCGCTTTTATTGATGCGGAAAAAGAATCTCTGAAAAAGGAGATCGAGAGACTCGAATCGCAGGCGGAAGTTGACTTTTCAGCGGTAAAACGCGACCGCAGCCTTGCTCTGAAGCAGGAGATGCTTGAAAAAGTATACGAGCGGGCAGCTCAATTACTTGGCGGCATTTCTGATGACGAAAAGCTTGTTCTTTACAGAAAATGGCTTCATAAATACGGTGAAGAAACTGATTACTCTGTAGTGATGAACAAACACGACCGTGATGCTTTCGGAGATATTCTTAGCGCGGAAATGAGCCGCGGAGAGTTCCCCGGACATCCTTCGCTGTCTGCTTTCAATGCTGAGATCAGCGGCGGGCTCATACTTGACTTCGGCGATACAAGAACGGACATCTCATTCGAATCGGCTGTAGAAAGCGAAAAAGGGAAGTTCGACGGTGAACTGATCAAAATTTTGTTTGCGGAAAGGTAACAGATCATGCGTCAGGATACAAATTACGCATATGCTGTAGCAAGAATAAAGGCGATGGAAAATAAGCTGCTGAAAAGCAGCGATATCGACACGCTTATTGACGCCCCGGCGGAGGATCTGATCGAAATGCTTGCCGGGTTCGGTTATCCTGCAAACGAAACGCCGGCATCGAATAATGATGCTAATAACGAAATTGACCCTCTCGCTTCATACACAGAGAAATTGACATCGTTTTTTGCCGAAACCGTACGTGCTGTGATGAAATTTTCTCCCGAACCCGAAGTGCTTGCCTGCTTCCTCATACCGGCTGACTATAATAATCTTAAGATATGCATAAAAGAGATCGTTAAAGGAAGTGCCTCGCAGGATCAGGCAGGTGCAGAGCTTAGCAGAAACGGGACCGTATCACCGGAAGATCTTTGGAACGCTGTAGTTAAGAAAGATTTCAGTTCGCTTGATCTTGTCATATCTTCAGCGGCCAAGAAAGCTCTTGATGAACTTGCAAAGAGCGGTAATTCACGCAATTCCGATATAATCATAGATAAAGCATGCTTCACCGCCATGAAAGAATCTGCGTATAAAGGCAGCCTTATCACCAGGTCCGTCATGAACCGCTACCTGTATTCGTACGCAGACTGGAAGAATCTGCTTGCGGCAATGCGTATCTCGAAATCAGGCGCCAACGCTGAACTTTTAAAGAAAGCATATCTTCCGGGCAATATCAGTCAGGATTATTTTATAAAAGTTATGAACGGTGTCTGCTCACCGTTTTCCGGAACAAAGTATGAGCCGTTTATCAGCGCCGCTTTGGGATCCGGTCAAAAATCGCAGCACGACGGAAAAGACATCCTGTTTATCGAAAGACTGTCGGAGAATTATCTTTACGGTCAATTGATCAAAGACAGGAACGAACCGTACAGGATAAACGCATTGCTTGCGTATATCGCCGCAAGAAAACGCGAGATATCTGCGGTCAGACTTATAGCTGTCGGTAAAAGAGCAAGGCTTACAAGTGACGAGATCAGAAAAATGATCGAAGAAAGCGATCAATCGCTTCGCTTTATTGAAAGGATATAAAATGGCATACTCGATCGCGGTAATGGGAGATAAAGAAAGCACTCTTTCGTTTAAGGCTATCGGCATCAGGGTCTATGAATGTTCGACCAGAGCCGGAGCACTTAAGGCGCTCAGATCTGCCGCGGAAGAGACTGCAATAATTTACGTTACAGAAGAGGTCTATCAGCTGATCTCTGAAGAAATCAAAGAATTTGACGATAAGCCGCTTCCTGCGATAATACCTTTCCCGGGTATCAGAGGAGGGAACGGACTCGGCATCGATCTTTTAAATAAGTCTGTTGAAACTGCCGTTGGCAGCAACATCCTTCAGGATTAACTTTTTCGGGCCGGGCGTAATGAGCGATACAAGAAAGGAAAGATTCTAAATGGTCAGGGGAGTAATAACTAAAATATCCGGACCTCTCGTGGTGGCATCAGGGATGCGCAGCGCGAATATGTTCGATATGGTTAAGATCGGTAAGCTCGGACTCACGGGAGAAATAATCGAGATACACGGAGATAAAGCTTCGATACAGGTTTACGAGGAAACCGCCGGATTAAAGCCCGGAGAAGAAGTCGTAAGTACCGGACTTCCGCTCAGCGTAGAACTTGGCCCCGGACTTATCAAGAGTATTTTCGACGGGATCCAGAGACCTCTCGAAAAAATGTACGAGATACAGGGATATAATATCAAAAGAGGTCTTACTATTCCTGCACTTGACCGCGAAAAGAAGTGGCATTTTTCTCCTGCATGCAAAGCCGGTGATGAACTGATCGAAGGCGACGTCGTCGGTACCGTAATCGAGACCGAGATAGTAACGCAGCGCATAATGCTTCCAAAAGGCGTATCAGGAACCGTAGTTCAGATAAAAGAAGGCGATTATACGGTCGAAGAACCTGTCGGGATTCTTAAAGACGCTAAAGGGCGGGAGCATGATATAAAAATGCTTACGACGTGGCCCGTGCGTGTAGGCCGTCCGTATACGCAAAAACTGCCGCCTGTAGAGCCGCTTTCCACGGGACAACGAAATATAGATACACTCAATCCGATCGCTAAAGGCGGCGCTGCGGCGATACCCGGTCCGTTCGGCAGCGGTAAGACGGTGGTCCAGCATCAGCTCGCGAAATGGGCCCAGGCCGATATCGTCGTTTATATCGGATGCGGCGAGCGCGGCAATGAAATGACGGACGTTCTTAACGAATTTCCCGAGATCATTGACCCGAGATCCGGAAAATCTCTGATGGAAAGGACCGTTCT
>DBVV01000056.1:5758-6030 GCA_002308795.1 Mageeibacillus sp. UBA1255 | reverse complement strand
GGCATCACGATCGCCGAATACTTCCGCGATATGGGTTACGACGTAGCTATAATGGCCGATTCGACGTCACGCTGGGCAGAAGCTCTTCGCGAAATGTCAGGAAGACTTGAAGAAATGCCCGGTGAAGAAGGATATCCCGCCTACCTCGGATCGAGACTCGCTCAGTTCTACGAGAGAGCCGGTATGGTCAGAACGCTCGGGTCACGTCCGAGAAACGGATCTGTAACAGCGATCGGCGCCGTATCACCTCCCGGAGGCGATATTTCCGAACC
>DBVV01000056.1:270-5676 GCA_002308795.1 Mageeibacillus sp. UBA1255 | reverse complement strand
TGTACGTCACCGGTCTTACACCCTGGTTTACCAAAAACGTTGCACCGGACTGGATGGAGAAGCGCGGGACAATGTTAAGAATGCTTCAGAAGGAAGCCGAACTCAACGAAATCGTAAAACTTGTTGGTGTTGACGCGCTTTCAGGACAGGACAGGCTCATACTGAACGCGACGCGGTCGATCCGCGAAGATTATCTTCAGCAGGATGCAATGGATGAAGTTGACGCGCACGCCTCTTACAGCAAAATGTACGGTCTGATGAGCCTCGTGCTTGAATATTACACTAAATGCTGCGACGCTCTGGCACGCGGTGTCGCGTTCAAATCACTTGATCATCTCAAAGTAACGGAACGTATCGGAAGGATCAAATTCGTCCCTGAAGACAAATTCCCTCAGGAGCTTGCTAACGTCAGAGATGCGCTCGATGCAGAACTTCGTGAACTCGAAAACAGCGAGGTGGAAGAATAATGCAAAAAGAATATAAAACAATTACCGAAATTGCCGGACCGCTTATGATGCTCAATAAAGTCACCGACGTAAGTATGGGTGAACTCGGAGAGATCATGACCGCAGACGGAACTAAAAAGATGTGCAAGGTCATGGAAATCGACGGTGACGTCGCCGTCGTTCAGCTTTTCGGATCAGCTGCTGGAATCAACCCCGCGGAAAGTACGGTAAAGTTTCTCGGTCACGGAACCGAACTCGCCGTATCCGAAGATATGCTTGGACGTGTTTTCGACGGACTCGGAAGACCTGTTGACGGAGGCCCCGAACTGCTCGCAGAAGAACGCCTGGACGTAAACGGCCTTCCGATGAACCCGGCAGCAAGAGAGTATCCTTCCGAATTTATCCAGACGGGAGTATCTGCCATTGACGGATTGAACACGCTCGTAAGAGGTCAGAAACTGCCTATATTCTCGGCATCAGGACTTCCGCACTCCGATCTCGCGGTCCAGATCGCAAGGCAGGCAAAGGTACTCGGCGACGACAGCAAATTCGCGGTAGTATTCGCGGCAATGGGAATTACTTTCGAAGAAGCCAATTTCTTTATTGACGACTTTAGAAAGACCGGAGCACTCAGCAGAAGCGTGCTGTTCATCAACCTTGCCAACGACCCGTCGGTTGAGAGAATATCGACACCGAGAATGGCTTTGACCGCAGCAGAATATCTCGCCTTCGAAAAAAATATGCACGTTCTGGTAATATTGACCGACATCACATACTACTGTGAATCTCTTCGTGAAATATCTGCCGCTAGAAAAGAAGTCCCGGGCAGAAGAGGATATCCCGGATACCTTTATACAGACCTTGCTACTCTTTACGAGCGAGCCGGTCGTAAACGCGGAATAGAAGGAAGTATTACGCTGATCCCGATCCTCACAATGCCTGAAGATGATAAGACACACCCTATACCGGACCTTACCGGATACATCACAGAAGGTCAGATAATTCTATCAAGAGACCTTCACAGGAAAGGAATCGTTCCGCCGATCGACGTACTTCCTTCGCTCTCAAGACTGAAGGACAAGGGTATCGGAAAAGGCAAGACGCGCGCGGATCACTCCAACACGATGAACCAGCTCTTCTCCGCATACTCACGCGGAAAAGAAGCAAAAGAACTTGCGACCGTGCTCGGTGATTCGGCTCTTTCAGAAACCGACCTGCTTTACGCCGAATTTGCGGAAAGATTTGAAAAGGAATACGTTTCACAGGGTTTCAGCACGAACCGGACAATAGAAGAAACTCTTGAAACAGGTTGGAAGCTTTTAAGAATATTCCCGAGATCCGAACTAAAACGAATCAAAGACGAACATCTCGACAAATACTACGACGCTGAAAGCTGACGGCGGTCAATATCGTTTGTATTTTCGGTGATCTGATCCTGCGGTGATTTAAATGGCCAGATTAAACGTAAGTCCTACAAGAATGGAACTTGTCAGGCTGAAAAAAAGATTAAGCGTTGCCAGAAACGGACATAAGCTGCTAAAAGATAAGCGCGACGAACTTATGAAGCAGTTTATGATACTTGTGCGCAAAAACAAAGAGATCAGGCTCAGCGTTGAATCAAATCTTGAAAACGCTCAGAAAGACTTCCTCGTGGCAGGCGCGCTTCTTTCCGACGAGAGCCTGACTGCCGCTTTAATGATGCCTTCAAGAAGCATTGAAGCTGATGTCCGTTTTAAAAACATAACAGGCGTGACAGTACCCGAATTCGATTACAAGATCAGTTCAGGAACAGGAGATCCTCTGTGCTACGGCTTCAATGATACGAATTCATCGCTCGATAAAGCTGTCGCATCCATGGATTCGATGCTGGAGCAGCTTCTTGAACTTGCTAAGATCGAAAAAGCAGCAAGGCTCCTGAGCTGTGAGATCGAAAAAACAAGACGCAGAGTAAACGCGCTTGAATATGTCATGATACCGCAGCTTGAAGAAACGATAAAATATATCAATATGAAGATGGAAGAGAACGAGCGAAGCACAAAGATCAGGCTGATGAAAGTAAAAGACATGGTGCTTGAAAAGAAGTAGGATCCTTTATAGACAGTTTCAGCCTTATATTTAGAAATCTTAATCGCGGAGGTGCGGTCGTATTATGAAGATAAGCGTAATTGGAGCCGGAAATATGGGCGGCGCGCTGATTGAAGCTATCATTAAGATGGATAAGCACGACATAACGATTTTTGACCCGTCCGAAAAAGCGCGGGCAAGATTTGCTGATTTAAAAAAAGCAGTAGTTTTTGCCGGAAGCGAAGCTGAAGCAGTAAACGGAGCAGATATCGCGATCATCGCAGTAAAACCGAAATTCGTTGACGACGTGTGCAATAAGATCGCAGGATCGATCGATAAAGAAAAAACCGTGATCCTTTCCGTTGCCGCCGGTGTTAAGGTCGCGGTATATGAGAAACATTTCGGAAATATCGGAATAGTACGCACGATGCCCAATCTCCCGGCTCTATGCGGAGAAGGATACACTGGACTGTATTTTAAAAATATTGACGACGAAAAACTCAGATCTGAAATAATAGAGATATTCTCTTCCGTAGGAGAGACCGGAGTATTTCCGTCCGAAGATATGATCGATCGTCTTATCCCTGTTACATCGAGCAGCCCCGCATATATTTGCCTTCTTATAGAAGCAATGGCAGACGGCGCTGTAAGGCTCGGCTTTACACGCGAAGAAGCGTACCGGATGTGCGAGCAGGCAGTGCTAGGCACAGCTCAATATCTGAAGGAATCCAAAATGCACCCTGCGGAACTAAAGGACCGGGTCTGTTCGCCAGCCGGAACGACCATCGAAGCAGTGCTCGCATTAGAAGAAAACGGATTCAGGAACAGCATTCTTCAGGCAATGGAAAAATGCTATAAAAAACTTGGCTGATCAGGACATATAATAATCAGTACCGGAGTAATTGATCGTGAAACACGTTGATATTTATACTGACGGAGCGTGCAAAGGAAATCCGGGTCCCGGCGGATATGCCGCCATACTTATTTACGGGAAAAAAGAGATCGAGATCACAGGATTTGAGCCGGATACGACCAATAACCGCATGGAACTTACCGCCGCGATAAAAGGACTCGAGGCGCTTAAAGAACCGTGCGAAGTATCTCTTTTCTCTGACAGTTCATATCTGACCGACGCGTTTAATAAAAGCTGGATATATAACTGGGAGAACAACGGCTGGAAATCAGGGAAGAGCGGAGTAAAAAATCCGGATCTTTTTAAGCATCTTTTAGAGTTATCCCGCAAGCACACGATCACCTGGATACACGTGAAAGGGCACGCGGACAATGATTATAACAACCGCTGCGACGAGCTGGCGGTCAATGAATATACAAAGCATTTAACTGTTGACGGATCAGACGAGAACACTTCCGACGTTGACCGCGACGCTCCTTATACCGGCCCTTTGGAAGAGACGGTAGTTTCAAAGAAAAAAAGATTTTCAGGAAAAGTATTCAACGTAGAAGAACGCGTTGTTAAATTGTCCGACGGATCCTTAAAAGACCGTGAGATCGTCGTCCACAACGGCGGAAGCGCGATCGTTGCCGTAGACAGCGACCGTAAAATCTATCTCGTGCGTCAATTCCGCAGCGCCGCGGGTAAGACTATGCTCGAGATCCCTGCCGGAAAACTGGAAAAAGGTGAAGACCCTCTTAACGCCGCCGTCCGTGAACTTCATGAAGAGACCGGTATCGAGGCAGATCCGGCGTCAGTCAGGAAACTCGGTGAGTTTTACGGTACGCCCGGATACTGTTCCGAGGTCATTCATCTTTATTTCGTATACTCACATATCAAAGCCGGAAATCCTCACCGCGATAAGGGAGAACTTTTGCGATGCGAATCATACGATTTCGACGAAGTGCTCAAAATGGTTTACGAAGGACGATTCCAGGATGCTAAAACCGTTATAGGTATCACTCTTGCGGCGTCAATGCCGGAACTTTCTGATCCGCGTCCGAACTCCGGGACCAGGGATAATTGACATCTTAGCCTCAAAAGGTGTAACATATACAAAATAATATTTGGGAGGCCTTGTGCTCTTATGAACAAAGGGGAGAGCATGGCTAAAGTTTACGAGCCGTGTACAGTAGAAAAGCAAATATATGAGAACTGGGAAGCAAACGGTTACTTTAAAGGAGTGATAGATCCTGATAAGAAGCCGTTTACTATAGTTATTCCACCTCCGAATATAACAGGACAGCTGCATATGGGCCACGCTCTTGATGAAACTCTGCAGGATATCATAATCCGCTTTAAGAGGATGCAGGGCTTCTCGGTACTATGGCTTCCCGGAACGGATCACGCAAGTATAGCCACTGAAGCTAAGATCGTTGACGCGCTTGCTAAAGAAGGTCTTACGAAGGAACAGATCGGCCGCGAAGAGTTTTTAAAGCGTGCGTGGGACTGGAAAGCTAAATACGGAAGCAGGATCGTAACGCAGTTAAGGTCACTGGGTTCTTCGTGCGACTGGTCCAGAGAGCGTTTCACTATGGACGAAGGCCTTTCAAAAGCGGTCCGTGAAGTGTTCGTCAGACTGTACAATAAGGGTCTGATCTATAAAGGCGAGCGGATCACTAACTGGTGTCCGTGCTGCAATACTTCTATATCCGATATTGAGATAGAATACAGCGAAGATGACGGTAACTTCTGGTATATCAATTATCCGTTTGCTGACGGTTCGGGCGCTCTTATGATAGCTACGACCAGACCTGAAACGCTTTTAGGAGACGTTGCCGTAGCCGTGAATCCCGAGGATGAAAAGTATAAAGACATCGTCGGAAAGATGCTGATCCTCCCGCTTGTCAATAAAGAGATACCCGTTATCGCGGACGATTACGTTGAACTCGGCTTCGGTACCGGTGCTGTGAAGATCACTCCGGCACACGATCCTAACGACTA
>DBVV01000056.1:0-213 GCA_002308795.1 Mageeibacillus sp. UBA1255 | reverse complement strand
ATCAACGAAAACGGCGGAAAATACGCCGGTATGGAGCGTTACGCCGCGAGGAAGCAGATCGTCGAAGATCTTAAGGCAGTCGGTTTACTCGTTAAGATCGAGCCGCATAAACACAACGTAGGACATTGCCAGCGCTGCGGCACGGTACTCGAGCCGTTCGTATCGAACCAGTGGTACGTAAAAATGAAGCCGCTGGCGGAACCGGCCATTGAC
>DBVV01000141.1:206-3890 GCA_002308795.1 Mageeibacillus sp. UBA1255 | reverse complement strand
TCCTTCTCGTACAATTTTGCATCGCCGCCGTAAGATCTCGCGTAATCAGTAAGCTGCACGTAGAACGTAAAATCATTCTCATAAGGACTTGCTTTATAGTCTTGATTTCTGTAAGTATATACAGGAAGCTCGTCCGGCGTATGACCGTTATATACTAGGAAGTTTGCGCGTGACTTAAGGATCTCTTCCGTCCACCTTCCTCCGGGCTCCACCGCATCAGGCTTGTATTGATCGGCGAGAGGCCGCTCATGCTCCGGTTCGGTTATGACTTCTTTGCTCTTAATAACGATATCGACAGGCGTGATTTCCGCTTCATACTCCTCAACGTACGCTGCGACCCGGACTGTTCCGTCCTTCAGGGCTTTTAATTCTCCGGTTACCGGATCGATCATGGCATTTTCAGCACCCTCAATGATCCTCCACTTTACCGTTCCGTAATTATAGTTATACGGAATTGCAGAGTATAGCAGGAAGACACTTTCTCCAGGCAGCATCTGATTATTTAATGTAGAAGGTGTAATGCATGAAATGCTTGAAATGCGTGTCTGAGAAGAGTCCTGCGCAGATTCCCCGCGTTTCACTCTGAAAATGCAGTAGTATGTAGTATACTCGTTTATTCCGACGGAATCGATATAGTCTCCCTGAAGTATTATTTTTACGCGTACAAGCGCATCTACCGGCGTTCCGATCTGTTCAGGAAGCCCGTAGGCCAAAACACTGTTTGACAGTGAGGTAATTCTTTCAGGGAGCGACATCAATATATTTCCGTCCATATCGATAAAATCCAGTCTCTCCCATATACACGGCATTTTCATAGTTATGTTCATCCTGGTGCCGTTATTATAAAGCAGAGGTACGGTCTGGCTGAGAGCACGGTAATCTAACGGCGCCGCGTCTGCATACATCATACCGCCTGATTCCGGCTTGTACTGTGCGTCGTTTATCCAGAAATACGGTATATCGATATCTCTGCTCCCGAAATCTGCAGTCATAAGTTTACCGAATTTCGGAACCACTGCAAGCCCGTTAGGATCATTGTTCTGATCCGGAGTAGTAACCGGCTCCGGAGTTGCCGTCGGGGCAGCAGTTGCTGTCGGGACCGAGGTTGCCGTCGGGACCGAGGTTGCCGTTGGGACCGAGGTTGCAGTAGGTGCGGCGGTCGCAGTCGGAGCCTTGGTCGCGGTAGGAGCCGGCGTCGAAGCAGATCCTGAATTTGCAGTTTGTCCGGCCGTATCAGTCGGTTCGGCGGTCATAGAAGGTTCAGCAGACATAGAAGGTTCGTCAGTAGCGGTACTTACGTCAGTAATTTCAGGAGAAATTGTCGCGGTCGGAGCATCGGTCAAATCAGGTATATCGGTCAATGCGGGAACTGCCGTGGGGCCGGCATCAGTTTCTGACGGAACAGGGCTGGCGGCAACGTCCGGCGTATTGTTGGTAAGGACGCTCGTCGTATCAGGTTCTAAAGCTCTCTGTCTGTCGCTGCGTATCTTAATGGTAATAATGATCCCCGCGATGAAAAAGACAGCCACCGTAGCAAGTATCACTAATATACCAACGCCAGGACGTCTGTCACGGCCGTTTTTCTTTCCTCCCGAACCGTTTCCCGACGAAAGATCAGCCGCTGCAAAAGCTTCCCCTGCAGTAGCGGCATTGAATTCATTCACGATGTCGTCAGGCATTTTTTTCATTAATGAGGCAAGTTTAGCTTCGTTCATATCGATACCCCTCTTTTTTTCAAAAACGATTCCAGTTCTTTACGTGTACGGTACAGAGAAGACATGACCGTTCCTTCGGCCACGTTCAGTTCTGCAGCGATCTCGCCGACAGAAAGCTCCTTGTAATACCGTGCAACAAATATAAGGCGCTTTTTACGATCGGCCGAACGCAGAAAATCGGCGATCAGGCCGGCAAGTTCATCACTGTTATCAGTCTCTTCTATCCCTTGAGAAACCGCAGCCGGGGCGACGTTATCCAGAGGCACGATCGCTTCCGGAGGAATATCTTTCTGACGTCTCTGCGCACGGTAGAAGTCTATCGCCTGATTTTTAACGATGCTGCCGACGTAGGATGAGAGTTTTTCAGGTGCGGCAGGCGGAATACTTTCCCATACTTTCAGATATGCGTCGTTCACGCATTCCTCGGCATCCGCCTCATTCTTCAGGATATCAAAAGCGATCGAGCGACAATATCTGCCGTACTTGTGTTCGAGCTGCGCTATGGCGTTCTCGTCACGTCTGTCAAAAAGCAGTAATAGTTCTTTGTCGTTCATCAGCCGTTTCTCCTTTCGCACCTATACAGACGAAAAAAATAGGGCCTTCATTCCCGTTTTCGGAACTGATTGAAAAAATTATTGGTACGATAGATATAGTGATCCTCTAAATAACATCAAACTGCAGACGGTTCAAAGTATGATCTACGCGCACGTTACGCAGTATTACTGAACTATCACACATTTTTCGTTATACAGAGGCAGTTTGCTGGATACTGCTTACTCCTGATAATACCTCATCCAGTAATTCTGCGTTGCCATAGTTTCCATGCGGTCAAGAAGATCCTCGATGGATGATTTAACGCTGATCGCCTTGCCCGCCATTGTTTTCATCTCGTTACGCATGTATGTAGACACTTTAGAAGGCACGTAACAAGAAAGCGATGCAGGAACGGATTGACCCTTGGCAGGAACACAGGCTGCAAAATTTTTGCCGGTGGTATCGACGACCTTAACATCCTGCAAAAACCGGTCGATATCAAGCGTCGTAAGCGCAGGCAGCGTGCCTCGTGCGGAGTTCAGCACCGTCTGACCCTCCTCCGTCCAGGCGAACGCCACGAACGTCTTAGCAGCCAAAGCATTGGAGGAATCGGCAACGTTCGCCCTGATGCCGAAGCAATCCGTTGCCACCGCGGTACCGCTGTTAGTACCTTTCTGAGACGTCAACGGGAAGGGCGCCACGTCCCAGGAGACCTGAATAGTATTCTCCATATCATACACGTACGGATAAAGCTCGCTCAGCAACGCCGCGTAGAACACCGGCATACGCGAATCGAGGGCATCCATGACCGTCTGGGCAGGACCGTATGATTGAACGTTGTTGACACCGTCAAATACGTCTTTTGCCGGTAGAATCGAATTGTAGCCATCCGTGTACGCATACCCAAGATCATAGAGCTCCTGGAGGACGACGTTGCGGACTTTATCATACCAGACCACGGAAGAGCCCGTATCTTTCCTGACGCGGGTCACATATTCCACCGAACAGCGCTCGGGTATTGCCCAGGATTTGATCTCGCGGCCGGAACATACGCGCAAAAGCGACAGGAATAGCGGTTCATATTTGAAATCCAGCTGGGCCCCGGCGAAATCTTCCCCGCTCTGGCCGATGGTGCGGCACAGCTTACAGAATTCATCGAAAGTCCAGCTGCCACCGACCTCATTGGCAAGGCCGAGCGCCTCGATAGCGTCCTTATTGTATATCAGCAGGAGCGGATCGCAGTTGGTGCCCATAGCGTACAAGTTACCGCTCACCGTACAGGATTCGTACACACCGGAATGGATATCATCCTTGACCCCGGTCTGGTTCGCAATATCATCTAAAAGCATCAGCGTGTGATCGACGTATGCATACTCGAACGCTTCCTCCCCCGGGAAGAACACCACGTCCGCATAGTCCGGCGACCCAGCCTCCG
>DBVV01000141.1:0-172 GCA_002308795.1 Mageeibacillus sp. UBA1255 | reverse complement strand
TTGCGGAATGCCTCAACATATTTAGCGAGCGCCTCCCGGTCCGTCTGGCCGTACGCTTCCGGCACGCCGAGAATGATGCTCCCGGTTATGCGCAATCCGTCCGGGTCAATGGTCGGAACCGGCGTGTTGGCAATCATCTCGGTATCGTCGGGTGTGTTGGCGACCGTCGTAG
>DBVV01000100.1:26170-26340 GCA_002308795.1 Mageeibacillus sp. UBA1255 | reverse complement strand
CCGCGCTGGGGCCGGATAATGGAAGGTTTCGGCGAAGATACGTATCTGTGTTCGCAATTTGCCGCCGCTGCGGTGAAGGGGTTTCAGGGCGAAGGCGATGCGCCCGGAAAAGATCATCTGCTCGCGTGTATGAAGCATTATGCCGCGTACGGTGCGTGCGTCGGAGGCCG
>DBVV01000100.1:15123-26096 GCA_002308795.1 Mageeibacillus sp. UBA1255 | reverse complement strand
GACGCCGGGGCGGCAACGGTCATGTCTGCTTTTAACGATGTCAACGGCGTTCCGGCTACAGCGAATCATTATCTGCTTACCGACGTACTTCGCGGTCAATTCGGTTTTAAAGGTTTCGTTGTTTCTGACGCCGGTGCCGTAGGAGAACTTATTGCTCACGGCTATGCAGCTGATTCTAAGGATGCGGTCCAAAAAGCATTCAGCGCAGGCGTTGACATGCTGATGGCCGGAGATATGTACAACGACAATATCCCTGCCCTTTTAGAAGAAGGCAAAATAAAGATGGAAGATATTGACCGCTCCGTGCTGTCGATTCTCACCCTAAAATACCTGCTCGGATTGTTTGACGAGCCTTACGTTGACCCGGACGGTGAAAAAATATTTTTCTGCGACGAGCATCTGGCGCTGGCGCGTGAAGCGGGTGCGCAGTGCGCTGTGCTGCTGGAAAACAACGGTATCCTGCCGCTCAAAGATGTTAAGAATATCGCGCTGACAGGTCCTCTTACTCATCCGTGCGGCCAGGCGCATCTGCTGGGAGGATGGTGCGGCATCGCAGATCCTTCGCGCACGGTCACGATCGAAGCCGGACTCAAGGCGGCAATTCCCGAGGCTGATATAGACGTTATCCCCGGCGCTACTTTTGTGCATATGGAGAAGGAAGAGATCGAAGCGATTGCGGCGCGCGCGGCATGTTCAGACGTTATAATTGCCGTCGTCGGAGAGGAAAACGGAATGGCCGGCGAGGCCGGTTCAAAGGCGGATCTTAACCTCTGCTGTTCTCAGGAAGAACTTGTCCTCGCGCTATGCGCTACGGGAAAACCGGTCATCTGCCTCGTTTCCGCAGGGCGCCCGCTGGTGCTTACGAATTTTAAAGATAAGGTCGCCGCGCTTCTAAATATCTGGCAGCCCGGTACTGAAGCGGGAAATGCAGTCGCCGATTTGCTTACCGGTAAAGTGAACCCGTCCGGACATCTTACGACTTCCTTCCCTTATACCGTCGGGCAGGTGCCTATCTATTATAATCATCCTTCCACAGGGCGCCCTGCGAACGGCCGCTGGCGTTTCGAGTCAAAGTATATGGATTGCCCCATCAAGCCGCTGTATCCTTTTGGCTACGGGCTGTCATATACCACGTTCGAATATTCCAACATCACTTTGAGTTCGGACTCTATGCCTGCAGACGGCGAGCTTAAAGTAAGCCTTACCGTTACAAATACCGGTGATCACGACGGTGCGGCGGTAGTGCAGCTGTACGTGCGTGATCTGGTAGCTTCGCGCGTGCGTCCGGTCAAGGAACTTAAGGGTTTCAAAAAGGTATTCCTGCCTAAAGGCGGATCGTCGAGAGTGGAACTTTCGCTGCCTGCATCGAGGCTGGCATTCGTCAATTCAGATCTCAAGTGGATCGTTGAACCCGGCAATTTTACACTGTGGGTCGCGGATAATTCTGATGACGAACGGTACGGATTCAATTTCACGGTGACAGGCGATTGACCGCCGGACGCCGCATATGGTATCATTGACAACGAAAAGCTGAATAAACCGGAGCTTTTATCCGGTGCGGAGGTACAGATATGAGTATTAAACAGATCGGATTCGCAGATACGGAATTAACAGGCGGATTTCTTTCGCACATTGAAAAACTTAATAAAGACGTTACGATCGGCGCGGTTTACGACCGTTTTAACGAGACCGGAAGAGTAAAAGCGTTTTCATGCACCTGGAAAGAGGGAGAACCCAACAGACCTCACATATTCTGGGATTCAGACGTTGCGAAGTGGATCGAGGGTGCGTCATACGTGCTCGCGAAACATCCTGACGAAGATCTTACCGCAAAGATCGAATCGGTCATCGATGACATCGAGAAGAATCAGTGGGATGACGGTTACGTTAACAGTTACTATACGACGATCGAACCGCAGAACCGCTTCACGGTGCGCGGGAACCACGAACTTTACTGCTGCGGTCATCTGATCGAAGCTGCGGTCGCGTATTATGAAGCTACCGGCAGAGACAGATTCCTCAAGATAATGATGAAATATGCGGATCTTGTCGATAGGATCTTCCGCGTGGAAAAATCAGCAGCGTTTCAAACTCCCGGCCACGAAGAGATCGAGATAGCGCTTTTCAGATTGTACAGATGCACGAAACTTGAAAAGTATCTGACGCTGGCAAAGTTTTTTGTCGATATGCGCGGTTCGAACGAACTGGACAAACCGATCGCAGGCGGAATATACGGGCTCTATCAGCAGGACGTTCCTCCGCGTGAGGCGCGCGAGGCAGTCGGACACAGCGTAAGAGCGTGCTACTTTTATGCGTCAATGGCTGATTACGCGCTTGAGACCGGCGATGAGGAGATCGCAGAGTCATGCAGACAGATCTGGAACGACATCGCCACGAGTAAGATGTATATCAGCGGCGGTATAGGCTCTACCTGTTACGGAGAGGCTTTCACCGTCCCATACGATCTGCCTCCCGAGAGCGCTTACACAGAAACGTGCGCCGGGATCGCTCTTATCTATTTCAGCCAGCGTATGTTTTTGCTGGAAAAAGATGCTAAATATGCGGACGTTATCGAGCGGCTCCTGTACAACGGCGTGATCTCCGGTCTTTCCATCTCCGGCGACTGCTTCTTCTATGAAAATCCGCTCGAGATCAATCTCCGCAATCACTACAAGATCAAGGCTACGAGCAACCAGATCAGGCTGCCCATCACGCAGCGGGTAAAAGTTTTCGGTTGTTCCTGCTGCCCGCCTAACCTGAACCGCCTGCTGGCTTCAGTAGGAGATTATCTGTATGCGGCGGACGGCGATGAAATATACGTAAATCAGTTCGCAAAGAGCAGCGCAAAAGCAAACGGCATCGAAATAAGGACTGAAACAGATTATCCTTTCTCCGGCCGCGTATCTATATCGGCTCCGGGCGCTTCTAAGATCCACGTAAGGATACCGGGCTGGTGCACAGGATTCACCGCATCCGGTCAGTACACGGTGGAAAACGGTTACGCGGTGTTCTTCTCTGACAGCGCGACCGTCGATTTCGACATACCCGTAAGTATCGTCTCTTCAGACAGCCGCGTCTGGGACAATTCGGGCAAGGTCGCAGTTATCCGCGGTCCCGTCGTTTACTGTGCGGAAGGTGCGGACAATAACGCCGTCGATTTTCATATGTTGTCCCTCTCCCCCGCGTCAGCGAAAGATGCGGCAGTTCTACAGGCGGGCCCTTCAGGACTTCCGGAGATCGAGATCGACGCTTGCATGAAACTTCCTGCAAACGGCGGAAAGCTATATTATCCCGCGGAAAGATCTGAATACGCGCCTTTCAAGCTCCACATGATCCCGTACTATTCGTTCGCGAACCGCGGAGAAGACGATATGCTCGTATGGTTCAACGAACGTTGACCGGAACTTTCCGTTAATTACTTAGCAGCCTTTTTTAAAACGTCAAATTTAGCTTTCGGGACGCAGCGGTTTTCAGCTTCATAAACGACCGTGACCGCGTCCCTTTCTGTTTCCGTACTGAACAAAAACGACCCCGCCGCGTTTCCGACGTAAAACGTGTATTTACCGCTGTCGGCAATATACAGGCTGTTTTCCGTGTCATACGTTGCAAATTCGGATGCTTTTATCAGCACTTTTACCGTCTGATACTGGCCGGGCTTCATTTCTGACGTTTTAGCATACGCGCAAAGCTCATATGCAGGCTGCTCGAATGACGTTTCAGGCTTTGAAACGTAAAACTCGACGACCTCTCTGCCGTTTGCTTTACCTGTATTTTTAACGGTAACTTCCGCGTAATAATTGCCCTGTTCCGACTTTTTCAGTTTAAAGCCGGAATAACTGAATCCTGTATAAGATAGCCCGTATCCAAACGGATATGCCACTTCCTTGCCAAAAGTCGAATAATACCTGTAACCGACGTAAATATCTTCGTAATAAGTAGCTGCAGAAGAATTGCCGGGGAAATGATCATGCGCCGGAACGTCTTCGTAATCTACCGGCCACGTCATCGTTAATTTCGCGGAAGGAGTTTTTTCGCCGGACAATACCGCCGCGACTGCCGTTCCCGTACGTTCCCCGGGATATCCGATCATCATCAGGGCGTCAACTTTATCTCTCCATGATACTACTTCGATCGGGTTTCCGACGTTGAGGAGGACAATGACTTTCTTTCCTGCCTCATGGAATGCTTTTGAGACAGTATCGATCATATCAGACTCATTGTCCGAAAGATAGAAGCCTCCTTTGCAGACCTGATTGTCCGCACCTTCCGTTGAAGAACGCGATATGACGATGACTGCGCAATCTGCATTCGATGAGGTTTCGGCTGCGTATTCTGCAGTGACTTTCACGTCATTTTCCGGCTTCTCAGCCGAATGAGGCTCGCAATAAACGAACGGATTTCCGTATTCATCGTATAAAGACAGTTTTTTTGAATTTTTGATCCCGTCAAAAATATTGACCGTTGATCTCGCATAAACGGCGCCTGATCCGTCTCCGCCGAATACCGTATTGAACGAACCGTTTCCGAATAACGCTACAGACGTGCCTTTCTTTAACGGAAGCGCACCGCCATCGTTCTTTAGCAATACCATGGTTTCCGCTGCGGCATCAGCAGCGAAATCCGAATGTCCGTCGTAATCGATGCCGGTATTCATAGGATATTCCCGTTTGGTCGCAGATCCTGCTACCGCTCTTAAAATACGCTCGCAGCATGCATCCAGTTCTTCTATAGTAAGTTTTCCTTCCTCCAGCGCTTTTATGACCGCATCTTTATCAGAAGAAGCTCCGGGCATGTTAAGGTCGTTGCCCGCCTTTACTTTATCGACGACGCTGCCTGCCGAACCCCAGTCGGACATCACGGCTCCTTTAAAACCGAATTCGTATCTAAGGATATCTGTTAACAGTTCCCGGTCGATCGAAGTGTGCGTTCCGTTCAGGCAGTTGTATGATGACATTATCCACTCCGGCTCTGATTTTTCAACGGCGATCCTGAAAGGCCTTAAATAGATCTCTCTGAGTGCACGTTCAGTCACGTTTGCACTGACAGAGCCGCGGTAAGTTTCCTGATTATTGAGCGCAAAATGTTTTATGCAGGCATCTGCGCCTGAGCTCTGGACTCCTCTGACGTACGAAGCGGCAGCCATACCGGTCAGGAACGGATCTTCTGAACAATATTCGAAATTACGGCCTCCGGTCACGTTTTTCTGGATATTCATGCCCGGTCCGAGTATCACGTCGATACCGTTTGAGAGAGTATCCGAGCCGATAAACGAGCCGATATCTGCGATCAGTTCATTGTCCCACGATGAAGTCATATTCATCATAGACGGATACCAGATGCCGTGGCTGTACCGGATACCGGCCGGGCCGTCATTGACCGTAACAGAAGGAACCCCGAAGCGCCACAGACTGTACGTTCCTCCCGAAGCGCCGCCTTTAACGGGGTCGTGACCGAAGACAAGATTTGCTTTGTCTTCGACCGTCATTTCGGAAAGGACGCAAAGGACACCGTCAGTCGTAAGCTGAGGCAGGCCGTATGAGATCTCTAAATAAGCGCCCCCGGCACAGTTCTTCCAATTTTTCTTTTCTCTTATTTGTACTAACAGCGACAGTTCCCCGCCGCTTCTTTCTTTCGGGCACTCGATCAGGTAGTCTGCCGGAGAAACTTTCAGTTCTGCGGTCTGGTAGTATTCTTCTTCGAAATACTTATCGGTCAGTATGAAGTCAAGTGTCCATTCTGAAAGATCCGGATCCTCGAAGCCGTTAAATTCGCACGAGAGGTTAACGAGTATCCCGCCTTCCGCTTCCTTTATACTATACACCGTGATCGCTGCCTCCGGGGTCAGTTCGCCGGACGCTTCGGTCTCGGCCGGATCGATCGGTTTAAGTTTCATGCAAGACGCAAACGTAAATATTGCCACTATAGCCACGATCAGTGTGACCGCGGTAAAAATCATCTGTTTTTTCATGGTCATCCTCTTGATTAGATCTCCGGGTGGGGCATCGTGCACGGGTAAGTTATTCCCTCGCCGTTTTCATCCGGGAACGGAGTCAGGTCGTCGTCCTGCCATTTCACGCGCTCCTCTTCTTTGCTGAAATCCGGCACTTTCATATTTTCTCCGTGATTAAAACTGGAACGGAGCCCGAGTATAGCCGTCGCCGACATCGCGACCCCCTTATATACGTCGAAGAATGGTTTTTCACCGTGCAGAAAATAGTTTTTCATATTTTCAACGATCCAGAAATCTCCGCCTCCATGCCCCGCTTTCAGCGCTTCTTCTGCTCTTTTGCCAAACGATGCCGGATCGGGTCTGTAGACCGTTACAGGTTCCGCCACGTCTGCCGGTTTTGAAAAGCTGTGATAGTAAAGCCGTACGTTTTCTCCAAAACCGGTCCCTCCTTCTGCGCCTCCGACGTCGCCGCATACTCTGTATCTGCTGTAATCAGACGCCATGGCGGTACAGCCGGTAAAACGCGCGNNTTGTCCATCTCGCAGAACATCATTCCCACCCCGTCGAAGACGTTGCGGAAATCTTTTACTTGGTTATGTATGAACGGTGAATAAACGCTGCGCCCGGAGACGTATCTGGGCATTGACTCTGTCATATACATAAGCGGTCCCATCGCGTGTGTGACGTAGTACGTTCTGGGCAGCCACGCTCTCCAGTGATATTTACCCGGCGACAGCATCTTAAGGTCCTGTACGGGTGCCGAATGGTTGTATTCTCCTTCGGCGTACAGTATCGTTCCAAGCTTTCCTTCTCTGCACAGGCGCGCGATCTCCATATTTGACAATGAGAAAGGATAATTTTCGGCGATCATGTATTTTCTGCCCGTCCGTTCTACCGCGCGTACGAGGTCAACGCATTCTTTCATCGTTCCTGCCGACGTGCATTCGCTTACCACGTCCATCCCCGCTTCCATCGCTTTGATGGCAAACGGCGCGTGCTGGTGGAAATAATTGCACAGAAAGACAGCGTTCATACCGTTTTTCTTTCCGCCTTCCAGAAAATCGTCGAAATCGCCGTATTTCTCCACCGAATCAGGCAGGCCGACAGAATCAAGCGTTTGTTTGTGTCTGTCACATACGGCTACCAGTTCGATCTCGTCGTCGCGCATCATGAGGTCAATATAACTGTTTCCTCTCCATGCTCCAAGCATTCCGATCCTGATCTTTTCCATCAATGATCACCCCTTTATATCATTTACGTCTAACGAGCCGGTCAACAGCGTGGGTATGTTTCTTTGTGCGATCACGAATACCACGGCGTCGGGCTCATCTGTTTTGATAAATTCAAGTTCATACGGCATATTGCTTCGCAGATATCTCGCGTATTCAAAGCTTCCGGATAAAAGCGGTATGAGTTCCGATCCGAACGAGTCGCGGTAGACCAGCAGTTTTCCGCCTCCCGCGTCGATGCCAGTCGTTTCTATCTCGATGTCCATCATAGAAGCCGGCTGCTCAACGTATCTGTATGCCGGTTTACCGTCAAACAGATATGTTTTTTCCGTTAATTCTTTCTCGTCGGTCTTTCTGTCCGGGAACATGAGCCCGTAAAGGTCCCCTTTGAATCCGTCCCTGCTCCCTGCTACTTCTCCGGAATATCTGTATTCCGTCTCGGGAGCATATTTTTCTATAATATGATCGGCTGCGACCGCCGCTCCTTTCGCGTTCCAGTGCGTGTCTGTTTTATAATACAGATCCGGCTCCCCGGAGAGCATTTTTCTCATATCCGGGGCGTCGATCCCTGCCCCGGACAACGCATTTAAAAGCTTGTCTAAATTTGTTTCTTTTTCGCTCTTTTTGAACGTATCGGGCATATGCTCCGGGTATACCTCGTTTTTATTCGGGGCAATGATGACCGTCAGTTTTGCTCCGTGTTCTTCACACAATCTGTTTACCCGCGAAAAAGAATCGGCGATCTGTTTGATCTCGTCGTCTGAAAGCGTACCAGCTCCGGTGAAGTCGTTGACCGTAGGTGCATAATACAGCCATCCGTCTTTTCCTGCTATCACCTGACTGTTTCCGGATGTTTTGAACAGCTTGTAGTATATAGCGTTTTTGATTGTCGCCGCTCTGTTTTCGTATGAGGTGCCGCCCCGCGCCGCTCTCGAAAAACTGCTCTTTATTTCCAAAATGCCGGGCAATACCGCGATCAAAAAGAAAACGGCTATTATCACTATGCTGATCGTTTTTACTGCCCTGCGCATATCTTTGATGATATCCTTTCGTGTTATCGTTTCGCGTCCGGCTTTAAGATAATTATATACCAAAATGGCCCATTTCACAATACGCATGCGATTGCACCCAAAGCAGTTTGGTGGTATAATCGAGGTGTAAATAATTTTTTACAGGAGCCGCATATGAAATCCGATCCAGAATTCAGCAATATAAATAGTAATACAGATCCCGCAGGCGCAGCGTTCACGCTTCCTTCACCAGGCTCAAAGATACATTTTATAGGAATCTGCGGGTCAAGCATGAGCGGGCTTGCGCTTCTTATCAGGCATTACGGGTATATCGTCAGCGGTTCTGATAAAGATGATAATCCGGTTGCGGTCGACCTGCGTTCAAAAGGCATAAAAGTCATCATCGGGCAGAAAGCCGATAATATTGACGACAGCATCAGCATGGTCGTGTACACAGTGGCCGTAAAGCAGGATAATCCCGAACTGAAAGCTGTTATTGACCGCGGGATCCCGCTGATCGAACGCGGCAGTTTTCTCGGCATCATTTCAAGGAAGTATAAGTATCCGGTATCGGTATCAGGTGCACACGGTAAGACGACGACTACCGCCATGCTGAGTTCTATTATGCTAAGCGCGGGTTACGATCCCGCAATTCATCTGGGTGGCGTTTTCCCGCTGATAGGCGGAAGCGTACGCCCTTCTGAAAGTAATTATTTCATAACGGAAGCATGCGAATATTATGAGCATATGCTTAAGCTTTCGTCGTACGGAGCGATCATCCTGAACGTCGATTCAGAACACCTTGATTATTATAAAAACGATGCGAATATTGACGCCGCGTTTGCTAAATTTGCTTCTAACGTCTCCTCCGACGGCTTTCTGGTCGTCTGTGCTGAAAATGAGCGGGCAATGTCTGCAGCGTCTCATGCTTCTGCACGCGTTGTGACGTACGCTCTTTCCTCCTCTTCACTTAATGCCGAATTTGAGGCGGACAATATCTGCGCGTATCCCGACCGTACCGAATTTGATCTTCTCCATAATTCCGTCTTCTGCGAAAGGGTAGTGATCCATATACCCGGTTCTCATTACGTGCTTGACTCGCTCGCCGCATCCGCTGCGGCGTGGAACCTCGGCGCCGATGAAGCCGCAATAAAGACCGGCCTCGATGCTTTTACAGGTACCGGCCGCCGGTTCGAGCATAAAGGCACGGTCCGCGGCGCAAAACTGATCGATGATTATGCTCATCACCCCGCCGAAGTAAAAGCGACTCTATCTGCCGCAAGGACTGCCGCGGGAGAAGAAGGCAGGATAATCGCCATCTTCCAGGTGCACACGTACACCCGGGCAATAGATTTCGGAGCCTCTTTCGCCGAAGCTCTCAAAGAAGCTGACGATATAGTCGTTTCGGATATTTATGCCGCGAGAGAAACTGATCCCGGTACTGTATCGGGGCGTACACTTACAGACCTGTTCGTAAGATCCGGACTTAACGCCCGTTATATCAGCGGATTTGAACAGATCGCGGAATATGTGAGCAGCGTTTTGCGGTCCGGCGATATCGTTATTACACTCGGCGCCGGAGATATAAATAAAGTGATCAAACTGATCAAATAGAAGATGCATCTTCAGCGTTTCGCCGCAAATGCATTTTTCTTTTCTTTGCTCATCCTGTTTAAGATGCTTATCGAGCCGCGTGCAACACAGTATTGCGGTTCCTCTGCAACCACTGCGTCGATCCCTGTCGTTTTTCTTATCAATTCATCAAATCCGACAAGCAGCGATCCGCCTCCGGTCATAAGTATCCCCTTCGTGAATATATCTGCGGCAAGTTCCGGCGGAGTTTCCTCAAGTACCGACCTGATCCCGTCAAGTATAGGCATCGCGGTGCTGATAAGCGCTTCGGATAATTCGGATGAAGTGACAGTGTGTTCTGTCGGCAGTCCGGTTATCATATCGCTTCCCTGGACGTCAACAGAGTCGTTTCTTACTCCTTCATATAGGCACCCGGCTTCTTTTTTTACGTACTCTGCAGTACTGTCGCCTACCATCAGATTATGCGCCCTTTTGAGGAAATTTTTAATAGCTTCGTCAAAATCATATCCTGCAACTTTTACGCTCTTGCTGGCAATGATACTGTCGTACGAAATAACCGCGATATCGGTCGTACCGCCTCCGACGTCAACGACCATATGTCCGGAAGGCCTGGATATATCAAGTCCTGCACCGACCGCTGCCGCTAAAGGCTCTTCGACGAGAAATACCCGGTGAGCACCTGCGTCCTGCGCTGCCTGCTCGACCGCCCTGCGCTCCACGTTAGTCGTTTTGCTCGGGACGCACAGTATCACGTCAGGCTGAAAAATGCGGCTCAGGGGGTTTTTAAGCGCCTTATTCATGAAATACTGTATCATCTTCTTGGTAATCGTAAAACTCGAAATAACGCCGTTCTGAATAGGTTTTACGGTGGTTATATCGCCCGGTGTCCTTCCGATCATTTCTCTGGCGTCTTCGCCGATCGCGACAACGTCTCTCGTTCCGTTTTTTATGGCTACTATGGACGGTTCATTCAGCACAACGCCTTTTTTACCTACACATACGAGCACCGTTGCAGTTCCAAGATCTATTGACAAATTTTGCTTAAACATTCCCATATACGATACCTCCGGATGAGTGCGCATCCACGCATTTATTATAATACCACAATCGGCAGTTTCGGGCAACGGGAATCTTGTTCCTGGTCGCTTTTCCTGTTTCCGTGAAATATTGTTCTTCGCCTGCGTTCTGCCA
>DBVV01000100.1:0-15061 GCA_002308795.1 Mageeibacillus sp. UBA1255 | reverse complement strand
GCGTGTCGCTTAACTTTTACCTCATTTAACCACCGAAGACAGCGCCGATAGAGGATGTGGAGCCAGGACACGGCGCAAAGCACCTTGTCTTAAATCACGTAAAACAGGCAGCGTCAGTCACGGAGAGAAGCTGAATGACAACGATCTATGAGCGAAACTGACCGTATCTCCCTTTATAAGCCTGTAATAAACACCGGGCTTAAGCCGTTCATCGTTAAGAAACGTCCCGTTAAGCGAATCCGTATCAGTTAACAAATACTTCTTTTTGTAGTAAACGATCTTCGCGTGAGACGAACTTACGTACGGACAAAAAGCGCCGAAAAGATCTTGAGATAACTCCCTGCCGATCACAGTAGTCACGGGCAGGCAAGCTTCATCCCCGCTTCTGTAAGCAGCCTCAGCTATACGATCCTCTTTTCTACCCTTATGCTGCCTCATCGGAATCGTATTGTCACCCGCAAATTCTTCCGGTTTTAATTCCACGACCCTGCTTTGAAGCCCTCTGCTGCCGTTTCTGCGCGACTTTAACGGCTGACCGGCTCGCAATATCACCCGGTCGGTTAAAGCCGTCCTGTCGCGTCCCAGGGCCTTTAAAATCGATCCTGAAATCATATTATCACGCTTAACTGTTATATTAACAGCAGATCCGCCCAGACTCCCCTTTATTTTACCGATTAATTGCTTAAAAGGCTTATCGGCATTATTATCCGGACCGGCCTGGTTTCCTTTTTTCCGTTCATCCCCTTTCCTGCCATCCGTATTTAATTCTTTTGGCTTATCCGAAGCAGTTTGAGTATTTGCTCTTTTACCGATACCTACGTACTTTTTTATTTCTCCTATAAACACATGAGCATACTGTTTCAGCATGCCTGAACCGGACGCGAAAGCAGAAAGTTCTTTTATAGAATCATCAAAAAGCTCGCTTGTCAGCAAAAAACCGGATTCGCCTTTCTCCCAGGCATTAAAATTCCTGACAACAGCAGACAGAGCCTCCAGAGCGTTGTCCCGGGAATCAAACACATGAAGAGACGCAACCGCCAGCAGATCAGTCAGTGAGCCGCACGGATCGTCATTTCCGCTTTTCAGTACCGGATAAACAACTTCCAGTTCACTTATGCTGCCACCGACGAATACCGCGTCAATATCCCATACGCACACCGACGGATCATACCCGGCGTTTGCCAGATCAAGATACAGTTTTTTTATCCTTCTGAGCATATCTATGTAATTATCAATGCTGAACACGTTCTTCTCGAGATAGACCTTAAGGGACTCCCTGTGTCTTATATTCAGCACGATACTTTCTTTTTCCTTTTGAGCGTCATACGGAAGAAAAATACCTTCGATCTCCGAGCAAAGCTTTTCAAAAGCCGGGTTGATCTCGCCTGCAGGAGCATCGGACTCATACGTTATTCTTATACTGTTTCTTTCTTTTTCCAGTTTCATATTTTCCGTTATCCTTTTTTACAGATCATCAATAGCCGTGTCGGTCTTTTCCTGGATCTTATTAAATATTTTACTCGCCAGATTACCGATAAAATTTCTGAATATCAGAGCAAGAGCCACAAGCACCGCGATGATCATTATCACCTCGATCGTTCCCATAGCATCGATATTTTTAATTATTCTTTCCTTCACACTGCATTTGAGATTCTTTAGGTACAGATATTTTCTCGAGCAGAAATAGTCAACTTTTTTCAACACGCCTTTCATTAGTTTCACCTCCCTCCTAAAGTTTAGCACCGCCGTTCCTGAGCCTCCTCAAGCGGATAATACTCCCGCAGGCATGACCGCATTCTTTAGATATAACGTTCTGATCATGCCGGCGGCTAAGCGATACCCGTGAGGGCGACGACCGCAGGAGTAAGCAGTAATATTACAAGAGCGATCAGGACCATCGTCGACGGTATCAACAAAAGAGTCGTCGCCTCGTCAGCGAGCTTCATGCAAATGTATTTTCTGTTGTTCCTGGACGAGACGGACAATTCTCCGAATAATTCCGCGATCTCTCCCGATCCTTTCCTGTAATTCTGTACGATTACGGCTGTCAACGTGCTTACCGCCGGAGAACCGCACTTTGCTGCAAATTCTTCAAACGCCTCTACCGGGCTTTCGAATTTCCCCATATCAAGCCCGTCAAACAGTTTCGCGAGATCCCTGTAAAGAGGTTTTTTCAGATCCGCTCCGGTAATTCCCCTCCTGAGGGCGTCCCACAGTGTAATACCTGACGACAGAAGGAGCGATACGCTGATCAGATAATCGGACATATCTATTTCGTACATTTTCATTTCCTTCTTTTTCCGCTTTTTATCAAGCAGAACGGGAAGAAAGAAACCGCCTGTACCCATAGCTATAGAACATACGGCTGAAAAGACAACTGAATTACCTGCTGCGAGCGATATGCCCAGCCCGAGTATAAGGCCGGCCGCAAACAGCATCATCCGCTTCTTTTTATCGATCTTTTTATCGAACAGATCATTAGTTTTTATACTGTTTTTATTCATTTCCGTCACCGCTATTCCGCATACCTTATGTTCCCCAAAAGTTCCCCGAGAACCACCGCGCCGATTATAATGGCGGCAACTATTATCTTTACTATGTTCCCGATCCCGCCGTCCAGACCCGAAAGATAGTCCGCCGCAGTGAATCTCATCAATCCGATCATAAAAAACGGCATAACTGTTATGATCCTGTTGTTATATCTCGGAAGGTTAAGCGTTCTCGTTATCTCCGCTTCGACGTCATTCCTTATCCTCATGCCGGATGAAAACGATCTTACGAGTTCGATCAGATTCACGCCTGCCGGGATAGCATAATCGAGCGCCTGACTGAACAGCACTATATCCGAAACAGGCACTCTGTCGGCCAGTTCGGCAAATGCACGCTCGGCCGGCATATTCAGCTGTATCAGCTTCGACATTCGCTCGAATTCAGGCCTGAGGTGTGCATACTCAGAAGAGGTACTGATCGCGAGCTCATTTATACATTGCTCCAGTCTGACACCTGATGAAAGAGAACCGGATATGAAAACGAGACTCGCCACAAACTCTTTCCTCATCGTTCTCTCATATTTGGTCTCGATCCCGCGCCGGACCTTTACCATAAGGGGGAAAACAGCAGCGGCAGCTATCATAAAGCTGACGGTAACATCAACAAACAAAACGTATGCGCACAGGAATACCGCTCCGCACAGTAAAACAGTACCTCCCCAGACCGTGGCAGGATTGATCCTGTACCGTTTCTTAGCACTTTTATGAAATGATTTATCCAACTTCTTTTTCAACGGAACTTCACCTCACATCGACGGGCCTGAGCCTGACCTCTCCGTTTTCGATACCGTCTACGGCGCATATCTCTCCCACGTGCCTGCCTCTGTCGTCACGCACGAGATGCACGAATAAATGGATACCGGAAACGATCATTTTACGTATACTTTCCGAAGAAATATTTCCCGCCCAAAGAGCCATCGTCTCAAGCCTTACAAGCATATCCGCAGCACTGTTTGCATGCGCGGTCGACATACATCCGCGGTGACCGGTACAGAGCGCCGTGAGCATCTCAAGAGCAGACTCATCCCTGACCTCGCCGATCAGGATATTGTCCGGGCGCATACGAAGCGCCGTCTTTATCAGGCTCCTCATTTTTATCTCGCCTTTTCCTTCTGAATTTGCGTTCCTGGTCTCAAGCCTTACGACGTTCTCCTGGTACAGTCTCAGCTCTGCGGAATCCTCAACCGTTATTATCCTGTTCCCGGGCGGTATGGCAGAAGCGAGCATATTAAGAAACGTGGTTTTCCCCGTAGACGTGCCGCCTCCGACGATGATATTTTTCTGCATATCCACAGCTGTGCGCAGAAAAGAAGCCTGGCCTTCAGACATAGTGCCATTTTCAATAAGCTCTTTCCACCCGAAAGGTTTTTCGGCAAATTTCCTTATCGTAACGATAGGACCGTTAAGCGCTACAGGAGGCAGGACAACGTTAACCCTGGCGCCGGTGGTAAGGCGTGCGTCAACGATCGGCGTGCTCTCATTTACCGTGCGGTTCACCCAGGAGATCATCGACTGGATCAGATTGTAAAGCTTATCCCTGTCATCGAACCGGACGTCCGTCTTTTTTAACACGCCGTCCTGCTCGATAAAAATAGCCTCGGTCCCGTTGATCATTATTTCGTTGACCGAATTATCTTCAAGGAAAGGCTGGATCAGGCCGAAACGTCTGCGGCCGTTATAGATGGTATTCCGGATGTTTACCCTGTCTATCCCTATCATTGGAATACGCTTTTCAAGACTGTCCAGACAGTCATCGATCAGCTCTTTAAGTTCCTTATCCGAATAGTTCCTGGACAGGTCCATTTTCGCCGCCAGATTTTTATCGACAATATCAATAATATGCCTGCTGTCCATCGGTATGATCCCTTCGAGATTTTTATCCAATGTCCGCCGCAACCATATGCGTAATTTTCTTTAACGGTGTGTTTATTATACGCCTTCCGTCTTTGGTTTTCAAGTGGTTTTTTGAAAAAATTATTTATAGCGCGTAATAATTGTGCGCAAAAATCAAAATTTGATACGATTTATCAATTTTTATCATTTTTCGACGTAATTCGACACGCTGCCTCATAAAGGGCGGCGCGCTTGTTACAGATGACCGGCGTGTTCCGGAGTTTAAAATCGAAGCACGCAGGAATGTCAGTGATCAAAAAGAATATCGGAAAGCGCGGCGAATTCCTTGACGCCCAGCATTTCCCCCCTGACAGACGGACTGATGGAGAGGGAATCGAGAGCGTCAGTCACGCGCTCCTTCGTAACACCCGGGAAAGCTGCATTTGAAATAGCATTGACCAGCATCTTGCGCCGCTGCGAAAAAGCAGCCTTGACGAGCCTGAACATATTATCGGAAGAACGTGGAACGACTGGAGGCACAGAATAAACCGACATATTGACAACGGAAGAATCGACCTTCGGACGCGGTACGAAGCATGACGCCGGAACGTCGAAACAGACCGAAGCAGCAGAATAATAAGCGACGGCAACGGATATTGCCCCGTACTCCCCGCTGCCTGGAGGAGAAACGAGCCTGCGGGCAACTTCTTTCTGCACCATGAAAGTTAGTGAGCGAAGGACCTGAGCGTACTGCTCCAGGAACATCATAATGATCGGCGTGGTGATATAATACGGAAGATTTGCCACAACTTTAACATTTTTGAGTTCCGGCCTCCCCTCCTTTATCTCCTCGATCAGAGCGCCGATATTAAGCCGCATCACGTCCTGATAAACGATTCGGAGGTTGTCAAATTTGAGTTCGAGCGGATCCAGTACACACCTGAGGTCGCGGTCGATCTCGATCGCAGCAACGTATCCCGCTTTCTCCGCGAGCATCGACGTCATCACGCCAAGCCCCGGACCGACCTCAAGGACGAGATCCTCCGGCCCGAGATCAGCGGCGTTTACGATCCTGCTCACGACGTTAAGATCAGACAGAAAATTTTGTCCCAGCGCCTTTTTCGCGGATAAACCATAAGAAGCCATGATGCTGTATGGTGAAAAGCGCTCATGACTTCCATATTCCTGTTTTTCAAGTTTATCCTTTTCGGCCTGTCTGCTCATCTGTCCATGAAGACGAAATAGTCGGAACGAAGAGCGAAGATGTCTATGCTCTGGTCTTCTAATATGTAGACGTTAACGTCGCGGGCACCCCAAACGTAGACCATATCCATATTTTCGACGAAAAGATCGACCCAGTTTCCTTTAACGTGTCCGCCTATATCCCACGCGATCGCGTAGCCGTAGTCACCTACGTCGCTGTACGGAGATTCGATATAGAGTTTGGTACCAAGCGGAATAACGTCCGGGTCAACAGCTACGACGCCTGGTCTCGCGCGCTGTCCGACGTACGTCTGATATCCCCATTTTGCGTCCGGAATGTACGCTGTGCCGTAGCAGACTATGCATTTTGTATAGTCGATGCGCTCGCCTCTCGAGTTGGAGAATGAACTTCTCGAACCGTACGCGATGCGCTCATTGGTTTTTTCAACGCGTTTTGTGTCAGAAAGCACTTCCGAAACGAGTTCGCCGTTTTCATATGTCAGCGTATAAGTACGGGTGATCGAACCGTCCTTGCCCTTTGTAAGGACTTCGTATTCACCCTCATACATATCTTTATCCCAAACGTAAACGGTCTCGTAATATAACGTCTCGACCTCTGTCCTGGTCTTTCTGTTAACTCGTATGACCGATATCACCATACCCGGTACGGGCTCGGCGCTGAGATCTCCGCCGGTAATATAATCGGACGGGCCTAAAGTTATATGCTGCTCATCGAGAGCCTCGCCTACAGTTCCGGCCTTGGTAAGAAGAGAATAGTTATGTCCGTCGACGTTCACGATCAGATTAACGGGCGCGTCGCTGATGTCGACACCTGTCTCGTACTCGCCGGGAACATATACTTCTCCGGGCAGTTCTCTGACGTCGTCGTCAACTCTGTCAGTATCGTCCGGAACGGCGATCTGCTCAGGATCGTAATTTACAAGCGTTTCACCGTAAACGTTCTCCTGCTTTCTGAGGTCAAGCAGCAGACTGTTATCCTCGGCATTTATAGCGGCATCTGCTTCGGCAGAGGTCAATCTGAAAACAATTATCCCGCTGGCGGCAATGGCGATCACGCTCACGAGCGTGAAGATCAGCGTCTTCACGGGAAACGACAATTTATTTTTCTTTTTTTTGATATCAATTGATTTCAATTATATTGCTTCCTTTTCTATGGTTGCATCGGTCAATATACAGCCGAATCGTGGAGATTATATTGAAAAGGCTTACTTTTTGTCAAGCTTTTTTTACCTTAATCGTCAAAAAAATGTGGTTCGGGAAGCAAAATTGATATTTATTGCTTGAACGTCCGCATCAAAAGCATTTTTACCTGCCCTGCACTTTCTTTGACCTCGCCTTATGAACGATGAACAGCACGACAGCAGCCACGACGCCGACAGCAGAAACAATGATCACAGGAAGCCAGTTGACCTCCGAAAAACCGTTGACGTTCCAGTCGCCCGTCTCGGCATCCTGCAGTTTGCTGAAGATCAAAGTGACGTCAACGATGATGGTTACGGCGAGCACGAACAGCGACAGGATCGCGAATATCGGGATGCGGTTATCGGCGCTTCGAGAGATACGCACCGGAGTGGGCTGGCGAAAATCCATTGACGACCCGAGGAAGTACGCGACCATGACCAGAACTATCGTCTCGGGGATCATATAGGTTGCGTTATACGCGAGCGAATAAGTGACAGCACCGGTTGTCGGGATCGAGAGACCGGCCCAGACCGTTGCCCCCGAAACGACGTGGCAGGCGTATCTCAAAAGGCACACCAGAATGGCGCCGAGGCTGAGCTCTAAAGCCTGATTTTTGCCGAATCTGCGCCTGAAAATTCCGCCGAATCCGATCACGGCGAACGCCACGACGTAGTCAAGCAAAATTACGGTCAGCACCGATTGCCACGACGATACGTAGCTGAGATTTTTAAGTCCGAACAGCTGCTGGATGCCGCCGAAAACGAGCGCCGAAACAAGGCCGTAGTCGATCCCGTGGCGGTATGCGATAAGCATTACCGGGAACATCGAGGCTATCGTTACGGATCCACCGTACGGCAGTTCGAACAATTTGATGAGGGACAATACAACTCCCATCGCGAGCAGTACTGCGCTTTCGACGAGGCGCTGCGTCGTTGAGACTTTTACGTTTCTTGACGTCGGGTCAATTTTCTTCATAATAAAATACTCCTTTCTTCATAATCTTACCGCTTCGAAGAAGGAGTGAAACCGCTTCCCTACGGTAGGATTACCTACACAGGTTCGAGGGGACCAAGCGGCGGCGATCACGCTTCTCTTTGTTTCGCGTTTCGTCGTCATTCCGCTTATCTCAGCCTTTTTCAAGCGCCCCCAGCGGACGATCATATTATACACCTTGTTTTACACATTTGCAATTTGCAATTTGCTTTTTTTTCTGCGTTTTTTCTGTTTCCGTGAACGACTGTTCTTCGCCTTCGTTCTGTATCGAACTGCGCCGGGCTGGACCACACCTTTGCACCGTCTGCTCATTCTATTGCTCATTTTTCTTTGTAGGCTCGGCTGGATGAAGACTGAATGAAGACTGGATGAAGACCGGCGGAAACCAACAGCTGCTGCCCTACCGGCGAGGCATAAACCACAGCTGCCCTACCGGCGAGGCAGAAACCACAGCCTCAATTCAAATGATCTCAAGATCTTTAAGCAGTTTATGGCGGTCACCGGCACGCTTGAAATCATCCTTGAGATCGGCGCCATTTTTGCGCGCCCGAAGGCCCTGTTTAACGTAGCGGCCGCTCTGGTAGATCCATGCAAAAGGCTTAAGCCACTTATGACGCCTGTAAGCCTGCCAGTTGGCCTCGCCCGCAGACTGAAGACGACGAAAAACACCCTCGCGACGCATTGCCGCCCGGACAGATTCGACCTTACCGCCATCGCCGTTGCGGCGCCCGAAATTGCCCGAGACGAGCAGATTCTCAAGAAGTTCAAGACATAAAGAAGGATCAGCGGAAGAACACCACGAGATATTGTCCTCGCGAAGGCCGAGATAAAGCTGGCACATACGGGTGGCAACTCGGGCAAACTTATCAAGCCGGATCTCGATCGCAGCCGCCTCGAACGCCTCAGCCCAGAGCGAATCATCAAGCTCGCGGGAAACGTACATCATCCAGTCTATCGCCTGCCTGAGGCCCAGGCCGCTCTTCAGATGCTGCTTCATATGGTCAAGCAAAATAATGCCGTTGCCGAGCTTATCCGCCATCGAAAAATCCGCCGAATCGATCTTCACCCGTCGGCTGTTTTCAAGGCCGCCCGTCACAAACCGCTCAACGTCGCGATCCTCGTGGCTGAAGTGGTGGTGGAGCTCAAAATGCACCCCATCCTTATTGAAAGCAAAATGACGCGTATAATCCTCAGAATTATTCCCGGGCTCGTATCCTTCCCCGATCATAAGATTTTTCGCATCTTCGAACCGGTCCTGCGGGACAATAAAATCGATATCGCCCATCGCGCGTTTCGACGGATCGCGGTAATTTATCGCGGCGGCAAGTCCTTTAAGAACTATAAACGGGATGCCTTTTTCGCGCATCAGCGACGTCAATTCGTCCTGGGCTCTCATGTATCTTATATAGTTTACGAGCTGCCTGTCCTCGGCATCTTTCCACTTTTTACCCACTTCCACGGGCATCCTGTCTCTTAATCCGGCCGCGTCGATCCCCGCTCCGGCAATGCCCGGGATGCTCTGTGTCAATGCTTCTCTATACAGTTTCTCCCAGTCAAGTCCATCCGGGACGATGCTTTCTTCTATGTGGCCCGGCCCTGCGTCAGGAACCGGGGCACCTTCATCAGTACCAGGTGCATCTAAGCCGACCGCTTCCGGAAATTGTGAGTATTTTATTAATTTAAGCAGAAATTCTTGTTCTATCGTCATGAATCGTTCCCCATATATGTGTTCATAAGGACTAAGTATATTTTATCAAAAGAGCCTGATATCCGCAATAACCGAATTACAGCCGGCTCACCCTCCATCCGCGCCTGAAACTATGCTTATAGCGTTGACAGCTCCGAAGTTTTATTAATGCCCTTGTCCTCGGCGGGAGGATGACCGAAGCGCGACACGTACATGCGGTAAAACGACGAATAATCCCTAAAACCACATGCAGCAGCGGCAGAAGCGACGTTGCCGCCAGCCATGATCTGCTCACGAACAGCAAGCAGACGCTTCGCACAAATGTATTGCCACACCGACGAGCCCGTTGCCCGCTTAAAAATACGATTAAGCTGCGACGCACTCAGATAGAACCGCCTGCACAGGTAATCAAGCGAAAGATCGGAAGAAAGATGCTCGTTCACGAAATCGATAAGCGTAGACGTGATCCCCATATCTTTAGACTTCTCGTCTCCCGAGCGCAGATCACCTGCCGGATCATCAAGGATCGACTGCGAATTCAGCGTATACTGCACGAATATTTCACTAAGCACCGTGATCAGAGCAGATATCAGCAGCACCCTCTGCTCCGCAGGATCGGCATTGCGGCGCAGAAACGAAAACGACTCGCTGAACTTAGGCGAACGGTACCTATTGCCCCTGCCGAGCGGACGCCCGACGTACGGCTTCAGAAGGATCCCCGAGGGATCGATCGACTTCAGAAGATCCGGCGAAAAATGTATCGCGATACGCTCGTACGGCTCCCCGGGGGCGACAACTAGTTTATGCGCCTCTGCCTTTCGCATTATCATCACGTCAAACGGCTGGAGTTCATATTCGGTACCTTCCACCAAAAACCCTGCTTTCCCGCTTAAAAACACGTACAGCTCGTGCCACTCGTGCGTATGCATATAATAATCCGTCGGTTCCGGCGCTTCATCTACGCTGTGGTGACAATAAAGCGCACTGCCCTTATATTCAAACATCCGTTCCATTGCCCCGGTCCCCTTTCACTCCTGCGGCCGATCAAAGTTAGATTTATATGGCATTTTACCACGCTATGCGCAGATTTACAATAATTTCTGGCAATATTAACAATTTATCTGCCTTTCCGTTCCAATATAATAGTCCTGTAAGCGGCAGTAATAGAAAAGTAACAGCAAAGTATCAGCAATTAGAGTAAGAAAGGAACGATCAGACATGGAAGAGTCAGGAACTCTGAACATACGCAAAAACGCGCGGTACGATATCGTCACCGTATCAAGTATGGGAGTGAGATTGACGCCCGCAAACCGCCAGCCCGTCGAAGCCGGAGGTCCGTTCGAACTGCAGTCAACGTCCGCCGAAACAAACGTGCTGAACGTCAGCGCCTCGCTCGGGCTCAATACGCTTGTCCTCACAAGATTCGTCGAAGGCAGTCCGATCGCCTCGTACATCAAAGGCGAGCTGAGGAAGCGCAATATATCTTATATAGGGCCGGATATCCCGCAAGGCGGTCCGTGGGGGTTCAGGCATCAGTTCAACATCGCAGATTCCGGGTTCGGGCTGCGCGGACCGATGGTGCACAATGACCGTGCCGGCGAGATCGGAAGGACGATCGACGCAAAAGATTACGACTTAAAACAGATCTTCGTGACCGACGGCGCAAAGATACTGCATCTTTCGGGCCTGATCGCGGCAATGAGCGAAAGCACGACCGGGGCATGCCTCGAAGTCGCGCGCTACGCAAAAGCAAACGGCACGCTGATCTCTTTCGATCTAAACTACCGGGCAAGCTTCTGGGAAGGCCGCGAAGAGGAACTCCGGCGCGATTTTCGCGCGATTGCCGGGCTCGCGGACATTCTTATCGGAAATGAAGAGGATTTCCAGCTCGCGCTCGGGATAAAAGGTCCGGAGGCTGGAGGCGAAGGGCTCGTCGCAAAAATAGACAGTTTCAAAGATATGATCCGCAGGGTCAAGGCAGAATTCCCGGGCGCTTCAATATTCGCCGCAACGCTCCGTCAGGTATTGTCCGCAAACACACACCTCTGGGGAGGTATCGTCAATTCCGGTGAAGACTGGTTCGTGGAAGAGCCGCGCGAGATCCCGGTGCTTGACCGCATAGGCGGCGGCGACGGATTCGTCGGAGGTCTGCTCTACGCTCTGCTGACGGGGCGCGATGCTGAAGCCGCTTTAAAGTACGGCTGGGCTTCCGGCGCACTTGCGGTGACAATGCTTACCGACTACGCTTCCCCCGTCTCGGAATCACAGCTGGAAAACATTTACAAAGGCAACGCGCGCGTTAAACGCTGAAAACGCAAATCAGAAAGGAAACACGTAAAATGGACTTTATCAAAGATAAAAAAGCAGACATTGGCCTCATCGGCCTGGCGGTAATGGGCGAAAACCTCGTCATGAACATCGAATCCAAGGGATTCACCGCGGCGGTATACAATAGAACAGTAGAAAAAGTTGACCGCTTCACGGAAGGACGCGCGAAGGGTAAAAATATCATCGGCTGCCACTCGCTCGAAGAATTGACCGGCGCCCTCAAAACGCCGCGAAAAGTATTCCTGATGATCCGCGCCGGACAGGCCGTTGACGACATGATAGAACAGCTCCTTCCCCTCCTGTCCCCCGGCGACGTGATAATCGACGGCGGTAATTCCCACTTTCCCGATACAGACCGCAGAACGAAATACGTCGAAAGCAAGGGGCTCCTGTATATCGGCACAGGCGTTTCTGGCGGTGAAGAAGGCGCACTTAAAGGGCCAAGCATGATGCCCGGCGGAAGTCCCGCAGCGTGGCCTTTAGTCAAACCGATCTTCCAGTCGATCTGCGCAAAAGCGCCCGACAGTTCTCCCTGCTGCGACTGGGTCGGTGAAGGCGGCGCGGGGCACTTCGTTAAGATGGTGCACAACGGCATAGAGTACGGCGACATGCAGCTCATTTGCGAAGTTTACCAGCTTATGCGCGACGGTCTTGGCATGGACAATGAAGAGATGCAAGAGGTGTTCGCGGCGTGGAACAAGACCGAACTTGAGAGCTACCTGATCGAGATCACGCGCGATATATTAGGGCATAAAGAAGCTGACGGACAGCACACGGTCGATATCATCCTTGACGCAGCCGGACAGAAAGGCACCGGAAAATGGACGTGCGTATCAGCTCTTGACAGCGGCGTACCGCTCACGCTCATAAGCGAAGCCGTATTTGCCCGCTGCCTGTCGTCGATCAAGTCCGAGCGCGTCTCAGCTTCAGCCGTTTATCCGCATCAGCGCATCCCGTTCGAAGGCAGCAAAGCCGAGATGATCGAAGTGCTGCGAAAAGCATTGTACGCGAGCAAGATCGTATCGTACGCCCAGGGCTACGCACTGATGCGCGCTGCCGCTTCCGAATACGGCTGGAACCTCAATTACGGCGGTATCGCTCTCATGTGGCGCGGAGGCTGCATAATCCGCAGCGTGTTCCTTGGAAAGATAAAAGAAGCGTTTGAACGCGATCCGGCGCTTACGAATCTGCTCTGCGACGGTTATTTCGCGTCTGTCATAAGAGAGCTGCTCCCTTCATGGCGCAAAGCCGCTTCCTGGGCGGTCCTCGCCGGAATCCCCGCCCCTGCCATCACAGCGGCGCTGTCATACTTCGACGGATACACGACGGACAGGCTCCCGGCAAATCTGCTTCAGGCGCAGCGCGACTACTTCGGCGCTCACACTTACGAACGCGTTGACGTGCCGCGCGGTCAATTCTTCCACACCGACTGGACAGGCCACGGCGGTGATACCGCTTCGACGGGCTATACAGTCTGAAATATTTACTGAATCACAGGAGGACAACATCATGAAAAATCCTATCGATACCGACCTTACCGGAAAAGTTGCCGTCGTCACAGGCGCGGGCGGAGTGCTCTGCTCCGTATTTTCTAAAGCATTGGCCGCGGCCGGAGCAAAAGTTGCGCTGCTTGACCTTAACCTGGAAGCGGCGGAAAAAGTTGCCGCGGAAATCACAGCGGAAGGCGGAGCGGCGAGAGCGTATAAGGTCAACGTGCTTGACAAAGATTCTCTTACTGCCTGCCGCGAGCGCGTACGTGCCGAGCTGGGAAAATGTGACATCCTGATCAACGGCGCAGGCGGCAATAATCCGCGGGCAACGACGGATAAAGAATATTATGAGCCCGGCGATATCGACGCGCAGACCAAGAGCTTTTTCGACCTAAAGCCCGACGACGTGGGTTTCGTGTTCGACCTGAATTTCCTTGGCGCGCTGCTCCCAACGCAGGTGTTCGCTCAGGATATGCTGGGCCGCAAAGGCTGTTCTATCCTAAATATTTCGTCAATGAACGCCTACACTCCCCTCACGAAGATCCCTGCGTATTCCGGCGCGAAAGCGGCCATATCCAACTTCACTCAGTGGCTGGCCGTGCATTTCGTTAAAGAGGGCATCAGGGTCAACGCGATCGCTCCCGGCTTCCTTTCCACCAACCAGAACAGGACGCTTCTGTGGAACGCCGACGGTACGCCGACAGCGCGCACGGGCAAGATCTTGGCCGCGACTCCTATGGGCCGCTTCGGCGAGCCGGAGGAACTTCTGGGCGCTGTACTTTTCCTGCTCAACGAGAAGGCCGCTTCGTTTATCACCGGCGTCGTGATCCCGATCGACGGCGGTTTCTCGGCGTACAGCGGCGTTTAAACCGGAATCTGCGGAGAACGATATGAAAGATATTTATAAAATTGCCCGCCGCGCTTCGGGACTTACGCCTGAAGAGATCACAGCCGCGCTCATGCGTTCGCTGGAGGGCCGAAAACTGAAAAAAGTGCTGATATTGCCCCCGGATTTCACGCGCTACCACTCGAACGCCGGGTTCATCACATGCGTTTACTATAAAGCGCTCAAGGCCGCGGGAGTGGATGTCGACGTCATGCCGGCGCTCGGTACGCACGTGCCCGTTTCAAGCCCTCAGGCCGAAAAAATGTTCCCCGACGTGCCGTACGAGGCGCTCATACCCCATAACTGGCGCACCGACGTGGTGAAATTGGGCAAGATCCCCGCAGATTTTCTCGAAAGCATCACCGACGGGCTGTGGCACGAAGAAATCGACGCCGAAGTTAACCGCAGAGTGATGGATGAGAGCTACGATCTGATCATTTCACCCGGTCAGGTCGTTCCTCACGAGGTCATAGGGATGTCAAACCACGCCAAAAACCTGTTCGTAGGCGTCGGCGGCAGCGATATGATCAATAAGAGCCACATGGTCGGAGCGGTGTACGGCATGGAGCGCATGATGGGCAGGGACAATACCCCGGTCCGCCGCATTTTTGACTACGGTATGGAGCATTTTCTCAGCAAGCGCCCGATCATGTTCGTGCTCACCGTGACCACCGCGCCCGGCGGCAAGATCCGCACGCACGGCCTGTTCATCGGCGAGGGCCGCAACTGCCTGACNNACGGCTCCGGGCGGCAACATCCGCACACACGGTCTCTTTATAGGCGAAGGCCGCGAATGCCTCACCGAAGCGGTCAAACTGGCGCAAAAAAAGAACATCGACTTTGTTGAGCGCGGCATAAAAAAATGCGTCGTCTACCTCGATCCGTCCGA
>DBVV01000084.1:15267-16265 GCA_002308795.1 Mageeibacillus sp. UBA1255 | reverse complement strand
AGTCTGTTTTCGCCTCAATTATAATTTGATCGACAGCCAAAGTCAACAGCATTGCCGGAATTGTCAGAATTGCCATTGCTGGTTGCAAGAGTCTAACAACAACGAGCTTGCACTGAACAGGTTCAAAGAGTAAAATTAGAAATGGAGGATAACAATGAACCGATTAGTCAAAAAACTAAATTATCTAACACAATATACGAGGGACTATTCGTTTTTGACAACACAATTATTGGAGTTGACAGACGCGGAATCTTCTCTATCGTTGAAACAAATTAAGCCGAAGAATCGTTATATTTTATAGAAAGTGGTGAATGAAAATGCAAAAAAAGATTTCAAGGCAGGGCAAAATTAGTATTCATGGCCATTATATAAACGTATTAATAAGGAGCACTATGTTATCTATTCTCGCCCTTGTTTTAACTGTGTCATTATCATCATGTATAGTTATTCCTGTAGGGGAAAAATACACATTACATATTGAAGATGATGCAATCAAATCAATCGAAATATTTAATCGCATAGATTCACAAGACTATCCGGATTATGAAGTTGGAGATGGCGAAAAACCAATTGCCGTGATTTCGGCGAATCGTTTTGATGAATTTTGCGAGTCATTTGGAATGCTGAATAACTTTAAAGAAAAAAGATATATTTCCATCATAGTCAGTGATCCTCATTCAAATTTGTTTGGATTATATGTAAAAATAACATATGAATCAGGATCAGAAGAGTTTATATGTGCAGGAACACAGAAATATGTCAAGGCGGGAGAGCCCGAACGGATAACATATTGCGAAATAGATTATGAGGAATGGGAAGCATTCATTTTAGCGTTTATCGAGACAACATCCGCCTAAAGAATCTGGAACACTTAATAAGAAACGAAGTTTAACGAATTGGACTGATACGGAAAAGTATTAGTGGGTAATACGCATGCTCGATATCCTCAGGCACATTTTTCACCAAAGTAACACTACCATCAGGTCCGTGTGAGAGTT
>DBVV01000084.1:0-15116 GCA_002308795.1 Mageeibacillus sp. UBA1255 | reverse complement strand
CGAAACTCGCAATATCGCAGGAACCGTAAACAGGGGCAATAAGACCGCGCCCGTTATACTGCTCTCGCGCAAAAAACAGCCATTCCAGATGACGATTATATATAAATCAACATCACGAAATATATAAAATGAAATTGCCGAATTTTATAAAATAAAACTTGCGAAAAATATTAAGCTATGGTAAAATCAACAGTGAAAGGAGGAGTGATCCAAGTGAAGTATATAACAAGAATCGTTGACAAGGAAATAGACAGAAAAATTAAAGCCTTTAATGCAATAAACATAACAGGCCCGAAAGGGTGCGGTAAGACGAGAACCGCCAGGGAGAGGTGTAAGACAGTAATTGAATTCCAGGACGAAGAAAGACGTGCCGGCTACATTTCTGTAGCTGAAACAGCCCCAACCTTATTTTTCAATAACGAAAAGCCAATTCTTTTTGATGAATGGCAGGACGCACCTAAAATCTGGGGTGCGATAAGAAAGGACTGTGACGATAATCCTTCATCCGTTGGGGAATACTATCTGACCGGCTCAACCGGCAAGCATGTCGAAACGCATCATACGGGAACCGGACGAATCTCTGAGATAATCATGTATCCAATGACTCTGTGGGAAACCGGAGAGTCAAACGGAAGCATTTCTTTATCAAAGCTGTTTGAAGACATTTCGTATGAAATAGACGGCAAGATTTCGAACATAACATTGCCAGACCTGTTTTATGCCGCTGCGCGCGGCGGCTGGCCCAGATGTCTGGCATTAAACAGCAGGGATGCGAAATTGGAGATTGCCCGCGATTACTATAAACAAATCTATCAAAAAGATATAAGCGCTGTTGACGGGGTAAAGCGAAATCCGGAATGGGCAAGGGCTTTATTGTGGTCTTTTGCCCGGAATATGGCAACAGCGGCGAAAAAGAAAAGCATATACGCGGATGTCAAGGCGGAGCATATGGTTACCGACGTAACACTCGGGTCGTATATTGATGTTCTTGAGAGTCTTTTCGTTATTAAAGACATCGATGCATGGACCCCTCAGATTAGAACCAAAACGGCAATAAGGGCAGCAAAAAAGCACATTTTCGTTGACCCTTCGATCGGTTTGGCGGCACTTGGACTCGCACCTGATTATTTCAACAATGATCTGGATCTCTTTGGACATGTGTTTGAAAACATGGTGCTGCGTGATCTCCTGGTATACGCACAGGCGCATAACGCGAGAGTCCTTCATTACACGGATGACAACGGGTTGGAAGCCGATGCTGTCTATCAACTGGAAGATGGAAGATATGCTTTGATCGAGATCAAAACAGGAAGCAATGCCATCCCAAAAGCCGAAGAGTCTCTCATCACTTTTAAAGAAGTCATTCGGGAACACAACAGAAAAGCACTGGAAAACAAAGAACATCCGGGAGTGATCTACAGGGAACCGTCATTCTTGATCATCATTTGCGGAAACGCTTCGATGGCGTACACAACAAAGAACGGCGTCAAAGTGATTCCTATCGGTTGCCTGAAGGATTAGTTTGCGGAAGATTACTTGCCAGAAACTGCCGGTCAATTATTATATGGAGTTGAAACAGATAGGAGAATTAATATGAGTTCAACAATAGTCTTGACTGACTTAACTATAAAACAAGACAAAGAAAAGTTTCGCGAAGAACTCAGCCGTGTGCCCGAAAAGCCCGGCGTATATATAATGCACGATAAAACGGACAAAATATTGTACGTCGGAAAGGCTATTGTCCTCAAAAACCGTCTGAAATCCTATTTTGCGGACATCCCGCACAGCGCCCGCATAACGTCAATGATCTCGCAGATCAGCCGCTTCGAGTATATCGTGTGCGGCAGCGAGATGGAGGCGCTGCTGCTCGAGAACAATCTTATTAAAAAACATAAACCCAAATATAACGTGCTTTTAAAGGACGATAAAGGCTATCCGTATATTAAGGTGACGCTCGGAGAACGGTTTCCGCGCGTTGTCCTCGCACGGCGTGTCGAGAAGGACGGAGCTAAATATTTCGGGCCTTATTTCAGCGCGTTTACCGTAAAGCAGCTGCTCGAGACGATCGAAAGCATTGTCCCGCTGCGCACGTGCCGCAAAAAATTCGGACCTCGTGATGAAAGCCTGAACGACAGGCCCTGCCTTAACTATCATATGGGGCGCTGCAAGGGTGTCTGCGCCGGAAAGATCTCCGACGAAGAGTATGGGAAAATGGTAAGGCTCGCGCTCGATTTTCTGGCAGGGAATACCCGCGACGTCGAAAAGAGGCTCGAGGAGGAGATGCTCGCTGCGGCGGCAAGGGAGGAGTTTGAGGCTGCAGCGGAGTACCGTGACAGGCTCAAGGCGCTTTCGCAGCTCAAGGTGCGGCAGTCAACGTCGCTGATAGGCGATGAAGACTTCGACACGGTCGCAGTGGCCAAAAACAGCGTTGACGCCTGTGCGGAGGTGTTTTTCGTGCGGGGCGGGAAGCTTCTGGGGCGCGAGTTTTTTATTTTCGACGGGGCGGCGGATGCTTCCGACGGCGAGCTGCTCGAAGCGTTCATAAAAGGGTTTTATAACGAAAACCAGTACGTGCCGCAGAAGATATATATTGACGTCCCGCTCGATGAGGAGGATTCTTCGCTCCTGGAACAGGCGCTCGAAACGTTTCGCGGCGGAAAAGTACATATTATTGTCCCGCAGAAGGGCGAAAAACGCCGGCTTTGCGACCTTGCGAAGCAAAACGCTTCCACCGCGCTCGAAAACCGTGAAAAAGCCGCGCTTTCGGGCAAGCCTTCCGAGCGTGAGACCCGTGCGCTTTCGCATATTCAGGAGATATTCAACCTCCCGGAGCTCCCCGGCCGCATCGAAGCGTACGATATTTCGAACCAGGGCGACAGCGAGATCGACGCGTCAATGGTGGTGTTCACCGGCGGAAAACCGTCGCGCTCCGAATACAGGCTGTTCAAAATGAAGCGGATCACGACGCGAAGCGATACGGATTCGATGACCGAGACGCTCGAACGGCGCGTAAAGCGGCTGCTCGAGGGCAGTCAGGGGTTCGAAAAGGCGCCGGATCTGATACTGGCCGACGGCGGTATCGGGCAGGTCAACGCGATCCTCGCGGTGCTTGCGGACAACGGTCTGGCGATCCCCGTGCTCGGCATGGTGAAGGATGACCGCCACCGCTCGCGGGCGCTGTGCGGGCCGAAGGATTATGCCGCGGACATGGAAAAATACGGTTCAGAGGCGCAACTCACCAGGGACAATTCCGTTGAATTTGACCTTCGCTCCGATCCGGATATATGGCGCTTCATCACGACCGTACAGGACGAGGCACACCGCGTTGCCGTGGGGTATAACCGGAAATTGACCGAAAAACGCTATAAAAAATCCGCCCTCGACGATATCCCCGGCGTGGGCGAGAAGCGGAAGATCGCGCTATATAAAGAATTCGGAAGCATTGCCGCCATCCGGGAGGCAACGGTCGACGAGCTTACGCGCGTGCCCGGGATCGGCATGGCCAGGGCCAAGGATATTTACAAGGCAATACACTCAGATCCTGTCAATAATTAACGGTCTGCTTTCAAGCACGGCTATTATTTCTTCTTCGGACATAGAAAGGAAAACCATTTTTGAGGAAGGTATCAGCAGCTTCGGATTTATATATTCACTGGGGTCAGGCTTTTTTTCGTCAAATTCAGAGTAAGGTAAATGAAGACCGACAGTATATTCTTCTCCGGGTTTCACCCGGTTTTTAGGAAATACAATTATTAATTCCTGCCCCCGTTCGCAAGTGCCTTTTATATCATTTAGTACTGTACAGTAATATACATCCCTGTCGCGTGTCACTTTATCGAACGCCTTGATATCTATTCTGATGGTCAAAACATAGTCGGATCCAATAATAATTTCCTCTTCATTGTCGGTCTCAATATACTTCCTCCCATTATAAGGAGGATTGTTCGAAGCGTCATATCCGGCAAGATAGCTATCCATATTCTCGACGCTTTTGGTCAATTCACGAAACAATTCATCTTCAGATTCCGCAGGGGTTTTACCATAATATAGTGATTTTTCGGATATCCCTTCAACCGGAATAAAAACAACGATAAATGTATATTCCTCATGATCAACCACTGGTGTATGTGCGTGCGATAATATCAGAAAATATCGCTGCCCTTCTTCATATTTTATAATTGACGATTCATAGCTATAGCCATTGACCGCGTAAGTTGTGTTGTCGTCGTCAGGCATTACTAATATGTTACCAGACTCTTCGCCAAAGTAACGCTTTTCAATTTCGAATTCAATTTCCCGATATCCTTCAGGATAATCGTGTATCTTTACACACTTTGCCAATACCGCATCATTTGCGCGCTTCATTATTTCCTCGAAAGGATAATATATCATATCGACAATACTATGATGTATTATTTTGTCTGATTTTGCACACCCAAACGAACAAATCAGCAAAAGAAACACAATAAAAAGCAGAAAACGTTTTTTCATTAATTATACCCCACCTAATAATACAGTGTGTTTGACACTTATTATAAGATATATTATACTTGGAGTCAATACAAAAACGAAGTTAAAAGAACCAACTATTAAAAAGGGGGTCTATATAGTTAGAAGGACTTTTCGGCCGGTGAAAGGAGAGCGGCGGATTGAATGATGCGGAACTGATCATACGCATACGGGAGCGGGACGAAGCGGTGCTTTCGGAGCTTGAAGCCAAATACGGCAGGCGGCTGGGCAGGGTTGCCCGGAACATTCTCAAGAACGAAGAGGATGCAGCCGAGTGCCTGAACGACGTATACCTGAAAGCCTGGAACAGCATTCCCACAGCGGCTCCGGAGAATCTGGAGGCGTATCTCGCCACGCTTACCCGCAACACCGCGCTTAACCGGGTCCGGGACGGCAATGCCCAGAAGCGCATCCCGCAGGAACTTATTCTGCCGCTGGACGATGCTGCTTACGAAAACCGGTCCGAAGACCGTGACGACACGGCGGCAATTGCCGAATCTCACTCCGAAGAGGAACGCATCAAAGCGGTGATCAACGCATTTTCCGAGAGATTGACCGAAAAAGACCAGAAAGTGTTTGTCGCACGCTACTATTACGACGCGTCGGTGAACAAGATCGCACGCTGCCTCGGCATGCCCGGCGGAACAGTAAAATCTACGCTCCACCGCCTGAGGACCGAGCTGGCAAGGCGCCTGAGAGAAGAGGGGATCGAAGTATGAACGATAGATTTATCAGAAAATATTCACATGAACTTCCGGAAAAGGTCGTTAAAAACTGCCCCGAATTTGCAGGCGCTCAGCCGGGAAAAGCCTCTGCTTCCGGCGGGGGCGGCAATACTTTCCGAAACATCATCGTGCCCGTTCTGGTCGCCTTTCTGGCGGTGGCCGGTGTCGTCGCCGGGCTGATCATGGCCAATTACATGAAAAACCGGAACCCTGATGCGCCCAATGAGCCCAGTGAGATCAATATCACCAACGGCACGCCCGAGGCCACAGAACTCGAATTGACCCCCACCGCCGCGCCGACCGAAGTGCCTACCGCAGTGCCTACACCGACCCCCACGGCAGAGCCTACGAAAGAGCCCACTTTGCCCCCGACCGCCCTGCCTACCGGTACGGCGGAACCCACAGATGTGCCAACTCCACTTTACGAGCAGCCTAAACTATCACACATATATAACTTTAGAACGTACGACCAATTGGCCGGCATCTTCTGCGAGGAATCCTTCGGGTTCTACAAACTGCTGCGCAAAGGCATCAGCGAAGACTACGGCGAACGATTTAACCGCCTTGTTCAGTTGTTTACCGACGGTAAGATAAAACCAATTGCACCGGTCAGAAACGGTGAACGCCCATCTATTTATAGCGGGTCCGTCATATCCAACGGCCTGTTTAACCTGCCCTGGATACAATATCTCTGCCAGATCGATGATCCTGAAGATCCGTATTTCGAAAGAACGTTCACGGTCACTATTACATATCTCGATTTGATCGAAGGACACGATCTGTCGGGAAAAAGTATAGCGGAAGTAATAGCGCTCCTGGATCCATCTATCCCGTTGCCCAAAGGCGCTGCTGATACGGCAAACGATGTGTACACATCGATCCGAAATATGAAAATGCCGATGCGCAACGGAACCGTGGAAACCATTGTTTTGACCAATATAGAAGAGTACGGACGGGAGAGAAAACGCTGCTTGTTTGTCATGAACGGCTGTATCGTATGTGTCGAAGAAGGTCCGCTGACGAACGTTTTATTCAGCACCTTTTCTATAGATCCGTTTGAAGCGGATGTGTCACAGCTGCCCGCTCAGCCGGCAGTGGTGCCGCGCAGCACAGATTCGTCTAAGATCTCCCGTGAAGAGGCAAAAATGCTTATTCGCGACGGCGTCGATATTGTTTACAGTATGTGGGGATACTTCCGGTGGTATGAAGGCGGATTAGACTCGGATTATAACTTCTCTGCATTAAAAAGCAGCTTTGGTTTCAGGGGAGAGCAGGAAAACGGGATACGCCTGCTGTATAGGCCGGTGATGGAGGGCTATGATGCGGAAGGCGTCAGAGAACTGGTAAACAAAACCTTCGTGAAAGATATTGCCGCCGCTTTTAACAGCAACGATGAGTTTTACGGTAAATATGCCGTCGATAAAAACGGAATAACATATTTCTGTTATCCTTCAGGTTCGCAATACGGCTATTATTACAACTTTGCTTTGACCGAAGAGGATCTGGATAATCTGGTGCTGGATGAGAAAACAGGAACCGGCTGGCTGCGTACTAAAAATATAGGCATGTATGATACTGACTCCAGAGAAGGTGAAGTGACCATATCTGTGTCGTTTGTTTGGGAGAACGGCTGGAAGCTGGCGTCGATGAACACCGCTGACGCAGCTTTGCGCGAGTACGCCTCCGGATTCGAAGCAAAAGAATTCAATATTGAAAACGCCCGCCGCATAATTACCACCGTCCTGTGCGACTTGTATATGTGGACAAGGGTAGGGACCGAGGGCCTTCAGGAAGTGTCGCTTTTTGATGAAGTATTGCCCAAATCACCTGCGCAGGTTTACCGTGGCGCCCGCACGTTTGAACGCGTTGTAGGATCGATGTCGGATCCCTGGCTATGGCGCGGATATGCCGGCCGGTTTTTGACCGGGTCAATGGCGGATCGGATTCTTTATGGCGGTAACTATCTGCTGTTTACCGATGATTCTGTTTATTCCTGGGATGATTATATGAATCGCCGTTATGACTTCTCTGATTATGTCGCGTCCCGGTTCGAACTGGAAGTGATCGACACGGGCAAAACAACGGCAAAAGTGCGTCTTAGCGGCTGGAATTATGCTTATTATTATTCTTTGGAAACCGGTAAAACGGTCGACGACAGTTTGATGACGCTTGATTTTGAATTCGAACTGGTTGACGGCGTATGGAAGATCAGCGGCGGCAATTTCATTGACCGCCTCGATGTGGTTTTCACCTATCCGGAAACTGAGCCCTATTCCGCCGATCTGGAACCGTCGCTTGTTCCTCCGGCACCGGGCAAGGACTCCTGGCGCGGATGTATTAAGTTGTTTAGAAATGCGATCGCGGAAAAAGCGTATAACGTCACTACATATCGAGACGTTCATCTGAAGCCGGGCGAGGCGCTCAAGATCCCTGTGTTTTGGAGCTTTATCGAGCCGCTGCCTGAAGGATCTTACGAACTTTCGATCGAATTCGGGGAATCGGATGCCGTGCGGTTTGAGATGCTCGGAAAAGACGAGGCTCCGGAATGCGAGGCATGCTTCGTCGCCACTGCGCTGAAGCCGGGCAAGGCAACTGTCCGCCTTTACGGGTCGTACGATCCGGACAAGTTAGGCGACAATGTCAAGGGCTTGTCCTCTTATGGTAAAGACGCGGGCAATCTGCTGATCGACGTCGTGCTGACGGTGTATGTAGATTAGTGGCAAGTTGTAAGTGGCAAGTTGCAAGTTTAACCCAGAGTAAAAGTGTAAAAAACTTCAAAATTTCCGCCCGAAAGTATTGACAACCACTGCGGGTGATGGTATTATACGCATAGTTGTTAGCACTCGACGACGAAGAGTGCTAACAACTCCGGCTGACTAAGCTGCCGGACAGCCGACTGACGGCTTACCGCATTGACGCGGAAAGGCCGGGAACGGGGAGGTGAGCGTATGGCACGGGATGAACTCGACGAGAGAAAAAAGCGAATACTGAAAGCAGTCATTGACGAATATATCGAGACGAGGGAACCGGTCGGATCGAGAACGATCTCGAAACTGCCCGATATGGATTACAGCCCTGCCACGATACGCAACGAAATGGCCGATCTGGAAGAACTCGGCTACCTTTCCCAGCCGCACACTTCCGCAGGCAGAGTTCCGTCGGATAAAGGCTACAGGCTCTACGTAGATAAGCTCATAAAACTTGAAGAAAAAATAGGATTTGAACCGACAGTAAAAGAGCTTGACGACGTAAAGACCGGCATACAGCGGGACATCGGCGAGATGAGCGACCAGATCAGAGTCGCATCCGAACTGATATCGAGATTGACCGAATACACGTCGATCGCGGTTACGGGAACGGCCGGAGGCACCAGGCGCATAAAAGCGCTGCAGGTCGTACCGATCGAGCCCGGAAAAGCGCTGGCGGTCATCGTACTTGACGACGACGCGGTCCTCAATGCCGTGATACAGCACGACAGTACGATCGGGCCCGAAACGCTGATGAAAGTGTCTACGCACTGCAACCTGCTGTTCGCGGGGCACAGGATAGAAGAGATCAATATGAACATGATCGATTCGGTATCGGAAGCTACGGGCGTATCGCGCACAGGACTGATGCCGGTGGTCGACGGGCTGTTCGAGTGCATTAAGAAGGCGGAAAATACCGAAGTGCATACCGAAGGCGCGGTGAAGCTCCTGTCGCATCCCGAATTTTCTGACGTGGGAAAGGCGAAGGGCATACTCGAACTGCTGAACCGCGAAGACCTGATGGTCGATCTGATAAAAGAGTGTTCATCTTCCGACGGTCTGGTGATAAGGATCGGATCGGAGAATAAAATAGAAGGGCTCAACGAATGCTCCGTTGTCACCGCGACGTACAGTGTAAACGGAGTGAATCTGGGCAGCATCGGCGTGCTGGGGCCAACGCGTATGGACTATCCGAGAGTTATTGCCGCCCTCGAATACGTACGCAAAAAGCTCATCGGAGGGGGAAGCGGGACCGTGGTCAATGAACTTCCCGACGTTTCCGGAGCGGTCCGGAACGACGGCGTGCTGAGCCAGTAATCAATGGAGGCAAATGATGGTTGACGAAGAGAAAAGAAACAATGAAACGGTTCCCGCAGAAGGAACAGAAGAGAATACCGCTGCGGATGCGGAAAACGTAAAAAACGCGGAAAATTCCGAAAACGCTGCGGCTGAGGCTTGCGATAAGACCGGTGAGGACGAATGCGAGACCGCAGGCGGGGACGAAAAGAAAAACTGGTCAAAAGATAAAGACCATAAAAAGGACAAGAAAAAAGCCGCTGCGGAAGCTGCGCGCTTAGAGGCGAGGAATGCCGAGCTCGAAAAGCAGGCGGCCGAAGAAAAGGATCGCTATGCGAGACTGGCGGCGGAATATGATAACTACCGCAAACGTACCGCCCGCGATCTGGACGGAAGGTACCAGGACGCGAAAGCAGACGTCTGGAGAGACCTGCTCCCGGTGATCGATAACTTCGAACGTGCGCTTGCGACCGAGAAAAGCGGCGAAGCAGATCCGTTCCGCGAAGGCATCGAACTCACCTACAAACAGCTAAAAGAGCAGATGGAAAAAGCGGGGATAAAGGAAATCGAGGCGAAGGGAAACGAATTTGACCCCGAACTGCACAACGCGGTGATGCACTGCGAAGACGAAAACTTAGGCGAAAATATTGTCGCCGACGTATTTATGAAAGGATACACCCTGGGCGAAAAAGTGCTGAGACACAGCATGGTGAAAGTCGCGAACTGACCGCGGCGAACACAGACCCGGAAAAATATAGATCTTACTAATTGATTGGAGGAATAAATCATGGCAAAAGTAATAGGAATCGACTTAGGAACAACAAACTCTTGTGTAGCAGTAATGGAAGGCGGAGATCCCGTCGTTATCACTAACGCGGAAGGCGGAAGGACCACTCCTTCGGTAGTTGCGTTCACGAAAGCTACCGCTCAGAAACCCACCGAAAGGCTCGTAGGCGATCTGGCTAAACGTCAGGCGGTCACGAACCCCGAGCGTACGATCATCTCCATAAAGAGAGATATGGGTACGGACAGAAAGATAGATATTGACGGAAAGCGCTATACGCCCCCGGAAATTTCGGCAATGGTGCTGCAGAAACTTAAAGCGGACGCCGAAAACTACCTCGGAACGCCTGTGACTCAGGCGGTCATCACCGTTCCCGCATACTTCAGCGACGCTCAGCGTCAGGCTACGAAGGACGCAGGCAGGATTGCCGGTCTGGAAGTGTTGAGGATCATCAACGAACCCACGGCTGCTGCGCTGGCGTACGGTCTGGACAAGGAAAACGAGCAGAAGATCATGGTGTTCGACCTCGGCGGCGGTACGTTCGACGTATCGATCCTCGAGATCAGCGACGGCGTGTTCGAAGTGCTTGCCACCGCGGGTAACAATAGATTGGGCGGCGATGACTTCGATAAGAAGGTAATGGATTACATCATCGGCGAGTTCAGAAAAGAGACCGGTATCGATCTTTCCGGCGACAGGCTGGCAATGCAGCGTGTACGTGAAGCGGCTGAGAAGGCGAAGATCGAGCTTTCGAGCGTGATGTCAACTAACATCATGCTTCCGTACATCACCGCTGACGCTACTGGCGCGAAGAACCTCGATGTCACCTTGACCAGAGCGAAGTTCAACGAACTTACCGCGGATCTCGTCGAGAAGACGATGGGTCCCACGAGGCAGGCAATGCAGGACGCGGGTCTCAGGGCCGATCAGATCTCCAAAGTGCTGCTCGTAGGCGGTTCTTCCAGGATCCCTGCGGTCCAGGACGCGGTTAAAAAGTTCATCGGAAAAGATCCGTTTAAGGGCATTAACCCCGACGAATGCGTTGCCATCGGCGCTGCCATCCAGGCGGGCGTACTTACCGGCGACGTGAAAGACCTGCTTCTGCTCGACGTAACGCCGTTGTCCCTCGGTATCGAAACGATGGGCGGCGTGTTCACGAAACTGATCGAGAGAAATACGACCATCCCGACCAGAAAGAGCCAGATATTCTCTACCGCAGCGGACAATCAGACCGCCGTTGACGTCCACGTACTTCAGGGCGAGAGAGAAATGGCAGCGTATAATAAGACGCTCGGCAGATTCCAGCTCTCCGGCATCATGCCCGCGCCCAGAGGCGTGCCGCAGATCGAAGTCACGTTCGATATTGACGCGAACGGCATCGTGAACGTTTCCGCAAAAGATATGGGCACAGGCGCTGAGCAGAAGATCACGATCACCGCATCCAGCAACCTTTCCGAGGCGGATATCCAGAAGGCCGTTAAAGAGGCCGAGGCTTACGCCGCGCAGGATAAGAAGGCTAAGGAGCAGGTCGAGATCAAGAACGAAGCTGACGCGATGGTCTACCAGTCTGAGAAACTCGTGAAAGATATGGGCGATAAGCTCGAGTCCGGCGATAAGGCTAACGTCGAAGCCGAGATACAGAAAGTTAAGGACGCGATCGCTTCCAACGACACCGACCGCATGAAGAGCGCGACCGAGGACCTCAAGCAGGCGTTCTACAAGATCTCCGAGAAGATCTACCAGCAGAACCCCGGTGCTCAGGGCGCTCAGGGAGGCCCCGGACCGGAAGGCTTCGGCGGCGGCTATAACGGCGGCAACGGCGGAAATGACGGCGGAAACGGCGGCAACGGCGGAAGCGGCCCGGACGTTTACGAAGGAGATTACAAGGTCGTTGACGACAAATAAGCGTGAACGGTACATGACGCGATGCCGCGTGATTGATACATAGCGGCAAATTGAAGAGCGGCCAGCCGCCGGAATTGGCGGTTGACCGCGTCTTGGCTGAAAACGGCGGAGATATTGCCCGCCGAAAATAACTAACAAAGAGGAACAAATAAGCAAAATGGCTGAAAAGCGAGATTATTATGAAGTCCTGGGCGTTGAGAAAACGGCTACGGACGAAGAAATAAAAAAGGCGTACCGCAAGCTTGCGATGAAGTACCATCCGGACCATAACCCGGGCGATAAGGAAGCCGAGGCGAAGTTCAAGGAAGCCGGAGAAGCGTATGCGATACTGAGCGATAAGGAAAAACGCGCTCAGTACGACCAGTTCGGTCACGCGGCGTTCGATCAGACGGCGGGTGGATACGGCTACGGCGGCGGAGCAGGCGGTTTCGGATTCGACGTAAGCGACATATTCGAATCGTTTTTCGGCGGCGGTTTCGGCCGCCGTTCCTCCGGCGGAGCAAAAGCCGGAGCAGACGTGCGGGTAGGCGTCGAACTGACGTTCGAGGAAGCGGCGTTCGGCTGCGAAAAAGAGGTCAACGTCACTAAAAACGTCAGCTGCGATGCGTGCGAAGGCACCGGCTCCGAGTCCAGATCCAGCGTGCGCTGCCCCGTCTGCGGCGGTAAAGGCACTGTCAGTTCCGCGCGCCAGACTCCGTTTGGCCAATTCATGAACACCACCACCTGTTCGCGCTGCGGCGGTACGGGCAAGACCGTGAACGACCCGTGTAAAGTCTGTTCAGGCCGCGGCTACGTGCGCAAGACAATAAAAGTAAAAGTAAAAATACCTGCCGGTATTGACAACGGCCAGGCCATCTCTATGACCGGTATGGGCGAGCCCGGTACCGGCGGCGGGCCTGCAGGCGATCTGCTCGTTTCGGTACGCGTGCGTAAGCATGCCGTGCTTAAGCGGGACGGATTCGACGTGTATTTGGACAAGAAATTGTCCTTCGCCCAGGCTGCTCTGGGTGATACAGTCGAGATCCCTACGCTCACCGGAAAGGTCGAGCTGACGATCCCCGAAGGAACTCAGAACGGAGCGGTGTTCAAGCTCCGTGGTTTGGGCATCCAGAAGCTGCAGTCAACGGGCAAGGGCGATGAGTACGTTACCGTTACCGTTGAGACTCCCAGGCGGCTGACAACGGAGCAGAAAGAGCTTTTGAAGCGCTTCGATGCGGCTTCGGGCGGTACGCTGGAGGCGGCTGCGAAGGCTGCCCAGGGGGACAACAGCTTCGGCGGGAAGAAGATTTTTGGGAAGAAGAAATAGGATAAGTTGCAAGTTGAAAGTTGCAAGTTGAAAGTTGCAAGTTGCAAGTGATAAGTTGAAAATGGGCAGGTGAGCAGGTCTGAATCTATTCACCTGCTCTTTTTATTTTATTGGAAAAGGAAAGGCTGTTTGAAATAACGCTATTGCACAAAAATGCGGAATCCGCAAAAATATTTCATAGCGTTATTGACAACGGGACAGACATTCGCTATAATTCTAATGAACAAAAATGCGGAATCCGCATTTTTGTTCATTAGGAACATCGGTTGGAGGATAAGAATAAATGGAAATACAGAGAGACATATATCTAAATAAACTGATATCAAAAAAACATAATGGTTTGATCAAAGTTATCACCGGCGTACGCAGATGCGGGAAATCTTATCTTTTGTTTCATCTATTTAAAGATCATTTAGAAGAACTGAATGTGCCGGATGATCACATTATAGAGATGGCTTTTGATGCCTATGAAAACAAGAAATACCGCGATCCGGAAGTATTTTTCCCCTATCTGACGGAGCAGATCCGCGACAGCGAAATGTATTACGTTCTGTTGGACGAAGTGCAGTTGCTAGGTGATTTCGAGTCAGTTTTGAACAGTCTTATACGAAGAAAAAACATAGATGTTTATGTAACAGGCAGCAATGCAAAGTTCCTGTCCAAAGATGTTATCACAGAATTCCGCGGTCGCGGAGATGAAGTGCATATGTATCCGCTGACTTTTGCAGAGTATATGAGCGTTTATTCTGGCGACAGGACAATGGCCTGGCGTGATTATGTTATTTACGGAGGTCTGCCGTTGATTTTTTCATTTGAGACGCCTGAGCAAAAAGGCGATTTCCTAAAAGCTCTTTTTGAAGAGACCTACATATCAGACATAATCGGGCGCAATAACGTTCGCAATAAAGCGGAATTGGAGGAATTGCTGAACATCCTTTCTTCCGGAATAGGATCACTCACAAATCCACGCAAACTTTCGGCCACATTCAAGAGCGTAAAAAATAAAACGATCAGTCCAAATACGATTAAGCGATATATTGACAACCTTTGTGATTCCTTCTTGATCGATAGTGCAATTCGATATGATATTAAAGGGAAAAAGTATATTGATACACCTTCGAAGTATTATTTTACAGATTTTGGACTTCGTAACGCCCGGCTGAATTTCAGACAAGTTGAAGAGCCCCATGCGATGGAGAATATCATTTTTAATGAATTAAAAGTTCGCGGGTTTAATGTTGATGTTGGTGTGGTTGTTGTCAACGAAGTAGATAAGACAGGGAAAAAGACCCGTAAGCAGCTGGAGATCGATTTTGTCTGCAATAAAGGCTCAAAGCGATACTATATACAATCTGCATTTGTTATACCGGATGAGAAAAAAGCACTTCAGGAACAGCGCTCTTTGATCAGCACGGGTGACGGATTTAAAAAAATCATTATAACAAAAGACGCTTTGGCACCCTTATATAATGAGAATGGAATCCTGGTAATGAATGTTTTTGACTTTCTTCTAAATCAAAACAGTCTGGATATTTAAGCCAGACTCAGAATTCCGGCTATACAAAGCAGAATTATGGGGCATAGCACATTAAAGTGCTTTTCTGTGTATGATGAAGATGCGTCCGAGACATATTTCTCAATAATTAAATGTGGCAAAGATATGCCGGAAGACGCGAATATAAAGTGCTTTGAGAAATCCTGTTTCAGGAAACAGGCTCTTTTCCTGTTTCCGTGAAAAATGTGTTTTGAATGCGTCCTGTTCCGGACTATCCCGGGTAGATCACACCCTTACGCCGCCTGTCCCTTTTATTGCTCATTTTTCTTCGGAGGTTTGTGAGGAGTGG
>DBVV01000008.1:25360-62505 GCA_002308795.1 Mageeibacillus sp. UBA1255 | reverse complement strand
GCGCCGGCGTAGCTGCACCAGTTGCAGCAGAAAGCCACGATCTTTGGCTTCCAATCTTTTGCTTTGGCATTGACGGCCGTATCAACAGTATCGTTTACAGACATATCGCTTCCACCTCCGCCATGATCTGTTTGTTAGAAAAGCCCTTAAGGTCCATTGCCCCCGACGGACAAACGACGGTGCACGCGCCGCAGCCCTGGCAGAGCGCTTCATTGACCAGCGCCACGCGCCGCGTTTCTTTCACGCCGTGGTCGTTGATGAGATGCGTATCGTACGAAATAGCGCCGTACGGGCAGACTTTTTCGCAGCAGGAGCAGCCGTTGCACAGAAGTTCGTCGGAATGCGCCACGCACGGGTTGGTGGTGAGTTTATCCTTGCACAGAAGGCCGATGACCTTCGACGCCGCGGCGCCTGCCTGAGATACGGTCTCGGGTATGTCTTTCGGTCCCTGGCACACGCCCGACAGGAATATGCCTGCCGTGGGGCTCTCGACCGGTCTCAGCTTCGGGTGCGCTTCGGTGATGAAGTCGTTCGTGTCAATGCTCGCGGTGAGCATGTTGGCCACCTTGCGCGCCGTGGGATCGGGCTCGATCGCTGTCGCCAGCACGACCATATCGGTGTTGAGTATGATCTGTTCGTTTGCGATGAGGTCAACGCCTCTTACGACAAGGTGTCCGTCTTCTTCCCATACTTTTCCGACCTGGCCTTTGATGTAGTCAACGTCGTACTGTTCGGCGGCGCGTCTGTAGAATTCGTCGAAATTCTTACCGGGCGTACGTACGTCGATGTAGAACACGTGAACCTCAACGTCAGGGTATTTGTCCCTGATCAGCATCGCGTGCTTTGCTGTGTACATGCAGCAGATCTTGGAGCAGTACGGTTTGCCGCGGCCGGATACGTCTCTGGAACCTACGCACTGGATGAATACTATCGAGTGCGGATGTTTTCCGTCTGAAGGTCTTAAAAGCACGCCTCCCGTGGGTCCCGCCGCGTTCATGATGCGCTCGAGTTCAAGCGACGTCACAACATCCTTGCAGATCGAGTACGAATATTCGTCGAATTTGGATGCGTCGATCGGTCTGAATCCCGTCGCCATTACGATCGCGCCGTATTCTTCTTCGATGAATTCATCCTGCTGCGTGTAGTCGATCGCTTTCGCTGTGCAGACTTTTTCGCAGAGACCGCACTTTCCGGTGTTCAGTTTGATGCACTGCGTGCTGTCGATCACCGCTACGTTCGGTATCGCCTGCGCGAACGGAATGTATATCGCGGGGCGGTTGTTCAGCCCCATATTAAATTCATTAAGGCCCTTCTTGGACGGGCATTTCGACATGCATACGCCGCAGCCAGTGCATACGTCTTCCTTAACGTAGCGCGCTTTTTTGCAAATTTTTGCTTTGAAACTGCCTACGAATCCGCTGACTTCTTCCACTTCGGCGTAAGTGATCAGGCGGATGTTCTCGTTCGATTTTGCTTCGACCATTTTCGGGGTCAATATACAGGATGAGCAGTCGAGCGTCGGGAACGTTTTATCCAGCTGGGCCATGCGCCCGCCGATGGTGGCGTTCTTTTCGACGATGTCTACCGGGAATCCCGCGTCGGCAATATCGAGCGCGGTCTGTATTCCGGCGATCCCTCCGCCGATAACGAGCGCGCGTTTTACGACCTTGCTCTCTCCCGCTTTAAGAGGCGTATTGAGCGTTACTTTCGCCACGGCCGCGCGCATAAGCACGCACGCTTTCTCAGTGCCTTCTTCTTTATCTTTGTGGATCCACGAGCAATGTTCGCGGATGTTGGCGATCTCGACCATGAACGGGTTCAATCCCGCCTGTGACGCGGCTTTTCTGAAAGTCGCTTCGTGCATCCTGGGCGAGCAGGAGCATACGACGATACCCGTGAGTCCGTGTTCTTTTATGGCGTCTTTTATTATATTCTGGCCCGCTTCCGAGCACATATACTGGTAGTCTTTGGCAAATACCACGCCGGGCTGTACTTTCGCCTCAGCCACTACTCTGTCGATATCGACAGTTGCCGCGATATTGCTGCCGCACCAGCAGACAAATACTCCAATTTTATGCAAATCTTGTCACCGCCTTTACTTTCTGTACCTGCGAAACGCGCTGACGAGCGCCTGCTGGGGAATTTCATTGTCCGCGGCAATAAGCGCGGGTACCTCGTCCGGGACGAAGTTCGAGCCGCCCTGTTCGCGTTCGGCCAGTACTCTTATCGCCGCGACAACGTTTGCCGGTTCTACGCCTCTGGGGCAGCGTTCAACGCACGCGAAGCAGCTTAAGCATCTCGTCACTGTCTCGTCGCGCAGAAGTTCGTCTACTCTCCCGTGGGCAACCATCGTTACGAACTGGTGCGGGTGAAATTTCATTTCGCCGTACGCGGGGCAGGTGGCTGAGCATTTGCCGCATTTCATGCATTTTTTTACGTCGGAGCCGCTGATCTGTTTTATAAGTTCGGCCGTTTCTTTTTCTGTCTGATGCATATCATGGCCCCCCTTTATTCAGCTTTTTCCGTGCGCCTGCATTCGCATGCGGCAGTACTGCTGTTCGCCGTTTCGCACGCTTCCGGCGCGTCTCCGAGTTCTTCGCGAAGACCCAGAGCGTCATATAACAGTTCCGTGATGTAGCTTATTTTTACGGTGCCGTCCGAGTGTTTCCTGAGGTTATACATGCAGAGCGGGCAGGCGGTTATGAGTTCTTCCGCGCCTTTTGATGCGGCGTTTCTGATTATGCGGTTCGTGTTTTCCGCAGCCTGTGCCTCGTCTTTCAGTGTGACGTAACCGCCGCAGCATTCGTTGCGCATGCCGTAGATTACCGGCGTGGCGCCCAGTGCTTTTATAAAGTCTTCGATGATGTGCGGATTTTCGGGATCGTCGAACTGCATCACCTTTGAAGGTCTCAGCAGAAGGCAGCCGTAATAAGCACCTATTTTGCGGCCCTTGAGCGGGTTTTTAACGGCTTTGGCAATGTTATCGAATCCGATCTTGTCGCGCAAGAGCTGCAGGTAGTGGATGACTTCCGTCTCGCCGGCGTAGGGCACGGGGAGTTTGAGATAGTTGTTGGCCTTCGTGCGCACGTTCTCGTCGCGGCGCATATCGTCGTTGACCCTGGTGAGCACGTGATGGCAGGCAGAGCAGAGGGTCACGAGCGGAGACGCATTGTCCCTGGCGGCGGCAAGTGCGCGAACGGCGGAGAGTTTGGTGGCAATTTCGTCGCGGGCGATCGGATATACCGCACCGCAGCACTGCCACTCTTCCGGTTCTTCGAGCGTGATGCCGAGCGCTTTCAGGCTTTCGCGGCCGTAGTGATCCAGGTCCTGAGCTTTTGTTTTAAGCGTGCAGCCCGGATAGTATGTGTATGTCATTTTTATATCTCCTTATGAGGTGTTTGGGTTGATCTGTTTAAATGACCGGACGCCCCGGGCAGGTCAGATGCTGACCTGGCGGATAACGTTTTTAAGGATGTTCGCGCTGTTCTGGAGCTTTCCGATCTCGGAGCCGGTGAGGTTCGGGAGCAGGTGGCCGGAGACGCCGTGAGGTCCGATTATGAACGGAATGCTGAGACATACGTCTTCGATATCGTACTCGCCGTGCATCATCGACGATACCGTGAGTGCGTTGTTCGCGCTGCCCAGCAGGCATTTTACGATGTGGCAGACCGAGATCGAGACCGCATAGAAAGTAGCCCCTTTGCGTTTGATGATCTGGCCGCCCGAAGTGCGGATGTAGTTTTCTATTTCGTCGGTGTCAAGTTCGGGGCGGAGCGAGTCGTAGAAGTGGAAGTCTTTGCGGTAGTCGAACAGGTTCACGCATCCGACCTGTGCGATCGACCAGGGCACGAACGAGCTGTCGCCGTGTTCTCCCAGCACGTACGCATGTATGTTCTGCTCACTTATACCGACGTATTCGGCTATACGCGAACGGAGGCGCGAGGTGTCAAGTATGGTTCCGGATCCGATTATGTGTTTTTCGGGTATGCCGGATACGCGCATGAAAACGTACGTCAGGATGTCAACGGGGTTGCTGACAATAATATAAATAGCGTCCGGGGCGTATTTTGCTATCTCCGGCGCTATCTGTTTTATGATATTCACGTTCGTCTGGGCAAGGTCGATCCTCGACTGTCCTGCTTTTCTCGCTATGCCGCACGTTATGATGACAATATCAGATCCGGCTGCGTCGCTGTAATCTCCCGCATAAATGTTCGTCGGCGAGCTGAAAGGCATGCCCTGCAGTATGTCCATAGCTTCTCCGCGGGCTTTTTCTTCGTTTACGTCGATCATTACTATTTCAGATGCGATCTTATCTACCGCCAGCGTATAAGTTATCGTGGAACCGACGCTTCCTGCTCCGATGACCGTGATTTTTCTGCCCATTTGATTTTCACCTTTCAAAAAAGAATTAGGACGGCTGTCCGGACTGCAGGCGGAGAATAAGAGCGAAACGCCCTGCCGGACGCCTTCAGGTTATTTTACCACTACACAAACTCTTTCGCAACTTAAAAAGTGCCCGAAAATGCCGGAAGTGCCGTAAGTACGCCTGATCGCTCAGGAAACATAAGAATATTAAAACGGACGGGCGCCTTAAACCCGTCCGCAAATCCGTATATAATTAATAAACCATCTATAGACCGGATCCGTCAGGCCCGACTGCACCCGGATACGTCACGGAAGCTGCCTGTCAGGATAGTACGTATAAACGTCATGCTTCCCGCCCAGAGGCCAGAACTCGAATTTATTATCCGCCGTTTTTTTCAGGCCGTACGATTCGATCGAATTGGTGCCGTTCATTCTAAGTACAAGCAGGTACTCGCCGTCACGTGCTCCGCCGGAGATCTGAGTTACTCTCATGATCCTGCCTGCCGGGAATTGACCTCCGGAATACCAGACCGCAAACATCATCACCGCTTTTTCATCTTCAACGTCGATGTCAATGAAATCACTGTCGTTTGACGCAGTCCAGCTTCCGGCGAGCTGATTCGCAAGGAACGTCGGCATCAGCTGAACGATCCTTTTAGCGTCGGACAATACAAATGCGCGCTCGCCTTTTCCGTCATTCAGGTCGATAAGGAGCGTCTGTCCCGCCTGGATCAATCCTGCGTAATGGACAGAGATCTCGTCAGTGCCGGAATTCCGCAGAGTAAGCTGGAAATCTTTCCCCAGCGCGTCTCCGATCGCTACGTCGATGCTGTAATAATCAAACGCTCCTATATCATTTCTGAATCCATGTATCACAGAGGCAACGGACTCGTCTCCGGCCGTCTCGATCTGAATAAATTCATTATCGTTTATATCCGCGATCCAGACACCTCCGAAATAACTGAGTATTTCTTTTACCGTCATAGGCTTTGCCTGCTGTTTTGTGGCATCGTAATAATAATCCTTGCCGTCCTCGCCGTCTTCCCATACCGTCATCTTTCCGGTAGAACTATCATATTTAACAAAGAAGGTGTGTGTCCCGCTGTCATCGTTCATCTTCAGGAGCACTTCATAATAGTCTTCTCCGCCTATGCGCGTCACTTTAAGTATCTCGCCTGCGGGGAACGGTCCTCCTGCATTCCAGATAGCGAACATCATTCCGGGCGTTCCGCCGTACGAAGAGTAAGAAATGAACTCATCATCGGAATTCGTCCATTCGCCGTTAAATTTATTGACAAAATCAAAGGGATCAACGTTTTCAAGCGTCGGAGCGTTGTAAACGAGATATGCTATCCTGCCCTTGCCGTTTTGATAATCTATTTCGATAACGCCGCCGGCCTGGAAAACGCCCATCGTCGTATTGAAATCTTTTCCTGTGTTTCTGTTTTCAAATACCGCCTCATATTCGTGGCCAAGAGCATCTGCGGTCGTAACTGTCTTTATAGTATACGCATCCGCGTTGATGCTGCTGCCTCCTGCCAGGCGCGTCAGTTTGATATCGCCGTTTGAGTCTTTTTCAATGAGGATGACGTCGTCGCTGTTCTGGTACGCCACCCATTTTCCGCCGAAAATGCCCAGGATCATATCCTTGGTAAGCGTCTGAGTCTCAGGCGGGTACTGTCTGGTTCCGTCGTAAAAGTACCGTTTTCCGCCTAATAAACCGCCCGGCGTCGAAATGTCAATATACATTCCCTGAGATTCAAAGTTCAGTTCGGATTCCGCTCCGTCTCTTGACCTGAGTTTCAGCAGATATTTTTTACCTGATTCGTCAAGTTTTACGGCGTCAAGTATTTTGAACGACGGGAATTCTCCGCCGCTGTTCCAGATAGCGTTGAAGATCCAGGGCTCCCCGTCTTCCAGACTGAAATCAAGGAACGAGTCATCATTTGCAGTCCAGGTGCCTTCATACGTTTTTTCAAATTCCAGCGCTCTCTTAGCCGCATCCTGATCCTGATCCGGAGGCGGCGTCGGTACGGGTGTCGGGTTCGTTGTGTGCTGATCCGTCGTCTGTTCTGTCGGCTGATCTGTGGCAGCAGCATCAGTATTCTGCTCTGTGGGCACGATATCCGCGCTCTGCTCAGGCGTCTCGTCGGATATTTCCGGAGTTTTATCTTCCGGAACCCCGGCAGTGCTGTCCGACGATCCCGTTATTTCGGGTTTTTCTGTCGGAGTCTCATTCTGCTCGTTACAAGCGGCAAAAAGAAGCGATAGGCATATCAAAACCGCCAAAAGTACAGCAAGTTTTATTTCCGTTCTCCTCATTCTGTGAACCTCCTTTGCTCTGTGCGCATCTTACGGCTATTTTATAACATCCTTCCGAAAAAATCAACGAGCAGTGTATCATCAAAAATCGTATGGCTCATTCTGTTCTGAGCGCCACTACGGGATCTTTTCTGGCTGCGCTGCCTGACGGGATAAGGCCGGCGACAAGAGTAAGCAGCATGCTGATGCCGATAAGTATCAGAGCTGTCTGCCACGGCAGGAACGCGCTGAGGCTCGAAAGTCCGGACAGATAATGTACGATAGCGTTGATAGGTATAACAAAGATCGCGCTCAGCAGGACGCCAAGTACACCTGAAATAAATCCGATGATAACAGTCTCCGCAATGAACATACTTGAAATGTTCTTCTTTGAGGCACCGAGTGCTCTCAGGATGCCTATCTCTTTCGTTCTCTCCTGTACGGAGATCAGCGTGATGACGCCGATCATTATTGACGACACGAACAGCGAAATTGCAACGAACGAAATGAGAACGTACGAAATACTGTTGACGATCGTTGTCACCGAACTCATCAGGATGCCAACGTAATCCGTGAATGCAATCGACGAAAATTCATCTTTGTCCTTATTATACTCATCGATCATTTCCTTGATATTGTCTTTAGCGGCGAAAGTTGCCGTGTACAAACTTATCGTCTCCGGGTCGTCAATATCTACTGCGCCGAGTTTCTTCATATTATCTTCGTATGTATTGTTCGAGAATTCCAGAGCAGTATCGTAGAGCGCAGCGCACTGCTCGTCAGTGAGGAGCGTCATCGACGCGTCGAACATAGCAGCTAGATCATCTTCGCTCATTCCGGCATACTTCGCCATCTGCTGCTGAGCGAACTGGTTCTTAAACTGCTCCGCAGCAAGAGAAACGACAAGCTGCTTAAGATCTTCATCGGACATATTTTTCACGTATTCCCGTATATCCGCCTCGGTTATATACCCCTGTGCCGCGGCACCGCTGGCAAGCATCTCTATCATCGCTTCCCTGTCAAGGCCTTCCATCATGGCATTCACAGACTGATTAATGAATTCCTCCGAAGGCGACGTCGCTATTCTTAAAAACGTCCTGGCTTTTCCTGAAGTATTCAGGCCGGCAATATAATTTTTGAAGAGCGTCGCTTTAACCGTGTCATCCAGTGAGTTGATACTGCTCTTGAAAGGCAGCCCGGTGAAAACGTCAGTGCCCGGGTTCTCTCTCTGTTGGACTGAAGCCGGAGAATCCGACGTCTTTTCGATCACGTATTCCGTCAGTTTATATGTGTATCCGATCGTCCCGCTTCTGAGCATGGGAGAGATCGCATCATCTTTAGCCCTGATTATACCAGTGATCTCGATATCGATACCGCTGTTGTAAAGATACACGAGCCCCGCATCCGTTGTCCTCAGATCGTTAAACGTGCCGGTCGCTTCGTCTTTTACATAGCAGTCGGAGTTAAGTACGACCTTGAATTCCCTGGAGCAGATGTCTTCATACGTCCATTTCTCGTCAGGCACTTTAAGTTCTTCGCCTGCCATAGCAGCGTCAATGATCGCATCGATATCCGCTTGTGTTTTCAGCCCGAGCGCGTATAGCGTCATATCTGTTACTTCGTTATTTTTATCCACAACAAGAACGACCTGGTTGTATCCCGTTGGCCATTCTCCGTATATAACGTCGTATTGCGATTTTACAACTCCGCTTACCGTCTCGCCGTTGATCCCGGGAAGCATTTCCTTCCACGTGTTTCTGGAGGATGAACCGGAGGATGAAGAGGCAAGCAGCGACATCATCGTTGAGCTGCTTCCGGAACCGGTACCGCTCCCTCCCGGCGTCGGGACATCCGCACCGAAAACCTTAGAAATGAGCCTTGACGTCAATTCCGTCGTATCTGAAGCGATGATATCGCCCTTGATGTTTTTCGTGTAAACGAGGACGTCCATCGCATACGTATAACTGAGTCCGGTTATATTTCCGCCGTATTTGCTGTCCTTATCTGCAGTCTGTTCGATCAGATATTTCTTAAATGATCTCAGGTCGTTTTCGATAATAGAAGTATTGTTGATCGAATTGACCATATTATACATGGATATACGCTGGTAGATCGCATCATTTTCATGATTATGAGCGTTCTCGGTATTGCCCGCGAGGTTGGTGAGCAGCTCGTTCAGGTCCATATGAGATCTCTCTATCGTGATGGGATAAGATGCGAGAGTCTCTTCCTGGACCTGCTCGATAAATCTGTTCGTCCCGGCTGATACCGAATAGATCAGCGCGATACCGATTATGCCTATACTTCCTGCAAAAGCAGTGAGGATCGTTCTGCCTTTCTTGGTAAACAGGTTGTTTATAGAGAGCATTATCGCCGTTGCAATCGACATCGAAGGTTTTTTCTTCGTGCCGGTTTTAACACTTTTCTCTGATTCGGAGGCGGTCTTTGCCGGTTTGCCATCGACATTTTCGGATATCTCGCTTAGTCCCTTTTCAAGAACGGCAAACTCGTCGTCGCTTACCGGAGCAGAATCGCCTACGATCCGTCCGTCGATCATATTGATTATTCTCGTCGCGTAACGCTGGGCAAGTTCCGGATTATGAGTGACCATGATCACGAGGTGATCTTCCGAAGCTTTTTTCAGCATCTCCATGATCTGCACGCTCGTCTCGGTGTCAAGCGCACCCGTAGGTTCGTCGGCAAGAACGATATCCGGATCGTTGATCAGCGCTCTGGCGATGGCAACTCTCTGCGCCTGTCCGCCGGATAACTGAGCCGGTCTTTTTTTCAGCTGGTCTCCGAGCCCGACTTCCTCAAGCGCCCTAACGGCGGCCTTTCTGCGTTCCGACTTTGAAACCCCGGAAAGCGTTAGAGCCAGTTCGGTATTTCTAAGCACGTTCTGATGAGGAATAAGATAATAATTCTGGAAGACGAAGCCGATCGAGTGATTTCTGTACGCATCCCAGTCCCTGTTCGTATATTTTTTAGTGCTGAGGCCGTTGATCACCAGATCCCCTTCGGTATAATGATCAAGCCCTCCGATTATATTAAGCAGCGTGGTTTTCCCGCACCCGGACGGACCGAGTATAGCTACAAACTCTTTTTTTCTGAACCTCAGGTCAATTCCTTTAAGCGCTTCCACCTTACCGGCACCGGTAGGATAATCTTTTTTTATTCCATACAATTCAAGCATACAGATCTCCTCCTCTGCGGCAGCGGCGAAAGTCCGATGCGGACATTGTCGAAGACGCATCAGTGTATTTTATTCTACTTTAAATCCTGCTGTCAATACCCGGACCAGTTGCGTATCACCTCCTCCGCCGTCGGTTCGCCTGCTTCATCCCGTACAAATTCCAGAGCCTCCGAATATACCATCAGACCCGCGTCAATTTTTCCAAGCTCCTGCGCCGTGACTGGAGTTCCGTCCTCATAAAACCTGCGGAAAACCACTCGCTCGATAAGCGGTTTTGTTGTCTCCCCCGGGTCAACAGGTCTCAGATAGTAATAAAATCCGTCTGCGCCCTCCGTCCAGCCTTCTCCTATTTCAAGCGGCTGCGTTATTTTTTCAAGCGCATCATCCGTGAAAACGAGCCTCGCCCGGATCGTACACGTGAGGTTCCCGGTGTTTGTTATCCTCACCACCTTTACCGCCGCGTCTCCCGGCTCCGGGTCAGGATCCGGTGAAAACGTTTCGGCAATTTCTATAACTGTCTCCCCTTCTTTGAGTACGTTTATTTCATCATCTCTGTCCGTAAGATACGCCGCGGTCAATCCGATGCTGATGGTGATAACGGCAATTATCACGCTGATGATCATCACGATCCACGGCAATCTGAGCCCGTGATCTTTTTTCATTTCCATGCCTCCTTCACGTAATTAGCGTAACTGTTTAAAAGCCTGTTTTCCATACTTTCACCTTCATAAAAATGCTTCTCCTGAAGGCCGAAAGCGCTTATGGGTATATCCAGCTCGGACGCATATTCAAGTTCCCCTTCCAGCAGATTAACGAACCGCATCTCCTCAAACAGCGGCACTGACGATTCGCCGGGATCCAGCGCTTTCGCTAAATAACCGTAAACATAACAAGAATATTTTGCGCCGTTGTCCCCGGAAACCTCACGATTTTCGAGAAGGATCCAGTTACCGTCAGCCTCGAACGAAAACAATTCCTGCTCTCTGGCCGGTATGATCATCTTAGTGACGTTGTCAACAGTCGCTACTTTTTTCATTGGGATGCAGACTCGTATAAAAGCCAGCATCGGCACCGTGCCTTCATTCGTGACCGTGGGATCTTTATGCACCGCCGCGTTTGGCTCGAGGACCTTGCCAGGCGTATACTCCGGTTCGGTGAGGTCGATCTGAAGTGTCCCGGCCTTTATTTCGTTTCCGGCCGTTTCCGTATCAGTCATAAACGCGAGTGTTCCCGCGGTCGTCAACGCCGCTGCGATCACCGCTGTCAGCGCCACTGCGATCACGACAGGTATATTACCGTAGCCGCTCTTGTTTCGTCCCGCATTCGTCCCGCCTCCGTTCTTCCTGTTCCTTCCGGACGCAAAAGTATGGATAAGTACCAATGCAAGGCAGGCAATGCCGGAAACGATCATGCAAACTAAAAACGAGCTCACGTCATTGTCGCCGGTCTGAGGTACAGGTTCGCGTTCACCGCCTCTGGCATAAAAGATCCAGTCAACGTCCCCGGAAAGGTCCTGAAATTCATTGCCTGCCTCGGGTGAAAGCCTGAGCTCAACCGTTATCTGAGTTCCTGCATCTGCCGCGACCGTTCCGAGACTGATGCCGTTTCCGTAAAGTTCCTCCGGCGGTTTAGACGTGTTGTCCGCACCGGATCCCGTTTCGGGCGATAAGGCGCGCAGATCCGCCTTTTCTGTTTCATCTTCTTCACTTCGCCAAAGGGGACCGCTGTATACGGTTCGTCCGTCTGCTTTTACTTCTATATCAGTATAACCGGAAAGCAGCCTCCAGAGAAGTTCGTCTTTCTCTTTATCGCCGCATTCCGCCTTCAAAAAGATCTCCGTTCCCTCACTCTGTGTGTTGCCAACGTTGATGCTCTGTATCACCGTCTGCCCGGGAAGCAGGTTTTTAAAAGACGAAAACAGGTCGCTGTTTTCACCAAAGTCAAATCCCTCCCGATCGCCCCTGAACTCGACACCGGATTCATTGTCCTCGCCGTTTTCCGGGCGCTCATCGTACTCTATCATAAGGTCTTCGTTTGTCTTTTCCCAGAGCGAAACGCCCCCGGCCGCCGCCTGAACAGCCTCCATCGCTATCGTGATAGTTCCTGGCCTCATCGAAAAATAATTGTTCACGTTGGGTCCGTCGATAGAAAACGATCTTAAAAGCGGGTTGGAGACCTCTCCCGGCGAAAGGACGGAAGTATAATAATAAAAACCCGTTCCTTCGTCGAAAAGCCAGTCGTCGTCATTTATTTCGCACGCCAGATGACGGTGCTCGATCAGTTCGCCGCTGTCCGTCCAGACTCCGGTGATCCTCACCCGCACTATTTCGTCCGAATCCCCGTCATTTCTAACCGAAACAACTTTATCGACCGCGTCACCCGGCATTACCACCGTGTCCTGTTCATATATATCAACTATTTCCGCGCTCAGATTACCTACGGAGATAGTATTTGTTGTCCTGTCCTCCCTGTACCAATCCGCGGCGGCTAGCATACCGCAAACGACAAAAGTACAGATCAGCACCGAAAGTGCAATAAAGTAAATCTTTTTCATGATCCGGTTCCTCCATGATATTATGCTGCCGCCGTGACGGGATCCTGCCGGAAAAGTATTTCTGCCTTCCCGGCAGCCGCATCCCGCTCACCCGATCCGATGATCGATCCGCTTCTTAAATATCATCCGGTCATCTGCCGGAGTCATAATTTTTCACTATAGTTCCGGCGCTTATTTCGTTGTCAAGCGCTTCAAAAGCCGCCTCTGCTCCGCTGAAGTTCTTTGCCTGGATGGCCTCGACTACCACGTCGATCTTGAACGCTCCGACTTTATCGAGCTGTACCTGCGACCAGTCGGTGGGGACAACGACGTTCGTAAACAGAGCAACGCTGTCGCCGTCATTGAGCACTTTGCTGTAGTTAAAGCAATATTCGCCGTTCTTTCCTGTGGCCTCCTCGGTGAAATCCGGGTTTACCATGGGCATCGCAGCCACGTCAGCTAAAGAATACGATTCTCCCGCTACGATCACTGTCCCGCTTTTCTGAGCGGCAGCATCATACGTGCTGTCGTATCTTATCATGCTCTTAATAAGGGACAACCTTGACGCGTCAGTGATAATATTGCCCGCACTGTCTTTGATAATAACGCGCATACGTACGTAGCTGTCGTTCGCCACACCCTTAACGACGGGGTCTTTATCAAACGTGTCGCCCGGGACAACGTCTTCGCCGTCTTCTTCCCAGTTCTTTTCCTCAAGTGAAACGTCAAGGGTCCCTACGGTAAACGTGTTTTCCTTGTTTTCCCAGTCTGTCATATAAGCAAGGGTGCCTCCAACCGCCAAAGCCGCCAGCAAGCCTATTGTCAGAATTCCGATGATGATCTTTTCGCTCCTTTTCATAATGAGCCTCCTTATAAAATATTATTTTCCGCTGCATATGCAGTCAGATCGATTTGATTTGCCGCTGTTTTGCGGCGCCTGCCCAGGATGATGTCAGCAATGATCACAGCAATAAAAATCGCCGTCGCAGCCGACAATATTATTATTTTTCCTCTGGCGGTCCCGAGCTTCTCCGCCAGTCTTCCCAGCCCCGGGAAACACAGTTTCTGGACTCCCTTTACCGCGCCGTACGGTACCGGAGCGTCCTCCAGTTTTCCGGCTATCCCTTTTGTTATGATCTTTTTGTTTTCCCTGTCTATCCGTACGACCCTGTGCGTGACGTAATTACCTGATATGAAGTACGTCAGATTATCACCGGTGCGTATCTCTTCGGCTCTTCGCGGGACAACAACGATCAGGCTGCCCTGTGGCAGTTCCGGTTCCATTGACGACGACAGTACACACATATATCTGACGCCTGACGCCTGTGAAATGATGACCAGCAGCAATATTATCGGGATGCTGAAAAAGACGATTCTCCCTATGACCCGGAAAATTTTCACAAAAACGGCTCCCGGGCCTCTTCTTTTTCCATATTTCATTTAAATTCCTCCGGATTTTTCAGCCGGTATTACCGGTACCGGGATCTACTTTCCGCCTCCGAAACGGTTCTCACAAAAAGCCGTATCGGTCGTTTTTTCCTGATTGATCACTCTGTTTATGAATTCAGCGTTCGCGCTGATATGATCGGAGCCTAGCACGTATACGGCTTTCGCACCGCTTACTGTCACGCCGTCGCCCGGCTCGATCGACTCTAACTCATATCTGAGAGTTTTTAATTCCGTCACTTCGTACGTGCCCGGCAGCAATCCCTGTATCGAGATGCTTTTCGAAATAAGGCCGCTCTGCCCTTTCTGCTTATCAGCGGCGCCGAAACTTACCGCGCGGTAATACGTCTTATCACGGTCAACGTCTTTTATCCTGAATATGAACGTCGCGTCCCCGTGCGCAGGAATAAACTCTTCCGCGTATATTGATTTCACAATTGTAAGTGTCACGTCGCTTAACTCGTTGTGGAACCTGACCTCTGCCGTACGTCCCGATTCCACTGAAACTATCTTGCCGTACTGCTGTTTGTATCTTGCGGGAGCATTCTCTACGACAGTGTACGTCCCAGGCTCCAGACCGCCGATAAGCGCCACGAATGCCGGAACTCCGTCTATCACCTGAATACTGTCCTCGTCAGGCAAAACAGTGACAGAAAAACCGCTCGTATTCACAACGACAAAGCTTATTCCGTCAAACAGGCCGTCTTCGGATGTTTTCACTATCCGTATCATCCCTTTTTTAAGCACGTTTCGCACGTTCACTGTAGCGGTCTTATCCGGTTCTACCGTCACGATGACCGGATCCGGCTCCTCCCAGACGCTCTGCGCGGGCAAAATTTCTTTGATCATATACGTTCCCGGAAGCAGGTCGTTCCATAACGCTATGCCATCGCTGCCTGTAGTCTGCCTGATGACGATGCCCGCGTTTTCCGGGTCTTGTCCCGTAAGCTCGAACACAAAGCCTCCCGCAGATCCTGTCTCCGACTGTTTTATCAGCTTCACCTTCCCTTTAAGCGGATCATTATAATAATCCAGGAAAATAACGCTGTTCTCACGGTCATATCCGACGTTGATCAGATGCCCGGGATATGCTTTCCCGTCCGCAGACATACTAATTGCTTCATTTATCGAATAAGCATACTTCCAGACCAGTTCTCCATTCTGCTCGCCTTTGCAGAAAAAAACGTCTAAAGAAAAACCGATATTGCCCGATTCACTCGTTAAAGAAGATTCGTACCGGTCGGATGGCTGTTCCATTACGGCGATATAACGTAAATTTGACATCACGTCTCCCGGGTTCATACTCATCCTGAATTCGGCCGCATTCATTCCGGTTTCGTCCGTATAGACAGTCCTGTTATAATACCGGTCATCCGAACTTTTCCAGGCGTATATGAAGGGCACCCCTTCGACGATACCGTCGCCCGAACTCTTCCGGATCTCTAGCCTGACCTTCTCACCGTTGTTGTCAATGGTTTTAATAGACAGATACATTTTAAACGGTGTTGCAAGCCTGCCCGCAGTACTCAGCATCGTCTGCTTTCCGGGATCATCCGGACCGAAAAACACGGCAGCACCCTCGTCTGTTCCGTCTTCCTGCCTGCGGACAATGATCCGTTTTCCCGCCTCATATTTGCGCGTCGATGTAAACCTGAAGCTATTGCCCGCTACAGTAAGCTGCACGTCGGGAAGGACGGCTCCTGCCTCGTCCGTCACATAATAATTGCCCGGGAGCACCGTCGTTCTGCTGTATATTCTCAACTCGTAGAAACCTGACTCCGGAGCAGTCTCGGACAATTCCACAACTTTGTCCCAGCCTGATTCATTGACCGCTGCAAAAGTCGGAACGGACGATGCCTCTTTTATGAGATCCAAAAGATAGTCGTAGCATTTTTCCGCTGGTTTATCCTTAACGATACTGTAATAGTTGTCCGCTGCAATCTGCCCTTTTGATCTGCGCAGCCCTGCGTCAGTTCTGATCCCCTGCTGATACTCCCAGATGATACACTGCGTTGCCATCCAGAAATCGCTGCCAAGCGTTCCCTCGACCGGTCCGGGGCCGTTTAGCGACATCTTCTTTTCGTTAAAACCGTAGATAGAAGCAAACGCGATCCCGTCTTTTGCGCTTGCGGGTAAATTTTCATAATATTCCGCAAAAACTTGTCCGTTATCCGGATCTGATCCGTATCCCGCTCCGGTGCTGAATGAAAGTCCCGACGCGAGGCAGTAGGCAGTCTGCTCTTCTCCCGTATCCGTATTCGTCAGATAATATACGCGCTGTCTGCTCCCGCCCGCTTTGTAACGGACTTCCTCGATCACGCCGCCTTGGCCGTAGATATTTACGTAGTAGCCGCTTTTTTTATAGTATTCTGCCCCTCCGTAACCAGTAAGATCATCCAGCCGGCTCGTCCAGTTCGCAGTTTTCGCCGCAAACGGGAAACTGATCCCGGAAAGGAAAAGCAGCATCGCCGCGGTAAACGCTATGAGCCTTGTCAGTCTTATTTTTGTAAATATCTTCGTGTTTTTATTGTTTTTCTTACTGTTCTTGTCCATTTTTTGATCCTCTTTGTTATTAAACATAGCACTGCTTTTCCGGCCCGGTCAGCCGTATGCCGCTTCAAGTGTCGAGAAAAGCCTTGTGTCTCCTTTTAAAGCGCCTGCATGCACCGCTTCAAGTATCCGCTCTCTTTCATCCGGCGCGGCCGCATACGCGTTTATAAAAAAGTACATCATTTTCATCTGATTTTTGTACCTTTTATCATTGCCTGCGCAGCAGCATAGTGAAAGCAGCATCCTGCCGAAGACAATTCTGTCGTCACGTCTGTCATCGTTTTTATCATCGTTTTTTTCATCGTTTCTGTCATAATTTCTATCATCGTTCCCGAAGTCACATCCGTTATCCGAACAGCTGAAAAATGCCGCCTTGTTCTTTATCATATACTGCCAGACCGGTATCATATCTGACGCGATACCACCGTCGCCGGCAAGGCTGACTGCCCTCGAGAGAAGCCTCAGCGCTATCGACCCCTCGCTTGCGCGTCCGGTTCTGAATATGCAGCACAGTATCTGGCAAAACGTCAATATGTCACTGCATTTTCCGTATTTACGGCGCATATCCTCGAACCAGTCGGACACCTCGAAACAATCCTTCGTGGCACTGCCCTTCAGCATTCCGGAAAGCTCACCGCGAACTTCTTTACAGAAATAATACATGCTCTTCCAGATAGCGTCGGCAATGATCTCTTCCCCGCTCTTTTCGCCGCTGCCGTCAATATGATCCGCGATGATCGATGCCGTACGGCCAAGCTGCCTTAAAAATAAAGATTGACGCCTGTTCACAACGACCTCCCGCCCGGACCGGCCTGATCAGCTTATCAACTTCTGAAGTATATCCTCGTATTGACCCTCCGAAAGATCGTCCAGAACAGAACCTGCGTTTTCCAGTCTGTTTTTACGCCTGTCTCTGGCCTCACTTTTAAACACCTCGCCTAAATACTTGTCCTTACCGACTATCCGGAAAAGGCTGTCGCGGTTTGATTCACGTTCTGCATAGTCCCAGGCAACAAATCTGACTTTTGAATATACAAGCTTTCCGCTTTGCGCAAGAGTTAGATAGTAATTCCTGAAAGACTCCATATCCTCGACGTTTGAATCGGGAGTTGCCACGACGTAGTTACAGCTTTCGAGCAGTGTGTTTATCAGCGCGGGATCGTCTCCACGCTCAACGTTCATGAGCGTTATATCGAAGTTCGTCATACACCATTCCACGAATCTGCGCACGTCTTCGCTTTTCCGAAGCGGCAGCTCAAGACATTGCTTGAACGTTCCCGTAAATAGCCTTTTCCCCTCTCCGGACATCTTCAGCAGCCCTTTTTCAGTCCATTCGTCGCTTCCGTGGAGATACATCGATCTGTGATCGAAAACGAACGGATACAGTGATTTTTCGGCCACGTTCGTCATATCTTCCTTCTTTCCGGTAAAGTAATACTCAAGATTTTCTCTCCCGCGTTCCGAAAGCGAAAACACACCCGTCCTGAATCCCGACCCCGCCGCGGCGCTGCCCATCTCGCTCACGAAGCACGGATTCCCTTCGACCATTATGCACGAGCGTCTGAAATTCAAAGTGTCTTTAATAAACCTCTGAACTCTCGCGTCACCTTGCACTTCAGACGATTCCGGTCTGTCATCCGGCTTTGAACGCCCTTGGACGGTTCCGGAGCGGTTCGTCGAACGCCCTCCGTTTTTCCCGGATCTCGCCGTTCTCAGATGATCCCTGACGGCGTCGATCACGTTTCTGACCCCGGCATATCTCTTACCCGGATCCGGATCGGTACAGCGGACAATGAATTCTCCCCAGAATCCCCGTATCGCGTATGCAGACGGATACTCTTCGCGCCCGGTGATCATATATCCCGCCATCACGCCTATCGAATAAATGTCGCTTTGAATGCAGCTCTGACCGAAAAGCACCTCCGGCGCGGTAAAATACGGACTTCCAAGGCGCAGCGTTTTCCTTGCCGCCCCGGCATCGCTCTCCTTACCGGGAACGGAAGAGGCACTCTCCTGCGAAACGACTCTCGCCGCTTCAAGATCCACAAAGCATATGTCGATTCGTTTCACGTCAAACCCGGCATAGTTCCTGAGAATTATGTTCGACGGTTTGAGATCCAGGAAAGCTGTTGCGCCAAGGCGGTTCCAGTGGAAAAACGACAGAGCTTCACATATTTTTATAATTATCTCGCCTGTCGCTTCATCATCGAGCGGCCCTTCAGTATGTACGAATTCGTAGAGCGTTAACCCCGGTATCCATTCGGTGACAATATATTTTCCGTTCTCGTCGCTGTACTCGTCAATAAATTCCGGAACGTGCGGACTTGTAACCGACATCAGGCTGCGTTTCTCGTTTTCAAACGCTTCGTCATCCGGTTTGAACTTCTTTATAAAAACCTGACGGTTTACAGAAGTGTCGATCCCGCGAAACGCTCTTTCGCTGCATATAGTTTCAACGATATTGTATTTTCCGCCTTTTGTGCCTTCCATTCTGACCCTCCGTCCCCGATGCGTTTTGAAAAGGGCAGCCGCAAAGGGAATTCCGCCGCGGATCCGTTTTATGAACCGTCAGGAAAACGGCCGCCCTTGCCCCGCTGACATTGACCACGCTTCGGGCATTCGCGGTTTTCTGTCCGGGAGCCGGATTCTATCACAAGAGTTTTACGCCGCGCTCGTTTTTTTTAACTTTTCCGGAACGTCGAAAAATGATATTTGGTTGTGGATGTTAAAATCCGAATACGGGGCTGTTAAGCACGTTTTCGGCGGCGCTGTTGACTGCGCAGAATTTTGTTCAATCACAGCACAGAAAAATATTTCCGAAAAATCCGCCGTCTCTTCAAAACGCTTCCCCGGCTCGTGATATACGGCCCCGAAGGGCATAAAAAAACCGGGCCCGAAGGTCCGGCATAAAACATGATAAATGATAAATGATAAACGATCAACTGTTTCAGATCATATGCGGTCATTGACGCCCGCTATATTCACTCCTGGACCGCGCCGGAGAGTAATAGATCCATTAACATTTTCTGGAGGTCCGCAGCAGACATATCCAGAATGTTTCTGTACTCAGGCATTGCCCCCTCGACGTCGCAGTTCATCCGGACTTTAACGTTCGCGGGAACATAATCATAATCGTTATCATAATCATAATCGTTATCATAATCATAACCGTTATCATAATCATAATCATAATCGTAATCGTTAAAGTCAGGCTCTTCGCCGAAATCCTCGCCGCCGAATCCGAAATCCTCACCTCCGAATCCGAAATCCTCACCTCCGAATCCGAAACCGCCGAATGCAGAACCAAATAACGGTCCGACGATCCCGCCCAGCATCTCAGCCGGGATCTCGAAAGAAGCCGATACAGACTTAACAGAATCATCAGCACGGCGCTCAACGTCATAGTTCAATCTGCTCTCATGACCAAATAACGAAACAGCAACAAATTTACCCTCGCGGCTAAACTCGTACTTGAAAACCTCTTCCCCATCAGCAGAAAAACGGATCTGCTCACTTCCGCCGGCGTTCGAAACGGTAAAAACGGCATTAAAATCCTCGTCCTCACCAGGAACACGAAGCTCATATTTAACAGTATTGTCGTCCCTCTCGACGTCAAATTTAACGGTCAGATCATTCTCTTCATCTGCTTCTCTGATCACGACTACACCGCCGAGGATCTCACCGGTCTTTGTGTCAGTATAAAGCTTTACGTTAGCAGCCTCGTCATTATCGCCGATGTCACCGGAAACGATGATATCGGAGTCAAGCTTAAACGATTCGTCACCGGTGATCCTGGAAGCCAAACCGTTCAGCTTTTCAAAAACATCATTGAAGATCTTTTTTACCTGCTCCGCCGTAAACGAAAGATTAAGGACGTCTGCCTTCGTATCGCCGGATCTGAGCTCGACCTTGCTGCCGTATTCGGCAGTCATCGTGCCGTTTTCCTTCACGATATCCATAATTTCTTTTACGATATCGACGTCTTCGGCATGCGTGAATTTCTCAGCCGCATCGATAAGCTCCTGTTCGTCGCTCTTTTTAAAGTTGAACAGATTTCCGCCTTCGGTACCGAACATAGACTTCGGGAATTTATCTTTAAGTTCGCTAAGGTCTATTCCGATCAGCTCACCTAAAAAGCCCGTGTCAATCGCCAGCTTACCGTCCTTATAATAAAGAGTCATTGACGCTCCCTCTTCTCCGCCGTCAATAACGACCGTGACGAGTCCGTCTTTCAAGGTTTTCGCAGTTTCGACGATCGAATTTTTTTCTTCGAATGACGCCTTCGAGGTAGTCAATGCACATGAAAGCATTTCTTCAGGCGTCTTCTTTTTGATCTTGCACCCGGTAAACGCCATAGCACATATAAGCAGTGCGACTAACGAAACTATAAAAACTTTTTTCGCGATCTTTGTTGTCATAATAACGATCTCCTTTCATTGACGGCCATCCGCTCATCGGACAGGCCTCCTGTGCTGCCGGTATCCCGGCTCATTTGAACCAGACGAACTGTGCGAAAAGTATAAATGCGAGATATCCAAGAGCAAACACGGCCGCTATAGCCATTGCCGCCCCCAGCACTCCGAGGATTAGGAAGAACGTCTGCTTCTTCCCGAGCTTGGAAAGTTCCTCCCTGTTAGCCTCAGGATCAACAGGCACAGACGGATCAGCATCGCCGCCTTTGCCGCGCGTAAAACCCGCGTACCAGGGCATGCCGTCAACGTTCATGTTGGCGATCACTCTTCCGTCATCATCGATTTTTTCCTTTTTCCGTGCCATGATCAATCTCCGGTCAGGTAAAAAAGGCAGGCTCAATACGCCTGCCCTGACAGCAAATCATGCTTTCCCTGCGCCGCCGTCGTCTTTCTTTTTATTGTTTTTATTTTTCTTTTTGCGTTTCTGCTCTTCCAGAGCCTCCTCGGCTGCCACTCTGTCGTACTCTTTCTCAGCCTCGATCTGCTCCTCTGTGTTGTTATACAGATGGCAAGCACAGAAATGACCGGGCTCTACTTCCTTGTAAAGCGGCTGAGCTTTCTCGCAAATCTTCATGCACTGGTTGCAGCGCGTGTGGAATTTACATCCTTTAGGCGGATTTGCCGGAGAAGGAATGCTGCCTTCCAGCACGATACGGTCCATTTTTACATTCGGATCCGGTACCGGGATCGCCGAAAACAGCGCTTTCGTGTACGGATGGAGCGGGTTACTGAAAATATGGTCCGTGTCGGAATATTCGACCAGGCTGCCCAGGTACATAACGCCTACCGTATCTGAAATATGCTCGACGACAGAAAGGTCGTGAGAAATGAACAGATACGTAAGGTTGAACTCCCTCTGAAGCTGCTTGAGCAGGTTGATGATCTGCGCCTGTATCGAAACGTCCAGAGCGGATACGGGCTCGTCGCAAACGATGAAATCAGGATTCAGAGCGAGCGAACGCGCTATGCATATCCTCTGACGCTGACCGCCTGAAAATTCATGCGGATAACGGTCTTTATGGTATTCCTGAAGACCGCATGCTTTCATTATTCTGGTGATATACGCGTCGTATTCTTCTTTAGGGACAATATTGTGTTCCCTCACCGCTTCGCCGATGATCTCGCCGATAGGCATTCTGGGTGATAAGCTGGAATACGGATCCTGGAATATTATCTGGATCTTCGGTCTTAAATTGCGGAGTTCGGCGCGGGACAATTTAAATATATCGATCCCGTTGAACAGCACTTCGCCTTCCGTCTTATCCTGAAGTCTTAAAAGCGTCCTGCCGGCTGTAGATTTACCGCATCCGGACTCGCCGACCAGACCCATCGTAGTACCTCTCTTGATCTTGAAGGAAATGCCGTCAACAGCTTTAACGTTTCCGATGACCAGTCGAAGGAAGCTTGATTTGATAGGGAAATATTTTTTCAGATTCCGTACTTCAAGCACGTAATCGTCATTATTGTTATTCTGCATCAAGTTGTTATCGTCCATTTTCACAGATCCTCCGGGTCAATAATCTGGGGATATCCCACCACTTCGCCTTTGTCGATGAAACGGTAGCAGGAAACGACGTGCGTATCGCTGATCTTGATCTCGGGCGGATATTTACCCGAGCATTTTTCATTGTCGCAGAATTCACAGCGGTCTCTGAAATAACAATAGTCAGGCATATTGACAGGGTTGGGAACGTTGCCCGGAATATTGTAAAGATCTTTTACTTTTTTACCTACTACAGGCTTTGATTTCATCAGTCCGATCGTGTACGGGTGGCACGGATTGTGGAAAATATCCTCCGCAGTTCCCTTCTCTACTACGCGGCCTGCGTACATAACTACGACGTAGTCTGCCATTTCTGCGATAACGCCGAGGTCGTGCGTGATCAGCATGATCGAGCTGTTGATCTTATTCTTAAGGTTTCTCAAAAGGTCAAGTATCTGTGCCTGAATGGTAACGTCCAGAGCCGTCGTGGGCTCGTCGGCAATGATCAGCTTGGGATTGCACGCGAGGGCAATAGCGATCATAACACGTTGACGCATACCGCCGGAAAGCTCATGCGGGTACATGTTATATACACCCTCGGCATTGGCGATACCGACCATCTTGAGCATTTCCATCGTACGCTCTTTGATCTGTTCCTTGGTCATGCCTTCGTTGTGCAGCTCGATGACTTCATTGATCTGAGCCCCGATCCTGAACACGGGGTTAAGGCTCGTCATGGGCTCCTGGAAGATCATCGACATTTTATTGCCGCGGATCTCCTGCATGATGACCGTGGGTGTGTTGACAATATTATACGCGGTACCGTCGTCGTTGTTCAGGCGGATCTCGCCTCCGACGACCTGACCCGTGGGGCGCTGCACCAGCTGCATGAGAGACAGCGAAGTAACGCTCTTGCCGCAGCCGGACTCACCTACGACGCCTACGGTAGAGCAGCGCGGAATATCGAACGATACGCCGTCAACGGCTCTCACCACGCCTATATCCGTAAAGAAATACGTACAGACGTTGTCCAGCTCGACGACGTTGTTCTCGTCGCGCATCTTGGTCATATACTGAGACGGATCCTTCTTGGAATTGTTTCTCTCTTTTTCGAGCTTCTTCGTGATCCTTCTGTTGCGCTTTGAGATGTAGTGCGACTCTTTACCGGTTATGTAATTTACATTTTTTCTTTTACCTAATGCCATGATATACCTCCCGTCCGATCAGCGCTTCATCCTGGGGTCGAACGCGTCACGCAGACCGTCGCCGACGAAGTTGAAAGCAATAACAGCGAGACAGATAAGCACGCCTACAGGTATCCAGATATATGTATATTCCTCCATAGCATCGATCGTGGAAACGGAGTTGATGATGTTGCCCCACGTTGCCAGCGGGTGTTTAACACCGAGGCCTAAGTAGGAAAGCGTAGATTCCAAAAGGATAACGCTGCCGAGACCCATTGTCATCGAAACGATCAGCTGAGGCATAACGTTGGGGACAAGGTGTTTGAAGATACGTCTGCTGGTCTTCAGACCGGTCGCCTCTGCTGCCGTCATGAATTCCTGCTCTCTCAGGGACAATATCTGTCCTCTGACCAATCTTGCGATTCCTGACCAGCCCAGGACTCCCAGCATGACCATCATCCACATAAGACGCTCATACGGAGGCATCTTCAGTTTATCGAATACCGATGCGATTATGATCATAATAGGCATCGTGGGGATGCAGTAGAATATATCTACAAGTCTCATTATAAGGGTATCAACCCAGCCGCCGAAGAAGCCTGCGATACCGCCCATAATAACGCCCAGTATAGTTTCAAGTATAACTACAACGAATCCGACCATCAGCGAAATACGTCCGCCGTACATGATACGGGAAAGAACGTCAAATCCGTCACCGTCGGTGCCCAGCCAGTGCGTGAACGAAGGAGCAATATAAGTCGCGTAAACTTCCGTTATCTGATTGTAACGGGCGTAATAACGTACTTCGCCTGCAGTCTCTTTTCTCGTGATGGAAAGTTCCTCTTCCTGAAGTACAAGGTTTCCTCCCTCGTCGTAAACGTACTGCATCGTTTCAGGATCGATCTGAGGAACGCGGTAATTAAATTTACCTTCACGTGCCCCTGCTTTTTGCATATCCTCTACTGCAACGGTAAATGCTTTTTTGAAGTCGAGAGGAAGCGAATCCTGTCCGTCAACGTTGGTTATCGAGTAATTTGAGATACCGAAAACAACGTTTCCGGAATCGTCTTTAATAAGGCTTTCACCCTGCTCTTCGTCGATCGTATACTCTTTTCCGTCGATCGAGAATTTACCGTCCGAATAGAGCGCACGAAGTGCGGCGATCTTAAACTCATCCTTGATCTCGGAATCCGGAGAATATTTGTCGAATACGAGCTTGGAGGCCAGCAGACCTTCCTTTATGTCAGATTCTTCGAAATCAGAATAGATCGTGGTACCCTGGCTCTTTGAACCGTATATAAGTTTATATTCGATATCCCCAAACGTCGCGGTCTCCTGGTTAGCGGCATACGCCTCTAATATAGCAGCTTTTGCGCCGTCGCTGAATTTTCCGTCAGAGATATCTCCGGTCTGTCTGTCGATCTTTCCGGCATATCCGCCGACTTTGGACAACGAATACAGGTTTTCGCCTATGCGTACAAGCTTGTATTTTTCATTGTTCTTTTCGAATACTTTTTCGTTTACGTCAGCGCCGTCCTTGTTTATGTCGATAATAAAGGAGTCAGTGTAATTAACGATATCCTTCATCTGCTCTTCTTCAAGAACGTATCTGGTATACGATGACGGAATTCCGCTTACCGCATATTCCAGGTCAAGCATCTTGGTGTTCGAGAATTTCTCTGTCTGACCGTAAGGGTAGACGATAGGGCCTAAGAAAGAAAACGAGAAGAGGAGCACAAGGAGCACCAGACCGACCATGGCGAGCTTGTTCCTGAAAAATCGTTTTGCGACAAGACGGGCGGGGCTGAGCACCTTAACTCTCGCGGCGTCGTCAAGCTTCATCGGTTCATTTTCATTAGCTTGATTATTAGCGACCTCTGCTGCTTCCTTCGCCTTAAGTTTTTCGTTTAATAAATTAACTTTATCTGCCACGCTCATCACCTCAATTCACACGTACGCGCGGGTCTACCACGGCATACAATATATCTGAAATCAGGTTTCCGAGCAAAGTGAGGATGGACATCAGCGCCAGATAGAACATCGTGAACGGAATATCTCCTCCTACCATCGACTGGTAGCTTATATATCCGATACCCTCGATCGAAAACAGCGTTTCTGTGATCATTGCTCCCGAGAACAGTCCGGGAAGCGTCCCGCCCAGCAGCGTAACGACGGGAATAAGTGTATTTCTAAAAGCATGGAGTCCGATGACCTTGCTCTCCGGAAGTCCCTTTGCTCTCGCCGTTCTGATATAATCGGCGTTAAGAACTTCGAGCATGTTCGTACGCGTATAACGCATAAGACCACCGATGCTTAAAAAAATCAATGTAAGTGCGGGAAGGAAGAAGTGCTTTGCGAGATCAAGGAAATTCTCCCATCCTGTCGCCGTAGCGGCTATAAAATTCCGGCTATGCATTCCGCCCAGATCGAACCACTTGAGTTTGATTGCAAAAATCAGTTTCAGTACTGTGGCAATAAAGAACGTCGGAAGAGATATGCCGACGAGCGACACTACTGTAACCGTATAGTCGGTTATGCTGTACTGCTTTCTCGCTGCGACAACGCCCAGCGGGATAGCAATAAGAATTTCAAATATAAATGATATCAGCCCGAGAATGAAACTGTTCCAGATAACGGCGGAGAATTTCTGCGTACACGACATATTCCACTTCCAGCTGTCGCCGAAATTGCCGCGCAAAGCATTACTCAGCCAGGTAAAATACCCGACTACGAGACCTTTATCCATACCGTAATCTGCATTAAGCTGATCAAGCCATTCCTGATACGTCTTTCCGCCAAATTTCGATGTTGCCGATGCCAGCTCACGTGCCGTAGTTTCCACATAACTTGATGGCAGATTATAAATAAGAGTATATATCAGAAACATTGCAAAGAAAAAAATTACAACACAGAGCAGTAACCTTTTTACTATAAACTTACCCATATATTGCTCCTTAGATTGGTTCCACGATACGAAAGTTTCGGCAAGCACCGGTCACGGTGCTTGCCGAAACGCTGAGAAGAAAACCTATTAATTAGTTTTTCGGATTCATCTCAAGATTCTGAATATCATTCATCCAGCCCCAGAACGTCGTGATGTCCGGAGTCAGAGTCTTAAGGTTAACTCTCTCGGTGCTGAAGATGATAGCATTCTGTCTCTGGTAGGTCGGGATCTCAACGCCCCAGTCCATAATGATGTCAAGGCACTGCTTGTAAACGCCTTTTCTGTAAGCGTGGTCAGCACTGACTCTTGCATCCATAATAAGCTGGTCGAGCTGAGCATCCTGGATCCTGTAGTGGTTGGACTCGGAAGAGCCTTCTACACCTACTACGTTGGAGCTGTGGTATATCTGATACATATCAGGGTCAACTGCAGCGCCCCATGCAGCGGTCCAGAAATCCTGCGTACCTGCATCCAGAGCATCCCAAAGGATATTGGAGTCTGCAGGGTCATTGATCTCAAGAGTGAGACCGATGGAAGCAAGCTGCTCTTTAGTATCGGTAAGGATACCGTAAGCGGGGTGATCGCCAACACCGTCACCGGGAACGATTACTTCGTAAGTTAACTTTGCGCCTTCGGGAGCAGCAGTGAACTTACCGGAAGCTTCATCCCAGGTAAATCCGGCAGCCTTGAAGAATCCGATAGCGGCCGTGAGAGCAGCAGCTTTCTTCTCATCAAGTGACATCGTGGATGTGTAGATCTGCTTTCCATCTACATCCTTGGAGTATGCAAGCTCGTATCCTGCATCGTTCGGCTTCGGAGCAGCCCAGGAAGTATTGGAAATAGGATACTGGATAACAGAAGCTCTCTCGCCGTAGTAAGTCTGGATGTTCTTATCTCTGTTAACAGCAAAGAGTGTTGCGAAAGCTTTACGGAGGCTCTTGGAAGCATCGCTCTTAGAATCGCCGGCGACACAAACGGTCGTGGCGTTAGCGCCGATGTAACCGTAACCAAGGTTATCAACAGTATTTGTAGTGATGACGTTACCGGTGGTCTCACCGTTGGAGTTAGCCTTCTTAATAGCAGATACTGCAGTATCGTTGAATGAAGGATCGGTCACGTCGAACAGACCGGACTGAACACCCGGAACCTTATCCGCATCGTCGGTTTCCTGGAACTTGATGTACTTGATCTTCGGAGCGCCGTCGAAGTAATTTTCATTTCTCTCGAAGGTAACAACGCCGCTGGCGTAGCTCTGGAACTTGTAGGGGCCTGCACCCATAGGAGCAGAAGTCTTAGCCTTAACAGAGGTCAGATCGCCTTTGGTGAAACCGAAGGAGTTATTATTAATGTCAAGTTTGGAAGCATCGCCATAGTAGTGCAGCGGGGAAACTGTGATACCCAGCTGGTAGATAGCAACGGCGTCAAACTTCGTCATCTTAATATTAATCTCGTAGTCGTTAACTTTAACGATACCGGAGATGTTAGCGGCGGACTCACCGACCTGAACAGCTTTGCTCAGTTCGTCAGCCTTATCGCCAAGCTCTTTTTCAATGAAGGAAGCAACAGGATCGTTAGCTTTCTCTTTTTCGATCGTGATCGGATCGTCGCCGTATGCAGCATAAAGAGCAGCAGCATAGTCCTGAGTGGTCGGGAACGAATTTACAAGGTCGAAATTCTTTCCGTCAGAAGAGGTAAATGTACCGTCTTCATTCTTTCCGCCGAATCCCCACATAGTCATACCGAAAGCAACGTAAAGTCTCTCGTCAGCTTTGAGGGCATCCTCTTCCATTCCGAACTTACTGGAAGCATAGGAAGTGTAGTTAGCCATTACGTATTTGGTGATGTCTTCTCCGAGATCTACCAGTGCCTTATCGTAAGCAGCCCAGAAAGCGTCGCGCTGTTCAGCTGTGAACATATCAGATGAACCGTCGCGGCCTGCCTTTGCGATAACAGTAGTGAGAGGAGACATGTTAGCGCGGTATTCTTCAATACCAACGATGGGCAGAGTCGAGAACGTAGTGGATCCGGTGTAAGCGGGATCGCAGTATACGTACATCGAGAACAGCACGTCATCGGCGGTGAGTTCTTTACCATCGCTGAACTTAACACCTTTTCTCAGTTTGATGTTGTAGTCAACAGTTCCGTCGTTATTGATAGTCTCAGTAACATCGGAGAGTCCAGTATATGTATACTCTGTTCCGTTGAATACTCTCTTTTCTCCTTCAATACCCTTATAAACAACATTTCCTTCGCGGTCAGTAGAAATAAGACCTACTGCAGTCATACCAGCAACATCCTGATCGTACGCTGTGGTCGCAAAGAACGGGCTGAACTTACCAGAAAACCGTGAATAACCTACAACCAGCGTATCAGCGCCAGTATATTCGGGTTTAACGTTACAACCGGCAAATACAGCAACCACTAAAGAAATAGCTATCAAAAGGGCAAAAACTTTTGCTAGTTTTTTCATTTTTCTTCCTCCATACCAAAATTCTGTAACCAAAAACCTTCCGTCCCTGCCGTCTGCAGGCACGTTTATTGGATACATTTTGGAATTTTACATTAAACACGATGTGTTGTCAATAAAAAATTTTTTATTTCTGACTGTTTTTTAATAAACGTGCGTTCGATCGCGTTCAGGATCCGTCCTCGGACCCGCGAAAATGGTCATGCCGCCGTTATTTCAGGACGCATTGCCGTCTTCTTTCTGCGGGAAAAGATGAAAACGATAACTGCGAAGAAAAGCGCGGAAGATAAAGAAAAAACGATATCTCCGGTAACGACCGGCCGCGCTTCTTTGCCGGCGAGCTTTAAAATATAAGCCAGCACGATCCCGCACAGATTCCAGCCCGACAGGAGCATCATCACGAACGTACATTTAGCGACACGGTCAGACATCTTGTCATTTTCCTCACGCGTGGCACGGACGGGATCCCGCCGGGTCACTTTAATAAGATTATATACTGCGATGCACAGATACATAAGAGGGAAAACGCATACGAGGAACGGGATCAGCGTGTAATACTGAGCGGTAAAACCCTTGTTGCTGTAAAACAGCAGGGAAACGGCGAAAAAAACGATCGCCGCAGCGGTAAGCACAGCGATGAGCCTTGTCTCCTGCCTGACGTTGTCCGCTCCGTTTACGAAAACGTACCACGCGCCTTTATAAACCGGCCTTGTCACCAGTTTACCGTTCTTGTCCTTTACATTTTCGAGCCGGTAATCACCGACGTATTTCTTATTAAGCATATTCTCACCACCGGTACGGCGCTAAAGGCGCTCACTGTCTTTCGGAAAAGACGTACGTCAGTCTTCCGAGGGGTGCGCTGTCGCCATTTCTGTAAAAAGTCCAGATGTCCAGCGAACCGTCGTCATTATATTGATAATTATCCGCCCATTTGAAGCGGACGTCAAGCAGTTTGAGCCCCTGCTCTATTCCCAGGAGCTTTTTGGAAAGGCGGAGCATCAGTTTATTGCCCTCTACGCGCATTTCGCCGGTGCCGGCCCGCGTCCAGCCCGAGCCCGCGTACTTAGACACGTAAACGGTATTGCCGTCGGGTTTCTCTAAATTCACCGCGAAATCGATCCCGTCGTACCAGAATGCCGCTTCCTGATCGTCTTTTACAAGGTTTCCGGCGAGGATCTGCTGTTTTCCGTCTCTCCACGCTCCGGAAGAAATGAAGAGCGTCATCCAGTTATCGTCCGTGGAAGGAGTTATATCATTCGCGGTCTCGGCGTAGAAATAGATGTATTTTTTGTCCCGCGCGACCATGAATTTTACAAAATCGTTGCGGCCCGTGGTGTCAATATACTGTATCCCGCCGAATCCGGCGTTCCCGCGGTCCCTCGTATCACCTTCGTAATCGGTATAAACGGCCTTGATCTTATCGCTGTCCCATTGACCGAAACCGCCGTCAATATCGATAGTGACGTTTCCGCCTGTGGCTACGCGTCCCTCCGAACCCTTGTACTTACGTATGTTCGAAATGAGCTGCATATAATAATTGTCCCCGAACAGTCCGTTCATAGGTTCGCAGTCGCGGCTGGCTTCCGGGTTCGCGCAATCCACGAAGCTTATCGGCCGGTTAGGGCTTGACGCCTGCCTCTGCGCCACCCATTCGTTCCAGCCGGTGACAAATATCATCTCGGGGTCAACACCGATGGCCCATTTCCACTGATCCTCGAAATTATATCCGTAATAAATCGCTCCGGGAGACTTATCGACCGAACCGTCGTGCCAGCTTCTGGTGTGATCACCGCCGCCGTACCATGCCGCAGACGCAAAATTCACCGTAACGTTATGCTGCGCTACGGAAACGTTCACGACTTCCTTGCGCCCCTTGCGCCCGTACACTGCGTCATCAGTATAAAGCCGTGCAAATTCCATCCACGGGAAGCTGTTGTTCGTCCTGGGGCCCGTTGGCCAGACTGTATCTTTTATGGTGAAATAATTCTCCATCTCGACCGTAACGTCAAGTATCCACTCTTTCCCCACGATCATCGGCTTACCGTCCCACTTATACCACAGTTCGTCGAGCCGGGGGTATTTTTTATGCATTTCCTCGTTCGTGTAAAGTTCGCGGTAATACGTCGCGATATGCACGCCTGAATTCGTATTGGTCAGGAATGATAATTTAGGCACGTTCCAGCCCTGTTCCAGATATTCGTACCAAACGTCTATCAGCTGCTTTACGCGGTCGATATAATCCGGAAAATTCGTCGTGTCGAATACGATGAAATCCACTCCTGCGTCGGTGAGCATCTGCACATGTTTCCTGATCACCCACTCGTCGGACATAACGTAATATCCGAACAGCGGCTCTCCCCAGAAATGATGCGCTCCGCGGCTCCCGCCGCCCGCTGCGAACCAGTTTTCTTCCGATTCTATCGCTTCGGGATGGTTTAGTACGATCTTATAGTTATCATACGGGCCGCTCGTTCCGTGCTCACCCTGCCACAGAAAATAAAAGATCCCCACTTTTCGGTCGCGAGCATCCGGCACCTGCCCGGAAAGCGGCAATACACGTCCGACGTCGTCAACGCCTCCGAACTCGCCGTTGACGGCAACGTATTTTCCTTTATATCTGCGTCCGCTGCACGCCGAAGCGAGCGTCAATACAAGTACGGCGCCGATCAGCAGTATCACAAGGATAGCGGTTCTTTTTTTCATTGTCCCTCCGGTGTTCCGGTCCGGCTAAGCGCGTGCGTCATCTCATCCGTTCTATTATTTCCGGCCCGCGTGGATCGAGTTCTGCGAGCCCCGGTCTCGTTTCGACTAACTGTTTGAACAGATTTCTCGTGTCGTGGCCGTATTTGTAATCATTGATGCTGTCGTAAACGCCGCCGAATTCCGTAAGGCCCCACATTATTTCGCAAATGCCCGTGTACAGCTCTTTATCCGGGAGTTCTTCGCTATCGGAGATCTCTTTGAGTTTCGGCATAAGGCCGCCTTTGGTAGCGCAGATATTCGCGTTAACGTCAGCGCCGAGCCTGTTTTTGCAGCCTCGCCTGAGCAGGTATTCCGATGCAGGCTGTACTCCTGTTTCAGGATCTTTGAGAGCGGGATCGTAATTCAATTCGTAGAGGATAGCGGTCTTGCCCCAGCCGTCCAGCTTATCCGCAAGCGGCAGAAGGAGATCGTTGACCTTCTCCGCACCCATCAGCGAGCGTACCGCCGGGGCACAATAGAACGTGAATTCTTCGTGTTTTGCCAGCGTCAGCAATACTTCCAGGTCTTCTCCGCCGTCTTTGTTTCCCCACATTCCGAGGAGGGCAATGCCTACTTTCACGAGTTCGCGTTTTCTTGTCTCGCATGCCAGCCTGAGGCCTTCGCGCCTGAGCGCATCTTTATCAGTGTGCATAGCGTGCAGGAATGATATGACCGGGTCAACGACCGCCAGCGCTCCTGTTTTTTCGAGTGCCGCTTCTTCTTTTGCCTGATTTTTATCAGAGGGTCTCACGGCCTGCGCGCGCACTTTTCGCGCGAGCAGATAGTTCTGTATCGCATGGCGGCGTATGCTGTACGTCGAACGCATCAGCAGTGATTCGTACGCTCCGGGCACCCACTTATCTACCGCGTCCTGGCCAAGATCTGCATGGTCAGGCAGGCGGCAATCGCTCGAGTACCCTTCGCTGTCAATTTCATTTTTGATCCATTCGTACAAAGTCATGTGATCACCTCATATAATGGCAAGTGGCAAGTGGCAAATGGCAAGTGGCAAATGGCAAGTTGCAAGTGGCAAGTGGCAAGTGGCAAGTGGCAAGTGGCAAGTTGCAAATGGCAAGTGGCAAGTGGCAAATGGCAAATTGTGGAAATTATTATAATCATCGCCTCTGGCGATACCTTAATTTCCCATTTTCAATTGTCCATTCTCAATTTTCCATTCTCCATTGTTATATGCCTTCCTTTTTTCGCCTTTATCTCAAACTTGCCCCGAACACCGTCTCGAGCCCGTTAAGGATCTTCTTCATCGCCTTGTCCACGTCCTCGTCCGTAAGCGTGCGGTCGGGAGCGCGGAACGACAGAGCATATGCCAGGCTCTTTTTGCCGGGCCCGACCTGCAGTCCCTCGTAGCAGTCGAACAGTTTGCACGATTCGAGGATCTTTCCTCCGCGCTCGCAGATGAGCTTCTGCACGTGCCCCTGAGGAACGGTCTTGTCCAGCACGACGGCGATATCGCGCGTAACGGCGGGGTATTTGGGCAGCTCTTTGTTCTGCGGTATGTCAAGCGCCGCGTCAAACAGCGTTTTCACGTTCAGGCACGCGACCATAGTATCCGCGGGCACTTCGAATGCGGCGGCAACGTCGGGATGAACTTGTCCGAAGTATCCTGCGTCAATATCTCCCACCGTCAGTCTGCAGAGGCGTCCCGGATGCATGTACGGCATTGACGCGCCGTCGCCCGGTTCGAACCCGTACTTCTGAACTCTCAGCGCCTTAAGAAGCGCTTCTACGTCGCCCTTGAACCCGAAGAAATCTCCGCCGCTGCCGTAGCCGCACATCGTTATCAATCTGCGGTGTTCCGGGAGTTCATCCGGATATTTATCGGTCTTGATATATATGTACGAGATCTCGAACAGCGACGCCTTTTCTACGCGGTGAGCGTGGTTCACGGCCAGCGACTCCAGTGCAGAAGGCACCATCGTCGTGCGCATCACGGAGAAATCCTCGCCCAGCGGGTTGGAGATCACCACTGCGTCGCGCAGTTTATCATCCGCGGCCAGGTTCAGTTTGTCAAAGACCGTCGGGCTGCCGAACGAGAACGTCAGCATTTCGTTGTACCCGAGGCCCGCAAGCGTATGCCTTGCACGGTCGGAGAGCTTCTGCTCTCTCGTGAGTCCTCCGGACATCGATTCGCAGCCGGAAAGCAGGCTGGATTCTATCCGGTTATAGCCGTAAAATCTTGCCACCTCTTCGGCGATATCGGCGTCCTGCAGGAGGTCGTCGCGGAATGACGGCGGGATGACGTACCCTTCGTCGAAATGCGGCTCGCACTCCAGATCGGTCAGGATGCCTTCCATCTCTTCGCGCGTGGCGTGAATACCTATAAAGCGGTTGATCTCGTCAACGCCGCATTTTACTTTGCGCGGCTGTTTTGGCACGGAATAACAGTCGATAACGCCTTTGCAGACCTTACCGGCGCCGAGCAGTTCTACAAGTTCCGCCGCCCTGTCGAGAGCCTTCGCGCAATTGACCGCATCGAGCCCTTTTTCAAAGCGCGATGAAGACTCGGTGCGCAGACCGATCTTCTTTGCCCCGCGGCGGACCGTAACGCCGTCGAATATTGCCGACTCGAACACCACCGTAGGCGTATCGTCGCGTATCTCGGAATTGAGACCGCCCATGACGCCTGCCACCGCGATGCCGCCCTCTTTATCCGCGATCACGAGCATCGAACTGTCGAGCGTGCGCTCAACTTCATCGAGCGTCGTAAGTTTTTCCCCGTCGCCTGCGCGGCGCACAGTTATCTCTCTTCCGCGGATCGTGCGGATGTCGAACGCATGCATCGGCTGCCCGAATTCGAGCATCACGTAGTTGGTGATATCTACTATATTATTTATAGGACGCACGCCTGCGTCGGAAAGGCGCTTTCTCATCCATTTCGGAGAAGGCGCGATCTTCACGTCGGTGACAGCTCTGGCCATGTAGCGCGGGCAGAGGTCGGGGGCGTCAACTTTAACCTTAATAAGGTCGTTAACGTTTTTATCCGACTCCTCTTTCACTTTCGGCTGCGGGCAATTAAATTTCGCTCCTCTCCCGGTGAGCCTGTTTTCGGTAACAGCCGCTTCTCTGGCGAGGCCAAGAATGCTGAAGCAGTCCGCGCGGTTCGATGTGATCTCGAAATCGATCACCGTGCCGCCTGCGCCCAGCACCTTCATAACGTCCTGCCCCTTGAGCGCGTCAAGCTGCGCTTCCGTACAGCCTTTAAATTCCTCCAGATCCTGGAGAATGATCAGACCGTCTTTAATGCCGCCCGGATAATCTTCGGCGTCGAGACCGAGTTCATCGAACGAGCACATCATGCCCTGCGACTCAACGCCGCGGAGCTTGCCCGTCTTAATAGTATGGCCGCCTGCGATATTGGCCCCGTCGAGCGCTGTGGGAACGTATCCGCCCAGGCGCACGTTCGGAGCTCCGGTAACGATCTGAAGAATATTGCCGCCGCCCACGTCAACTTTGCATATCTGGAGGTGGTCGGAATTTTCGTGCGGTTTGATCTCGGTAACGAGCCCGATGACAACTTTCGTCACGTCCGCGCCTACCGCGTCAACGCTCTCCACTTTCGAGCCGGACAATGTCATCTGCGACGCGAGTTCATGTATTTCTTCTTTAGTTTCAGCTTTTATATCTGTATAACTGAGCATCCACTCAACCGGTGCTTTCATTTGCTATCTCCCCTTTCACACATCAGAACTGGCCAAGGAACCTTGCGTCGCCTTCAAAGAACTGGCGCAGGTCCGTGACGCCGAAACGTGCCATAGCCGTACGTTCGACCCCGATGCCGAACGCGAAGCCGCTGTACACTGCGGGGTCAATATTGCATCTTCTCAGCACGTCGGGATGTACCATGCCGCAGCCTAAAACTTCGATCCAGCCTTCGCCTTTACAGACGCGGCAGCCTTTTCCGCCGCACGCCCAGCAGGAGACGTCAACTTCCGCGCTGGGTTCGGTGAACGGGAAGTGGTGCGGTCTCAATCTGATCTTCGTGTTCTCGCCGAACATATATTTCGCGTAGACCTCCAGAGTGCCCTTCAGGTCGCCCATCGTAACGCCCTTGTCAACGACGAGCCCCTCGATCTGGTGGAAAATAGGAGAATGCGTCGCATCCATATTGTCCGAACGGTACACCTTGCCCGGCGCGATTATGCGGAACGGGGGTTTATTGTGCTCCATAACGTGTATCTGCACGCTCGAAGTCTGGGTGCGAAGCAGCATCTTGTCCGTGATATAGAACGTGTCCTGAGTGTCTCTGGCAGGGTGTCCTTCCGGCAGGTTCAGCGCTTCGAAATTGTAATAATCGTATTCGATCTCGGGCCCGTCGGCGACCGTGTATCCCATCCCGATGAACAGTTCTTTCATCTCGTCAATGATCTGATTGATCGGATGAAGCGCTCCTTTTTCGCGTACGGTGCCGGGCATCGTGACGTCAACGGCTTCATTTTTCAGCTTTTCTTCCTGTGCTTTTTTCTTCAGCTCCTCGACCTTCTCGGCGAGTTTCTGCTCCATATGCGCGCGGATCTCGTTCGCCTTCTGCCCCACTGCCGGACGTTCCTCCGCCGTCAGCGATCCCATGCCGCGAAGCACGCCCGTAAGTTCGCCTTTCTTGCCAAGGAATGCGACGCGAAGGTCTTCAAGCTGCTGGAGCACCGAGGCTCCGTTTACTGTTTCATCGAATTTCTGCCTGATCTGGTCAAGGCTCTCCCTTATTCCCATTACGTTCTTCCTCCTTTACCGGAACCATCCGGTCTGTGCCGCTCTTTTGCGGTAAATAAAAATCCCCGCCGGTCTCGCTTCGCCGGCAAGACTGACAGGGACGAATAAGCTTTCGTTATCCGCGGTACCACCCACATTTTTACCGCTTCTTCCGTGGCGCAAAAGTCGTTCCGGTGCGGTAAACACTCATTTAGTTTAAGCTCGGGAGCGAACTTCGCCTGTGCCGAGCGCCGGACGTTCTCAGCCGTGCCGTCCTTCTCTGTACGCCTCACCTGCGCGGGTTACTTTTCTCCGTCAATGCTCCGATATTCAGTTGTGGTGGCAATATACATCAAATCGCGGCAGTTGTCAAATATTCGCTAGGCAGTGAGCTTAGCCCCTTTACTGCGGTTGCATTTCCAGCATAAAGTTTGCAGATTGTCTTCCCTGGTCAATCCACCTTTGGACACAGGGATAATGTGATCTATTTCAAGCAGTTGACGGCGCCAGAGCGCATCAACCTAGGCAAAATAGGACAAAAACTCCGAGTTTGAGCAAATTTGTCCTATTTCTGCGCTCNNTCTGCGCTCATTTGACGGCGCCAGAGCGCATCAACCTAGGCCAAATAGGACAAAAACTCCGAGTTTAAACAATTTTGTCCTATTTTTGCGCTCATTTGACGGCGCCAGAGTGCATCAACCTGGGCCAAAATAGGACAAAACTCCGAGTTTAAGCAAATTTGTCCTATTTCTGCGCTC
>DBVV01000008.1:0-25335 GCA_002308795.1 Mageeibacillus sp. UBA1255 | reverse complement strand
TGCGCTCATTTGACGGCGCCAGAGTGCATCAACCTGAGCCAGAATAGGACAAAAACTCCGAGTTTAAACAATTTTGTCCTATTTCTACGCTCATTTGACGGCGCCAGAGTGCATCAACCTATGCCAAAATAGGACAAAAACTCCAAGTATGAACAAATTTGTCCTATTTCTGCGCTCATTTGACGTCGCCAGAGCGCATCAACCTAGGCCAGAATAGGACAAAAACTCCGAGTTTAAGCAAATTTGTCCTATTTCTGCGCTCATTTGACGGCGCCCGAGTGCATCAACCTAGGCCAAAATAGGACAAAACTCCGAGTTTAAACAATTTTGTCCTATTTCTGCGCTCATTTGACGGCGCCAGAGCGCATCAATCCAGGCCAGAATAGGACAAAACTCCGAGTTTGAGCAAATTTGTCCTATTTCTACACTCATCTGACGGCGCTCGAGCTCTGACCGGAGCCGTGCCCAACTGAAGGACAGCTTTTCGCTGAAACATGAGAAGAGCCGGTGAATGAGTCAAAAAGGCAGATCGTCGATCTCCTGAAGCTCAGCAGGGCCAAACTCCCAAAAACCTTGTCCTTGCCCGCGCGCCTCTTCATTCCGATCGATCTCACGATCCTCATCGATCAGATACTCCGGCTGCCTGCCATTGACGTCACAAAAATCACCGATCAGCCGCTCAAGATCACGCCTGTGCTCGGAACTGATCGTTTTATTAAAGCGCGCACGGATCTCCACTACGAAAAACCGGCCGGATCGGCTCGCAGAAAACTGGACCGTATAGCTCAGACCCTTATGATCCCAGTGATAAATTGACGCCCGATCATCGCGAACGAAACCGCGCCTGGAAAACACACAATTATGCTGCCGCTCCCCTTCCTGAAAAAGCCGTCTCGTCGTCATTATCCGCTCGAACCCCGGCGAACCCGTTTCCCGGATCGCCTTCTCAAGATCATCAAATCGCGACGGCACTTTCACCAAAGGCCTTTGTAATTCTTCCTCGTTATATTTTTCCCGGTTCCTGATCATAAGCTCGTCGTGCGCCCGGATAAGCGCCTCGCATCTGTATCCGATCCTCAACACTTCCCCGGCTTCAACACACATCCGGACGTAATCCTCGGCATACATCCGAAGTTCGTTGTCGCCTCCATGAGCGGAAAGCGTTTTTCTGTAATACTGCCTTACGAATTCCGCCGCGCTGAACCCGTCGTACAAAATATTCAGCGAAACGACCTCCGCAATCATCTGAGGCTTGAATTTAGCCAATACCTTCAGATCGCGCCTGTCGATCTCGGGAGCCAGAGCGACCATAATATACCCGGTATTTACGTCGATCTTGTTGAAATCGACGTTCTGCACGGTCGCTTCCGCCTGAAAACTGCGGATCAGTTCCGAGGGCGTACGGAATTTCAACAGATCCTCATACGAAACAGGCGGGAGGAAGAAGCCGCACTTTGACATCGTGCGGGCAACGTCTTTCAGTATATATTTGTTTTCCGCTTCTGCGACGGCAACAAAGAAATCAACGGCGAGGTCCCGGAAACGTTCGTCGGTTTTAAGCGTTTTATTCACCCAGTAGGACAATCCGGCACGATTTTGATAAGGTGCCGGTTTCCTTGTCCGCACCTTTCTCCAGAAACCGTAAAAATCATCGGGGCTATCGGAGAGGACAATAAACGGGTAGTTGCCGAGTTTCAGCGTTGCCTCCACGCCTCCCCCTTCAGTCCCGCGATAACTCACGCCGGTAATATTATGAAAAGCCGCGATCCATTGACCGTCGTGTTCCTCAAAACAGACACATTGCGTTGACTGCTGCCCTTCCTCTCCCTTTCCGGGTATCGTCTGGCTGAGCTCTGGTATTTTTTCCGGGCAGTTTTCGACGCCTTTCATCGCGAGAAGCTGCCTGATCGCGGCAATTTCCTTCTCCTGTTCAAATGAGTAATAGTACCGTTTCCCTTTTGACTTACCGCCCGACTTACCGCCTGAGTCATTACCTTCCCCGATATTTAGCGATGCTCTGGGCTCGCCGTAATATTTCTTCAGAAGTTTCTTTATCAGATCAATATACATTTACGACCTCTCGATCGACCCGGATGTCAAATGACCGCATTGTTGAACAGCGCTCTGAGTGCGCTGCATGCGGACTGCACGGCGCTGCCCATATGATCCGTCGATGACCCGACAAAATCGTCGCCGTCCCTGTATCCGACGGACTCGCGGCCTCCCATCATGCCGCACAAATTGTCAACGTGGTCCTTCCACTTGTCGATGCCGTATTTCTTTATTATCTCGTATGCGGGTTCAATAACCTGCGCGGAAATAAAGCGGTATTTTGTATCGTTGTTATAATACGTTTCATAGATCAGCATCGTATCGGAAAACTCATAGACAGCGCCGCCCTCATAGCGGGGAGGATTCGTTGACGCGTATGAAGAGAATGAGAACAGTATAACCTTCTTGATCTTCTCGCCGCATTTCTCACAATTGTCACCGGTCTGAAGCTCCGCGCCGCATTTTTCGCACGTCCAGCCTGCGGGCTTTTCGTTTTTCTTTTTTTCCTCGATAGCGGCTGCCTCTTCCTCGGTGACAAGCCTGAAACCGTACTGCGTCGCGACTATCTTTAACCCCTGATTATTGGCCGGCGATCCTTTCCCTCCGGAATGATCATTCAAAGTATACGTCCCCGCATCCTGTTCGGCCTGTTTTGGCTCGAGCCGTTTCCCGCAGTTCGGGCAGAATTTTCCGGAGCTTACGTATCCGCATTCACACTGGATCTCTTTCTTTTTCGGCTTCGGCGTCCCGCACTCGGAGCAGAATTTGCCAAGATTTTCGGCCCCGCAGCAACTGCATATCCATTTATCCGGGCTGTCAGGCAGAGTGGTTTTCGGAGCGGGTTCGGGCGACGCAGGCTCGGGCGCGCCGGATGCAGGTGCGGCCACGGGATCCGTTCCGATACCCATGCCCATACCCATTCCCATACCCATGAAACCACCGAAAGGAGCACGCTGATTATACGTTGACTTCGTATGCCCGATACACTTTCCGGTATCGACACATTCCTTGATCAGTTCGCGGATCCTGCTTACCGTCTGGCGCTGGACTTCCCAGAACGAGCCGCAGTCAAGCGAACGCTCCACGTTGGAGGCACCTCCGACTGAGCTGTCGTCAAACGTAAATCTAATATGCGAACTCGAAGAATAATCGGTCATCGTGTAAGGCGACGGTATGGTTTTCACCTGCGCCATCTCCGCCACCCTGCTGGAGGCAATATATTCGCGCAGCTTCCGGGCCGCTTCTGCTCCGCCGATATTCTTTTCGCGGATCTCCACGCCTCTTCCTCTGTCAACACTCTCTATGAGAAGCGTGCCGTCGGGCTGCCAGGTCACCGTCTCGCTTCCGGATTCTTCGCTTCCGATCGACATCCCGGAACTCGAATAACTTGAATATATGCTAACGACCGGGCCGTGCGTTTCGGGAACCAGATCTTCCAGTTTCGGCTGCCCCTCTAATCTGTCTGAAAGCCATCCGGAAAAAGCGCCGAAAGTATCTCCGTGCGTCTTTTTATATTTTACCTCCGACTCCTGGGTAAGCTGAACGTTATTCAGTATAAAAGACGCTTTGATCCCGAGCGGAGCAAACCCTTCGGTCAGCATTGCGGTTATTTTCGTTTTGCTGTCAACTTTCACCGCTTCTTCTACCGTCCAGTCGGAAAGGCCGCTTTCGATGATCCGGGAAGCGTTCGTTCTGATGGCAATAACAAGTTCCTCCTGCGTCGGATATCTTGCCGTGTCGTACTTCGAAACGTACGCGGTTCCGCTCGTACGCGCTTCGTATGTTTCGCCCGCCACGGGACCCTTAAGCGGGAACGGCTTCGGAGTGCCGAAAAGAATTTTATCGTCTGCCATGATTTCCTCCTGACTTATTCGACAGCCTGATTAAACTGTCATAGTTTTCTCGTTGACAATATTGTAGCAGATTTCGCTTCAAAAGTATATTGTTATCTTTGCTCCCCGGCGGCGGTCGCCTTGAAAAACATCGCTGCTTGTGGTAACATAATCCGCGTAATCTGTGGATATGCCACAACGTATGGTGGACTGGCCACGACGTACGGAGGACAATATGAAAAGAACGATCATACACGTAATATCACTGCTGTTATCGGCCATTTTAGTTTTGTGCCTTGCCGCGTGCGGAGAAGGCGAAAAAAGGGACGAGCCTTTAACCACCAAAGAAACATCAGATCATACCTCTACGGCGCAGGAAACGATTTTTAACGTTCCGGTCGAAACGATAATGGATCCGGGCAGCGTTACTCAAGATTCGTTCTACGTTTTCGGAAAATATGAGCAGGATGGTAATACCGAAAACGGTCCCGAACCTATCGAATGGATCATTCTTCACCGGGAAGACGGTAAGGTGCTGCTGGTGAGCAGATACGCGCTGTCGACCGAGCAGTTCAACAGCGTGATGTGGGAAGGATGCACCTGGGAAAAAAGCTCGCTCAGAAACAGGCTCAATACAGGTTTCTACGGCCAGTCATTCGAACAGGCAGAAAAAGAAATGATAGCAGAAACAGAAGTGTTGACCGACGGAAAGGTCACGAAAGATAAGGTGTTTCTTCTCAGCACTGAAGAAGTAGAGAAGTATATGCCTGCAGAAGAGATCAGGCCCGTTATCTATGCATTGTATGCACACGATCAGGAAAAGATCGATTCCGGAGAAGCGTACGTGACATGGTGGCTCCGTTCGGAATATAACAACACCCGGAAAGCAGCAGTTGACCATAAAGGCGAAATCGTGCCGAACTATCCTTTCAACGGAGGAAACGTCCGCCCGGCTATCTGGATCTACGACGAGCCGTAACTGAGGGATCAATATGCGGATCTACATCATTGCCTGCCGGATATTCGCCAGAGAACTTGGCCGGCTGGGAGCAGAAAGCGAGAATCAGATCGACGTCACCTGGATCGGGCGCGGACTTCATAACACGCCCGAGCAGCTTAAAAAGCGCCTTCAGGACGAGATAGACAGGCTTTACGAGGCATTGTCCTCGGGCGAACTGGAGCACCGGCCTGATTATATCGTTCTCGGATACGGACTTTGTTCAAGGGTCGTAGAGGGCATCCGATGCAGGGATATACCTATAGTTATCCCGCGCACGGACGACTGCATCGCGCTGTTTATGGGATCGCAGGAGCGGTACCTGGAAGAGTTCGAGGAGGCTAAAGGTGCATACTGGCTCAACAGCGGCTGGATCGAGCGGAGCGCGAGGCTGTTCGACGCTGACGACATCAAACGGCGCAGGTGGATGGAATATGCCGAGAAGTTCGGCGAGGACAATGCCGATTACCTCATCGAGGTAGAGAGCAGCTGGGAAAAGAATTATTCAACGCTCGGATATATCCATTCTGAAATACACGATTCGGAGGCAAATCTTGAACGGGCGCGCGAAGAGGCGCTCCGTAAAGGCTGGCGTCTTCGTGAGATAGACGGCGATATACGCATGCTGCGGATGATGACGGAAAGCACGTGGAACGACCGCGAATTTCTGATCTTAAAACCGGGCGAGCGCGCCGCCGCGGACTATTCCGGTCTGAAGCTCAAAGCGGTCCGGGATGACGAAACCGCAGATGGCTCATCAGACGTGCGTTGACGCCCGTACCCCGCCGGTCAGGCCGCCTTCACCACGGCCCCCGGTTTTTCGCAGTATTGCCGCAGCTGCCACCGCCGCCAGCAGCAGTATCCCGCCCGCGACCGGATAAACGACGATCAGCGGATTTGTTGTCCCGTAAATATCGAGAACACCCTTAAACACACTCCCGACGCTAAGAGCGGCAATGCCCGAGTTCCAGAGCAGTACCGCCGCCCGCCCGGGATATTTTTTTGCGATAAGCAGGACACCGTACACGAGCACCCCGAGCAGAAGAGGCACAGCAAACGCAAACACCATAAAAGGCGAATAAACGCCGTGACTGAAATGCTCGTAAATTGCCCCGAAAACACCGAGAAAGGCTGCTCCGGCGAGATCGTACAGCAGATTATTTTTAAGTTCACGCGCCGATGTAGACAATATCGCTCACCTTTCTTTCCTTTATCTTTCCGCCGGACGTCGGGTTGTTGATAACGCTTCCGTTAAAATACATCGTCGATGAACCGCCGCCGTCCAGATTATACGCCACAGAGGCGCCAAGGTCTTTCATAAACGTTGCCAGCTCGTACAGGCTGAGACCTTCGCTCTCGCTCGTCCGCCCGTCGGAGACAACGAACAGAAAATGGTTCGCGTCTATCATCCCGAGGGCGGTCCTGGGGTTGCTCGCCATCGCGATATCGACCTCATCTTTTTCGCCTACGGTGATGTTGCCGTCCTCTATAAGCGACGGCCCGAACGTGAACGCCTGCCAAACACCTTCATCCACGAGTTCCTCGGCGGTCTTATCCCTGTCATTCACGATCTTCATCGTCCCGTCCGCGTAAACGCAAAGCACGTCGTCTCCCCTGGCGCTGCTCCGGTACACGACACCGTTGCGGATGACGAAACCTTTCTGCTGCGATCCGTAAAAATCACCGTTTACGGCAATTATAGCGTCGTTCGAGCGCGCGATCTCAGACGTGACTGCGGTTATGTTCCTGCCGTATTTATCGTTAGCAAACGCGGTCCTGAAATATTCGGCGGAGCTTACGGTGACGTCTGCAACGTATATAGCAGTGCCGTATTTTTCGTATTCGGTTATCTCGATCGAAATTTTACCGTCGTGGTAGCTGTTTTCGTCGATCTCCGGCTCGCTGATGACTGTTCCGGGCGTTTCGGTCTCATACGGCTGATCGGTCGCATTTACGTTTCCCGTGCCGTCTGCCGTCAATGCCGTTTTCGGCGCCTCCGTGAACAATGACGTATTCATTTCCACGGCATTGTCATCGTACACTCTTCTTATCACAAACGTATCGAGGGCAATATAAACCGTGAACGCAATCAATACTGCCGAAAAGCATATTGACCAAATATGTTTTTTCACGTTTCACGCCCCCTTTCGCGTTATCGCGCAGACGACTAACGCCTCGCGACGGTAATAATATACCATCCGAGGCGTGTTAAAAAGTGGCAAAATAATGACAAATTTTTGTGCTATCAGGCGCTTTCTCCTTCTTTAGGCTTCTTCACAAGCATCACGACGCACACGATCACGAGCGCGAGAAGCAGTACGGAAAGGACCGGATAAACGATCAGAGACGCGTTGACGCCTCCGGGACGGCCAACGTCATCATCGCCTTCTATGACGTCGATCGCGGTATCTACAAAACCGGCGGGAGCATTGCCTCCGCTGACAATCTCCTCGGCAGAGGCATACGGAACGGATGAAAAAGACGGAACGGTAACGGACAGATCGGAAATATACATACCCTGTGCGTCGGCGGTGATCGAAACGAATCCGTCGCGGTAAATATCAAATCCGAAATCTGTCGAGACAGGCTCCAGGCCCTCATCCGCGTAAAACATTGTCACCCGCTGGCCGTCAATGACGCATTCTGCCACTTTCACCTTCTGCCCTGCGTCGTCAACAAACAGCGTGATCACGTTTTCATCCGCATTGTCCTCGATATATATCTTACGGCCATCTGTAAACGTATAATTCGTCTGCTGCGAACGCTTCTTATTCGCGGAAGCATACAAAATACCGATCTTTCCGCCGCCTTCGATGCATATCCTGAAGCCCTTCTTATCCAGTCTGCCGTCAGTCATACTGTTCAGCCTCAGCGCGATCTCCACGAACCCGGTCTTATCGTTTTTCGCCTCAGGAACCGTTATGTCTGCGGATATGACACTTGTCCCGCGGCCCGGGGTCTTATGTTTGAATCCCACGCCGTAGATCCCGCTCTCTGACGCTGCGGATCCTGAAATTTTACCGTCTTTTGAAACCGCGTCATAAAGCAGTTCCCAGTTTCGGTCATCCGGCTCTATTCCGCTCTCAAGGCCTGCAATATACGTCGTGTTTTTTACGTACTCCTGCGCTTCTTCCGCACGAGCAGTGCGTGGTGAGAGCATCAGTGATAAAACGACCGACAGTGCAAGCGCCATCGCCAATACCGGTACGATTCTGCTCGTCTTATACATCTGCCATCCCTCACTTTCCCGCATTGAACGCGTAATTGAATCTGCCGTAAGGCATCGTATCTCCGAACATGTAAAAATCTTCCGTCGAATTAAGTTCCGTCCTGGAATCCGCCCATTTGAAATTCACGGTAAACGAGTCGCCGTCGATCCCAAGATCCGCTTTTGAGATCCCGAGCATAAGCTGATTCCCGCGCATCCTGTAAGCGATCTCAGCAACCTGCGTAAACCCGCTTCCGTTATACTTCTCCAGGCGGAGCTTTCCGTCGGAGGCGATCCCGTTCACCCTGTATTCGTATCCGTTCCAGTTATTCAGAAGATCGCCGTCGGTGTCAATATAAAGGTTCATCCACGTGCCTTCGCGGCCGGTGTCAATATCTTCCTGCGTCTGAACGTAGAAGTACAGATTCGAATCGTCTTTAGCGACCTTGGACAATACCATGCAGTTGCGGCCGGAGTTGTCGACGAGCCTCTCTTTTCCGAAGGAGAGGTTATCGCGGCGAAGTGCGGCGTTCTCCATATCGGTATAGACCGTGGCGACTTTATTCCATTGTCCGAACGCGCCGCTCACGTCGATGGCAACGTTTTTATCCACTGTCTTTTTGCTGCCCGTGTTCTTGAACTTACGTATATTTTCCGCCATCTGCATATAGTAATTGTCGAAAAATCCGCCTGTCATAGGTTCGCAGTCGCGGCTGTATTCCATTGTCATTTCGTCGAAGATCGCCAGTTTCCCGCCTGAAGGCCAGACTCCCGCGCGCCATTCGTTCCATTGAAGTATCATGACCGTCTCGGCATCGGATGCGATCGCGGTATCCCACTCTTCCTGGAAATTATAGCCGTATTTATATGAATCCTCGGTGATGTTGTCCTTCCCGTTATGCCAGCTCCTTCCGCGGCTGCCTCCGGTCTCACCCGTCATACCGTAAAGCACGTTGTCCGAGAACCACGCGTTGGGCGAACAGTTCTGTGCGACCGATACCGGTATCATCCCGTGTTTTCCGTTCACGTCATATCTGACGGAGGCAACGTCGTTGAAGTCGATCCACGGATATCCTCCCGGGACCTCCGCGGAATTAGGCCACTGCGAGCGGCGCAGAGTGAAGAACGTTTCTATGACCGGCCCGGTCTCGCTGCCTATGATCAGAGGCTTCCCGTCTACCATATACCACGTGTCCGGATATTTATTCGGTTCGTAAATATCTGTATACGCCGCCATCATCGTCGCGAGTGAATTCGTGTTCGTGTAAAATACCACTTTAGGCGCTTTCCATCCGGCTTCGTTGTACTCGTGCAGCAGGCTCATCAGTTTGAGTGCGCTTTCGGTATAGGCGCTGCCGTTCGTCGTATCGAACACCAGATAATCGACTCCGGCGTATATGAACATTTCGATATGTCTGCGCGTCACCCACGAGTCGTCGGAGCAGTAGAAGCCGAACAGCGGCTTACCCCACCAGTACACTCCGGACAGCCTCCTCCCGGCGTCAAGCGCGTCCTGGAAGATCGCCGTTCCTTCGTTTCCGAAATGGTTGATATTGTAGAAGATCGCTACCTGTCTGCCGTTATCGCCGCTGCCGTCCGTAGGAAGCGACCTTCCGATGTCGTCGGTGGCAACGACGGTGGTTATGTCGAACGTTTTCCCGTCTGAGGAAACGTAATCCGGGTCTGTTTTATCAAGTACCGCTCCGCCTTCTGTACTCACGTACCTTCCTCCGGAGTTATTTTCGGCAATCGTTCCAGGTTTCTTTTCGTTTACAGAAGATATGATGTTTTTAACAGAAAAAGTCATAACTACCCCCAGCAAAATTATAGATATTATCAATACCAGCAACAGAAACTTCCTATTCATACGTTATCCCCCTTTATAGCGCCGGTGCGTTTTCTTCAGTTTTACTGCCAGAAAGACCGTCAGTGCGGTCAATAACGCAGCCGCGATCTTTACCTTGCGCCCGCCATCTCCGAAACTGACAGTGATCACGTTCGCGTCAGCGTCATCTTCAAGATATATCTCTATGCCTTCTGAGAATGAATACCCGGTCTCCTCCGTAACGACCCTTCTGTATACGGGATCGGCGATCCCGCACGCCGATCCGTGCGTTTTATCCCGCGATGCATTTATATTTGATCTTCGCAAAATTCGCCTTGTCTGTTTCCGGAAATATTGTAACACTGAATTGTCGACAATACCAGTCAATTTTTCTTGAATTTATGGACAAATTTCGCTTTTCGGGACAGCGCCGGATGATCAGTACCTTAATTGCACGCACTTTTTCCGATCTGTATACGATCGTTTTTCCGTGTCAATTATAAGTGATCTGTATGTTATCAAATACCGCATGCGCAGTTGCCGACGTGAACGTGGCGCCGGTGAAGCCGATCTGCAGGTCGTCGGTGAACAATACGTCATACGTATCGAGTACAGTCCATTCCGCTCCGTCTTTGCTCGCGGAGAACGTGAACTTTCCGTCAGCCGCAGTAAGTTTCATATAGATGCTGTCTGAATCCGTAAACGGATCTTTCGTTCTTCCGGCCCCTTCAGGAGAGTTCCATGAATTGGCGGTACCGTAATATTCGATCACGTTTTCGCCGGAGAACGTGCGCATGAATTTACCGTAAAGGCCGAGATTTCTAACGTCCGGAGCGATAAGTATTCCGACCTGCTGATGGTTCTCGGTAGGCAGATATTCAGAAATGCGGAAAGACAGGGTGAAATCCTGCGAATTATCGAGAGTGAAGTACGCCACGTCGCCGTAAGTCGAAAGGACGTCGAGCGTTATCGAGCTGCTGCCTACCTCGATAGATCCAAACGAATCATCGATCAGTTTTTCGAGGTCGATGCTGCCGTCGTCCGGTTTATCTGTCGCCTCTGCCGGTTCAGTCGGGACTTCGGTAGGAGCTTCGGTGGGAGCTTCAGTGGGTACTTCCGTAGGAGCAGCAGTCGGAGCATCAGTAGGAACATTGGCAGGAGCGTCAGTCGGCTGAGCGGTCGCAGGCTGTCCTGTCTTGGTACCATCATCCCCTGTGGGTGCTTTCCCGCAGGCAGTCAGAAGTGCTAAAGCCATTATAATAACGGCGGCAACGGTCATGATTCTTTTTTGCATTTTGATCATCCTCCAAATTAAAAATGATATTCGTTAAGCCATTTTTCTGGCGATCCATTATATTTTCCGATACATTCATCTATTATGCCGAGCGATTCGCCCAGGAAATCGTAATCCTTAAGATACGGCGTATTTGAATTCTCCAGAATATTTTTAAGTGTTTCGGCAGTTTCTCTGTCCCTTCGCAATATTTCCCCGACGTCAAACGGGGCCGCTTTGTTTTCTCGCATAAACGAGGCGCATTCCGAGAGCATAAGATGGTCTTTTCTGCATATCAGCTGGCAGCGGATTATCTCAAGCGCTTCTTTCTGCCTCGTAAATTCGGCGTCATATCCGGTGTCAAACCCGAGATCCGGGAACAGCTCCAGCGCTTCGTCAATATATTCCAGAGCCATTTCAAAACGTGCGTTCACGTCGAGAGCGAGAGTATGGTTATAGTTCGCCGTATTCTCGGCAATTATGTAATACGAACGCCTGCTCGACAGCCAGCTGGGAGTTTCCCACGGCGTCCTCATAAGATCGCAGAACGGTATCCTGCCCCAGTATCCCGGATGATAAGACGGATAATTTGACAGCCTCATCACCCAGCTGAGCTCCCACGGGATCATCTCGACAGCCCTGCCGGCCAGGTCCCAGAAAGCAAGCAGCTTGCCCGCGTTTTCAGTGTTTGTATACGTTTCCGCTATTTTCCTGATCAGTGCGTCATATTCAGGGAATTCAGGCTCTTTAACACACGCGGCGAAAACCTTTTCATTGACCGAAAAATACGGCACAGCGTTGCCGAAATACTCCTTAACGGCGCTGATCCCCGGAATATTGCCGTACGACAGCATCTGACGGTATACGAGCGACGGGCACGGGAATCCGGCGACTATCCCGAGATCCTCCCCGCTTCCGCCTATAAACAGCTCGACGATAAACTTTCTGCCCTGCTCCCTCGCCATGCGCGCGGTCTGCCTGAGCCAGGTGTCTCCTTCGTTTATAAAATACACTTCGTTTATGGTCGAATGGCAGCAGATCCCTATGCGCGGATCGAGTTTTTTCATTATCCCGTACACCTGCGCTGCGGACAATTCCCACGGTTCCCACCACATTTCGAGGTCCGGTTTTACAGTGCGTACTCTTTCGAACAATTCGTTCAAAAACGCGCTCAGCCTTTTTTCCGTCGGCACTCCTTTGCAGTACGGACAATCGCTGCCGTCGCGGCATATGTCGGCGAGTTCGTCAATGTTATAAATCAGCATTCCGTCGAGTTCCGGCACTTTTTCTACGATCCCGCTGAGCAGTTCGGTGTACAGGTTCAGCACCTCCGGCCTGCTTATGCACGAGACCGAAGCAAAAGGAGCGACGGAACTCACCGATTCGCCTTTCAGGGCGCCGTACTCCGGCGGAAGATTTGAATAATCACGGTATTCAGGGATCCCGAAAAGCGCGAACGTACGCATACCGCTTTTTTTCGCCGAAACAGTCCTTTCTTTAAAGAGTCTGAAACGTTCTTCTACATCAGGCGGAGAAATAAGCGGAAATTTCTTCGAAACCATCACGTGCTCCGGGATGACCGCGTCAATAAACGGCCTCGACCAGGCGATGTTGACGAATACGGTATCAAAACCGTATTCTTTCATCGTGCGCATCGTTTCGGGAGAATAATCGCGGAATCCCTCCCCGTAGAAAGCCGGGTTCCCGACGATTCCGGCAATATTGGTGTATTTATTCATATATGACCGTCACCTCCGATATTCTGGCAAAAGCATCGGCATCGGAATACGTTGCCCCGGAAAACGCTATGATAATATCGTTTTTAAACTGCTTCTGGCCCGTACCGACCTTTGTCCACTTCTCACCGTCCTGACTGATCGAGAACGTGAATCTGCCCTTCTTCAGTTCCAGACGCATATAAGCGCTGTCGGTTTTATTGCGGTCGGAAACGGTCCCGCCGTTTGACCACGAACCGTCTGTACCGTAAAACTCAAAAATATTGCCCGAGGAGTACGTACGCATGAATTTGCCCCAGATACTCGGCTCGTTCCTGAAATCGTCCGATTCGGCGATATACAGCCCGATCTGCTGGTGATTTCTGTCCGGATAATAATCCGATATCCTGAACGTGATCGTGAAATCGTCCTGCTGCTCAGGCTCGAAATATGCCGCGTTCTGATAATACGGAACTCCCGGATTTATGGTGATGGCGATGCTGTCTTCTTCCAGTTCAACGTCTCCTACAGTCTCGAACGAAATTCCGAACAGCGTCTCATCGTGAGATTCTCCGCTCGTGGTAAATTTCACTGGGCCGCCGTCCATCTCGCCCAGTACGTTTCCGGCTTCATCGACCGCGTATACGCACCAGCTGAATTCTGTCCTCGCACCGCCGGAAGGAAGCGTCAATCCGTTTACGTAGCTGACGCCGCGTACGTCTTTCTCGACGACGCTTGCGGAAGTGTTTCCACCGCGGAACACTTTCAGAACGTAGTGAGAGATATTGTCCGCCATCGTCCAGCAGAATGAAGCGTTGTTCGCGGTAATTCCGGTCTCACCGTCTGCCGGGAACAAGGGGCTGAACTTACCAGGTACGACCTCGCCTGAAGAAGATCCGGTGACCTCTACCGTTACCGTCTCGCCGCTTTTAACTGTAACGTCGATCTTTGCAAAGCAGCCGCGTGAAAGTTCTCCACGGGATACAGCCGTGCTGCCTGTGGGAACGCGAAGGTAAAGCGTCCTCGTTTTATCTGTGCCGCTTCCGTTTCGTATCACCGCGACCGTTTTGTCTTTGGTGATGCTGCCGCTGACCGTCAGATCTCCGTACGCCAGGAACGAATCAAAAGAGCATCCCTGTTCCACGTACGATTCAGGTATAGCGGCGAAGAATCTCAGTTCGTTTTCCGTCTCTGCGTCCATGAGCATCAGGCTGAGCGCATCGACCAGCGCACCGTGAGCACCGAGCTCGGGAGCGCGTTTATAGTCGCTTTGGTTATAAGTCGACTCGCACATATAGGTATCGTCGTACAGTACCGAATCCGTATCGAGCATCGACCGCACGAGCTTTTCTGCGAGCTCGCCGTACCCTGCTCTGGCACAAAGCGCCGCGCACCATGCACGGTTAAAGTGATAGTCGAATGAACTGCCGGTAATGACAGAATCGAGCAGTTTCAGGAATGAGGCGTCAAGCGGTCTCGCGGGCTGCCAGTAGTACGACAGCAGCGCAGGAGAACCCTGGTTCGGTCCGTTGAAGCCACGGCGGAAAATGTCCTCCGGCGGCCTCGCTTCTATTCCGTTCTCTGCAGCTTTCATCAAAGCCCAGTAAGCCGATTCGGACTGCAGCGTATCCCCCGGAGCCATGCGGAAGAAATCGCCGTCGGTCGGATTCCATATGCCGGTATGGATCAGTCCCCCGTCAGACGCGCTGTATTTAAAAGCGGTTTCCATCATTTTGAGTTGAGTCTCGAGTACTCTGCGCGCAAAAGCGGGATCTTCATCCTTAAACGCAGCGTTCCTGAACAGGAAGGAAACCAGATTCATTCCGCCGTGAGTAGCGTGCCAGTTTTCACGAAGCGACCAGCTCTCGCACGGCGTGCAGTCGTATCCCATAAGGCCGCAGAGCACCGAAGCTCCGGGAACGTTTCCGAAAAGGCCGCTGCTTTGGGCAAGTTCACGCGAGTGATCATAATATCGTTTTACCCAGTTCTCTACGTCGCCGGCAATGTCAAGGTGTCCCGTTCTCTGCAGCGAAGTCATCGAGAACATCATATCGTATTCAAAACAGATGTTTCCGAAGAAGCCGTCAATATTAGTACTGAAACATCCGGCCGGGACCCTCGCCGTTGCCAGCGCCGCAGCCTGGTAGTACTGCGAACGTAAATACCAGATCGAAAGACCTTTGTCCGGGATCGAGATCCTGCCTCTGGACCAGAAATCCGACCACCATTCGTCGGTCTGCCTGCGGCAGCTGTCGTAACTTTCGGCAGCTTTTCTCACGAGATCAAGCGAATTATTGCCGTCTGGCGAAAGGTCGGACGCAGGTGAAACGAAAATATAGAATGTGCTGTTTTTAGGGGCATTGACCGTCACAGTGCCCGCATTTTCGTCATATACCACGCTGCCGTTTTCAGACACGGCTTTGACCGCCAGATATGCTTTATTGGTATTGTCCGTAGCCAGAAGAGCCGAAGCACACAGCGCGTCTTTAGCATTCTCGTACGTGACCGAATACTGCCCTTCTTTTATCTTATCGTATTCGTATTGATAAACTATATAGCCTTCCTGCCTCGGGGCGATAGCAAACACGAACGGCAGATCGGTGTCGCTGCTTATGGCATAGCAGACCGTACCGTCTTCCGTCACGAATACGCTACGTACGGACTTAACCGTCTGACCGTTTACGGAGCATTCAAGTTCCGTCGTGACGGTACCGTTCGCTATATCGAGGCTCTGGCTCCAGCCGTCTCCCGTTGTTCCGGCGTACACTTTTCCATCGCAGCTGTAGCCCCCGGACAATGAAAACGGTGCGAGTCTCGTCGTGCCGTCCCACCAGTAATCGTACACGAGCATCGGATCGAAATTATAATCTGGAATATCGCCGGGCCTCAACGCGTACGATTCGGGAGAAGTAAATCCGTCAGTGCCAACGTAAAGATTCGTTTTACCGAGTCCGCATTGATAATATTCGAATTTTCTGCTGCCGAACCGGTCGCTCCCGCTTCTTTTTAACGTCGCCGTCTTAAGGAGTTCGTTAAAATCCGCGGCTTTAGCGGGAGAATCATCAAATTTGATGTCCCTGATCTCGACGTCGTTCTGCGCCATAAACCCGATATATCCGTCTCCGGCGGCAATATCACATCTGTTCATTATAAGTTCGCCGTCAATATAAAACTCGCCGTACGATCCGTCGAGCACGACCTTCAGCGTATGCCATTGACCGCGCGCCAGGTCAACAGCCTTCCCGTACGACACGGTATCTTTAGATTCCTGCATCTTAACACCGGCGTATTGTCCGCCGCCGGTTATCACAAAAGCGTTCGTCTCATTTATGCTGCCCCCCGGTGTCCTGTACAGAATACCACACGCGCCTTCGCCGCCGAACTTCACGTCCATCCTGTACGCCGCCTGCTTCTGCTCAAACTCGTCCTTCGTCCTCAGGAACGACTTTTCCTTCCCCGTGTGGCTGATGATATCGTTTTCCTCATTAAATCCCTGAAGCGAACTGAAATCACCGGATGAAAAACTGTATTTATATGAAATATCATCGTCCATTTTATTACCGCTTTCTTGTGGATCCTTCGCGCATGAAGATACTGACGCTATAAGCAATAACGAAAGTGCAAGGCAGGTGATCAAAATCATTGCCCTGTTTTTCTGTCTGACGGTCATCGTCACACCTCCTCTCCTTACAATAGCATTTTAACTTGCCTGCCTTCCCGGGGCAATAGGAAATCGCGTCAAAATATTTAGGATTTTTGCACGTCGCCTATTTGGCCCTATAATTCCGGGCGCCGCACAGGGCGGCGGAGAGGTCCGTATCACGGCGGTCTTTTATGGTGCAGCTTCACGATTTTCGTCCATTAACAAAATGAATATTGCCCGTGGGTAACATTGACACCGGTACAGAATTTATGCTAAACTCAACAGGAACTTTAAAGCATCAGGACCAAACGAAATGGAAACCATAAGCCTCTCTTCCGAAGAATTTTTCAGAGAAAACGAGCAGATCGCGATCACTACCTCTTTTTATCTTCCTACGATCGAGCGCCACCGGCACGATTTTTATGAAATAGTGTACGTCACCAGGGGGAGCGGATACCATATTCTTAACGATAAAAGGTATTTTATCAGCGAAGGAAGCATGCTTCTGATCACACGGGGCAGCATCCACGGCTACTATTCCGAACAGAATATGCAGTGGGTCAATATCATGTTTAAGCCCCAGGCGGTGAACCATTCGATCATCAACACGGACAACGCCGGCAATATCATTACCGCTCTTCTGACGTCCGACCTCTTCCAGTTCAACGCGAATGCGCAGCACAGCAGCGTCAATATGATAGTGAATGAGATGCAGTACGAGTATGAAGCGCAGCAGAGCGGATATCAGGAGATATTGACCGGTTACCTTCAGGTGCTGCTGATGATGCTTTTCCGCACGACGATAGGCCAATCCGAGAGATCGGGCAGAGGCGTGAACGTTAAGGAGGACGATCTGGTCGAGACGGTCATTGACCTCCTCAGCCGCGGCGAAGATATAACGCCGGAGGTGATCGCTCGCAAAGCGTTCATTTCGCCCAGATACTTCCAGAATCTGTTCAAAAAGAAGTCGGGAGAGTCGCTTACGACGTTTAAAAGGCGGTACAGGATCGAACAGGCCTGCCGTCTGCTTGACGAGACAGATATGTCCGTCTCAAAAGTGATGGAGGCGGTAAATATGAACGATGCTAAAAATTTTTACGCGGCATTCAGATCGTTTACGGGAATGACGCCGAGGGAATACAGGATGAAGCACAAGGAGGAAAAGAAATGAGAAAAGTGTTGATATTTCAGGGCGGATGGGACGGACACGAGCCGAAATTGACATCAAAACGCTTTGCACGCCTCATGGAAGAAGAAGGGTATCAGGCGGAGATATACGACACGCTCGACTGCCTGAAAGACTATGAAAAACTGCTCGAATACCACCTCATCGTTGCCTGCTGGACGATGGGCAGCATCCCGTGGGAATACTCGAAAAACGTTGCCCGCGCGGTGGGAGCGGGAGTAGGGCTCGCAGGGTGCCACGGAGGAATGTGCGACTCCTTCAGGCAGGATACGGAGTGGCAGTTTATGACGGGCGGTCAATGGGTGAGCCATCCCGGCGGTGACGGCGTCGAGTACGTCGTCAACATCCGCCACGGCTCNNTTCCCCGTGTGCAGCGAGCACTACTATCTGCACATCGACCCGGCGGTGGAGGTGCTGGCCACCACCCGCTTCCCGCTGGTGAACTACTACCACTGCGCCAATAAGCCCGTGGATATGCCCGTGGCCTGGACGAAGTTCTGGGGCAACGGCCGCGTTTTCTATACTTCGCTCGGCCACCACGACGACGTGTTCGATAAATCGCCTAACGCCGAGATCATGATGAAGCGCGGTATGCTGTGGGCAGCCGAGGGGCGCCAGGTGGTTCTGGATAAAGGCCTCACGACCGAGCGGTTCGAGAACAACGCAAAAATGTATTGACCTAAAGCGAACGTAATTGACGGCTGCACTAAAAGCGCATTGACCGCGGGACGAGGCCCGCAAAATGTCAGGAGGTAATTATGAAAACTGTTAAGATCGGATTTGTAGGCTGCGGCGCGATCAGCGGCATTTATCTTGAAAATATAACCAAACGGTTCAAAGAGATCGAGATCGCAGGCGTGTGCGACCTTATACCGGAGCGTGCGGAAAACGCCGCGAAGCTGTACAACGTGCCGAAGATCTACAAGGATATGTACGAACTGTTCGCCGATCCGGAAGTAGACATCGTGCTGAACATCACGCGCCCGTACGAACACCACGGTGTGACAATGGCCGCTCTCAGGGCCGGTAAGCACGTCTATTCTGAAAAACCGCTCGCCGCTTCTTTGGAGGAGGGCAATGAAATAATGGCTCTGGCTAAGGAGAAAGGCCTGATGATGGGCGGAGCGCCGGATACGTTTTTGGGCGCAGGCATCCAGACGTGCCGCAAGCTGATCGACGACGGCGTGATCGGTGATATCGTGGGATGCGCGGGCTTCATGATCTGCCACGGCCACGAGACCTGGCACCCCGATCCGGCGTTCTATTATAAGTACGGCGGCGGACCGATGTTCGACATGGGCCCGTACTACCTGACCGCAATGCTGAACCTTTGCGGAGGCGTAGAATCTGTGTCGGCGATGACCCGCACGTCTTTCCCTGAGCGCCTCATCACCAGCAAGCCTCATTACGGCGAGATCGTGAAAGTTGAAGTACCTACGCTTTACGCCGGAAATCTGCGCTTCACCAGTGGCGCGATCGGCACGCTCTACACCACGTTCGACGTTTATTATCCGGGCCAGGCGAGGCTCGAAGTATACGGCACCAAAGGCACGCTGTACGTCCCGGATCCGAACTGCTTCAGCGGCCCGATCAAATTGTTCACCCCCGGCGAAGGCATGAAGGACGTGGAGGCAGCGTTCGATTATCCGGACAACAGCCGCGGCCTGGGCCTTGCGGATATGGCTAAAGCGCTTGCCTGCGGCAGACCGTTCCGGGCCAATTCCACCCAGACTTACCACGTGCTCGAGATCATGGACGGATTCGCGCGGAGCGGAAAAGAACGGCGCGAGATCAGGCTGAATTCCGTTTACGAACGGCAGCCGCTGATGGATCCCTCTATGGAACACGGAGTGCTTGACGCAGCGTTCTGAGCAGCCCTTCGCACCCTTCCTCGATCTGCTTTCCTACACCTTCGAAATCACCGCTGTACCACGGGTCGTCGATATCTCCCGGAGAATCCGTGAAATCGCGCAGTAATCTGACTTTCTCCATCCCACCTGGCGGGCAATACCTCGCCAGGTTTCTCACGTTGTACCGCTCCATCGCCACGATGCGGCGGAATATATACTCGGCCATCGGAGATCTGCAGATATTGCCGTGGCAGATAAACAGTACTTTTATCATTTGGTTTCGCCTCGTTAACGTATGCTTATTATATGATCATGCGCACATTTATACTCACGTTTCATCAAACAAACTCAGCTGTTCGGTACGCTCCGGAAACTCCTGCATAAACCCGAAACACTCATCAGGCGTTGACAGCATCCCGCCCCGGGCGCAGATCCGGTGAAACAGATCCGTTAATTCCTTTGCCCGCGGACTCGGCAGCACGTACGAATCACCGTACCGCCGTATGTATTGTTCCTTCATCCCGGGAAAATATTTGTCCAGCGCCGCGTAATAATACTCCCTGTCACCCTCCCGCAGCGTCAATCCCATCCCGAAATCTATAACGCCTTTTACTCCGACACGCACGCATTCGTTCAGGATGGCGGCAATATTTTTTTCGGTATCATTTATGAACGGCAGTACCGGCGTTAGCCAAACGATAGTCGGTATGCCCCTTTTCTGCATCTCTTCAAGCACCTCGATCCGGCGCTTCGTATTGCAGACGTTGGGCTCCAGGATCCGGCACAGGGCGTCATCGTACGTCGTAAGCGTCATCTGGACGACACACTTCGTTGACCGGTTTATCTCTTCCAGAAGGTCGATATCAAGGAGGATACGGTCGGATTTTGTCTGGATCGCCGCCCCGAATCCGTACCGCAAAATAATCTCCAGGCACTTCCTCGTAAGCCTCAGCTGCTCCTCGCAATGCATATAAGGATCCGACATCGCGCCGGTCCCGATCATACATCTGCGCCTCCTGGATCTCAGCGCCTTTTCCAGCAGCTCCGGAGCGTTTTGCTTTACTTCGATATCCTCGAACTTGTGCGTGAACTGATAGCACTTACTTCTGCTGTCGCAATAAATACAGCCGTGGCTGCACCCGCGGTAAATATTCATTCCGCAGTGGCCTCCGCTCGTGGTCAATATTCCTTTTGCGTCAACAAAATGCATCGTTTCAGCTCCTGATCATCAGCAGCGCGACAATAAGCAGGATCGCCGGGGAGATCCAGATGGTGCCGTATCCGAAGAAGCCGGAAAGCACTCCGCCTATACCGGCTCCGATCGCAAATACAAGGATTATTCCGAAGAAATTCAGAGCCTTATATAAAGAGGCTTTTTCTTTAGTCCTGACGAAATGTGACAGGCTCGCGGTACCGCTCCTCAAATTTCCGATGCACATCGTGCTCGCGTATTCGAACCCGTGTACCGTTCTGAAGGTCTGAACCTGCATCGCACAGGAAAAAGAAACCAGAATGCTCGCGATCATATTGACCGCAGGCGGCAGGAAACCGACGGCGATCAGCATAACGATCTCGACGGCAACGATTATCTGCCTCCAGTGGATCTTTTCGCTGTTTTTGAATCTGCTCTCTATAGTCTCGGCAAGAAAAATACCTGCGGCGAACGCGATCAGCGGAAACAGATACTGCAGGCCTTTGCCCCAGTTTCCCTGCATCAGGTTCTGGCTCATCAGCACCACGTTTCCGGTCTGGGCGTTGGCAAAAACGCCGCCTCTCATATTGTACGTATAAGCGTCCTGAAGTCCTCCCGAAAACGAGAGCAGCGCGCTCAATAAAAAGCTTTCTGACGTTTGTTTATTTGTCTGCATTAAGCGTTCTCCGTTCCGTCCGCGCTTTATCAGAGACCAAGCTGCGCTGCCGTGCAGTCAATGATCTTCTGTGCTTTTTCGCGGTCTTCTGCTTCGCAGAAAATACGCAGCAGCGGCTCGGTCCCGGAGAAGCGGACGATCATCCAGCCTCCGCCTGCGAAGCGGAATTTAACGCCGTCCATATAGTTGGATTCAGAGATGTTGACACCGGCCGTACTGAGATCCGGTATGAATTTGTCCTCGAACAGGCAGTGCTGAAGTTCTGCTTTTTTCTCGGGCGAGAAGCGCGTGTCAAATTCCGCCATTTCTGCTTTTCCGTAGCGTTCGAATATCTCGTCGAGCATTTCCGACATCTTTTTACCTGTTACCGACAGCATCTCTACCAGCAGCGCCGCGGCGAATATCCCGTCTTTCCCGGGGATGTGACCGCGTATCGTGAGGCCGCCGCTCGATTCTCCGCCGATAAGTGCGTCATATTTTTCGATCGCAGCAGAGACGTGTTTGAAACCTACCGGCACTTCGTGGCAGACGAATCCGAAATCTGCGGCGATCTTATCCAGCAGCTCGGTGGTGGCAATATTTCTTACGGCGTCGCCCTTCCAGCCTTTGTATTTCAGCATATAATAGTAAAGCAGCACGAGGATATTGTTCGGATGGATGAATTGGCCGCGGTCGTCAATGATACCGATCCTGTCTGCGTCGCCGTCTGTCGCGATACCCAGATCGTACCCCTGCTCGACAACGTCGTTGATCAGGCTCAGCAGCGTCTTCTCCGTTGGCGCCGGTAATCTTCCGCCGAAAAGCGGGTCGCGCCTGTCGTGTATCAGTTCGACGTCGCAGCGTGCGGTCATCAATATCGTCATAAGCGACGTGCGGCTCACACCGAACATCGGATCGAGCAGGATCTTAAGGTTCTTCTCGCGTATGGCGTCCATATTTACCATACTGATGATACTGTCGATATATGCGTTTTGTGTCGCGCAGTTTACGATCAGCCCGGCGTCTTCTCCGTTCCTGAACGGCATCGACTGCACTTCCGGAGCGGAGTCAATGATCTTTTCGAGCTTTTTCGTGACTTCTTCTCCGGCGTCACGCCCGCCTTCGGTGAATATCTTGATCCCGTTGTATGCCGCAGGGTTATGGCTCGCGGTGATCGCCATGCCGTATTTCGTGCCCAGAGTGCGTACGCTGAACATTATAAGCGGAGTAGGTGCGATCTTGTTGATAAAATGGACCTTTATGCCATTTCCCGCGAAAACTTCCGCAGCCCATACAGCTGCGGTCTCGGATAAGAACCGGCGGTCGTATCCGATAACGATCCCTCTGGCCTTCTCCTCGCCTTTCATATCGCACGCGATCGCCTGCGCAAGCAGACAAATATTTGATTTGATGAAGTCGTCTCCGATGATAGCTCTCCATCCGCCTGTGCCGAATCTGATCATAACCGTAAAACCTCGCTTCGCATTTGATCGGCGTTTCGCCCGGGTCAAATTATATCACGCCTCCGCGGTTTGCTCAATAGCGCAGATACCCATTTTTACCGACAGCGTTTCGCGTGTGATCCGGGCGCATTCATCAGGCCATCGGCCTGCCCTTGTTAACAAAGTCGCTCAGGTGTTTGCTGTAGAAAAAGTCGTGCGTCATTTTATCATATTCTAACCACAGCGGAAGTGTTTCGCACGCTTTTGCCCGCGGACAGGGCGCGGCACCGTCTGCCAGGCAGGCGACCGTCGCCATTGACCCCTCCATCAGTTCGAGGATCTCGCCTATCGTATATTCCTCCGGCTTCCGGCAAAGTTTGTATCCTCCGCCTTTGCCGCTTGTTCCGGTGAGCAGGCCGCCTCCGACCATATCCTTTACTATGATCTCCAGATATTTCTTCGATATCTCCTGTCTGGCGGCAATATCTTTAAGCGGTATGTACCGTCCGTTCTCGTTTTCGGCCAGATCGATCATTACGCGTACCGCGTACCGTCCTCTTGTTGAAATCATCAGACATCCCTCCCTGATCAGCCTTCTTTAGGTCGTTCTCCCCTATTATACCGTAGGTGAATAGGTAAATCAAGCCGTTACGTTTGGAAGGCTCTTTTCCTGTTTGGAATATGCGAACAGAACTATTTTCAAATTACCTATTGACATAGTAGGTGGATTGGATTATAATACGCCTACGCTCGCTTAAAGGGAGGGCTGTGAAGTATGATTTATGCAGACAATGCTGCAACAACAAAGATGAGTGATCTGGCGCTCGATACAATGTTTTCTATTATGAAAGAGGGCTGGGGCAATCCTTCCAGTCTTTATTCACACGGACAGAAGGCAAAGGAGATCCTCGAAAAGGCACGCGAAGACGTTGCCGGCCTGATCGGTGCGACGCCGAGAGAGATCGTCTTTACGTCAGGCGGAAGCGAGGCAGATAACCAGGCCATCAGGTCAGCGGCTGAGGCGGGCAGGGCGAAAGGAAAGATGCACATCGTGTCATCGGCTTTCGAACACCACGCCGTACTGCACACGTTAGAAGCACTGAAAAAAGAAGGATTCAAAATAACACTGCTGGACGTACACGAAAACGGGATCGTTGACCCGTCGGAAGTAATGGAGGCGATCCGCGACGATACGTGTCTCGTTACGATAATGTACGCGAACAATGAGATCGGCACGGTCCAGCCTATCCGCGAGATCGGAGCGATATGCAGGGCAAGAAAAGTACTTTTCCACACCGATGCCGTACAGGCGATCGGACACATACCGGTAAACGTCGTTGACGATAATATCGATCTTCTCTCGGCTTCGGCGCATAAATTCCACGGCCCGAAAGGAACGGGTTTCCTTTACGCTAAAAAAGGCGTTAAACTTACCAACCTGATCGAGGGCGGAGCGCAGGAGCGGGGCAAGCGCGCCGGCACAGAAAACGTGCCCGGGATCGCCGCAATGGCAGCGGCCTTAAAAGAATCGATATCGTCAATGCCCGAAAATGCCGCTCATATGGCAATAATGCGTGACAGGCTGATAAGAGGCCTTAAACAGATACCGCATTCGGCGCTCAACGGAGACGAAACAAAGAGGCTCCCGGGGAACGTGAACTTCTGTTTCGAAGGGATCGAAGGCGAATCACTCCTTCTGCTGCTTGACGATAAAGGGATCTGTGCTTCGTCGGGAAGCGCGTGTACGTCCGGCTCGCTGGACCCGAGCCACGTTCTGCTGGCGATAGGCAGAGTACACGACGTTGCCCACGGCTCTTTAAGGCTCAGCATCGGAGAAGACGTGACCGAAGCTGAGATAGACAGCATCATCCGGGCGGTCGGAGAAGTTGTCGAATACCTTCGCGGCTTCTCACCTATCTGGAGAGATCTTATGGCAGGAAAGAAAAAATTTATATTATAGGAGGACGATCAGAATGGCACTTTACAGTGAAAAAGTTATGGACCATTTCCGCAACCCGCGCAACGTAGGCGTGATCGAAGACGCAAACGGGATCGGCGAAGTTGGCAACGCAAAATGCGGAGACATCATGAAAATGTACCTGAAGATCGAAGACGGGATCGTTGTCGACGTGAAATTCGAGACATTCGGCTGCGGAAGCGCGATTGCCTCCAGCTCGATGGCGACGGAACTGATCAAGGGACAGCCTGTCAGCGAAGTTAAAAAGCTGACCAACAAGGCCGTAGCGGAGGCGCTTGACGGTCTGCCGGATTATAAAATGCACTGCTCCGTGCTGGCGGAGGAGGCTATTCAGGCGGCTATCGAGGACTATAAAAAGAAAAAGTGACCCATAGCTCCCGTTCGGACCCACAGGCGAGATGTTCGGCAAGCGCGCCGTTATAATAACACAGTGTCTTGGAGCAGGCGGCAAGTCCGCGGCTAAGGATATAAAGGACAGCCTTTCATG